>JAQCEJ010000018.1 GCA_027618475.1 Planctomycetota bacterium | reverse complement strand
TCGGAAACCCACCATACGCAATTATCGGGCCATTCTATTCAGTAGTTATGAGGTTTTGACGGCGGCTCACTGTCATCATCGATTCGTAGTTCGCGTTTACCGAATGCTCCTTTCCCTTCCCTCTCCATTTGTCGAATGCCTTTTTTGATACCTTCGTTATTGTTTTGTTTGACCCATGCGTTGTAGAAGAAGGCAAAGAGAATACTAACGACAACGGCGATATAGAAATAATAGGGATCGTCATTTATCAACGAATGGCTACCCGCGAAACCGATCAGAAGACACGAGACCCAAAAAATCATGCCCCAAATATGTTTTTGAAGGGAATCAGAATTCATGAATCGTGTGATAGCAATAAAATCGTCCGGAACGAGTTCAACGAGAATTCGCATGTCTGATCACTGTTCAATTATCTCGATTTCAATGAAATGAGGAGCAGATTACATCGTCAGATAATTCATGCTCGGCGAAGCAGGAGCTTCGAAGACCGTGCGTTCCCAAGCGGGAGCTTGGGAACGAGACAGTAATCAACGGCGCAGGCATTTAAGGGTCTTCAGCATATCATCGGGCAGGGGGGCGGTGAAGGTCATCCATTCGTTGAGAATCGGATGTTGAAAACCGAGCTGGCTCGCGTGTAAGGCGTGGCGACTCATCAGGGCGTTGTCGTTGATCGCGAGATCAATTTCAACATCGTCGATTTGGTCCTCGTCAAGTTCATCGATCTCCTCGTCATCGCTCTCGACGTAACTCGGCAGGGAAGGCGTCTTGCGGAGTTCCGGCGGTGGTTTCAAGCGGCCGTGGGCTTCATAACAGTCGTCGGCGATCACCGGGTAACCGATCTCGGCGAGATGCACGCGGATTTGATGTAACCGTCCCGAGAGAGGTTTCGCCCGCACGAGAGTATGCTCGGCAAACCGTTCAACGATTTCAATAATCGTTTTGGCAGGCCGTGCATCGAGGGCATCCGGTTTAGCCGACATCAGCACGCCTCTACCACGCGGCGCTCTGCCGATCGGCAGATTGACGGTCTGTCGATCTTTGTTGACGACCCCTTCGACAATCGCCAGATAGTTTTTCGAAATGCGATTCTGCTGAAACTGAATCGAGAGCAGCCGATGCGAGAGATGTTCTTTGGGGACGACGATCACGCCGCTGGTCAGTCGGTCGAGACGATGGACGATCCCTGCCCGTAACAATCCCGGTCGGGCCGTTTGTGTATCGAGATGCGACTGCACCGCGTTGACGAGCGAATGCGTCTGAAACTCTCCGGCAGGATGGGCAATCACGCCGGGGGGTTTGTTGATCACGATCAGCCACGGGTCTTCGTAAATGATCGGCAGATCGAACGGCACCGATTTGAGCAACTTGTCGGGAGGTTCGATCAGATCGATTTCGACCCGCTGCCCGGTTCGCACCCGCTCGCGGAGTTCGATTGTTACCCCTTCGATGCGAACGCTTCCCGCGCGAACCATGCGGGCAATTCGCCACGGCGTGTAATTTCGCAGATGCTTGCTGAGAAAACTGTCGATCCGCACGCCGTTGAGATAGCGTTCGACAATCAGCTCGGTGGAAAAACGATCGACAGAGGACATGTCATGCGGTCCGGAGATTTTCGTGATACAGGCCTTTTGAATTGGGCTACTCGTTTAAGATTGGTACAATCTTCGTGAGTCGCAGGGCGAGAGTCCAGAGTCGAGAGACAGAAGGTTTTCCCGTAACTGAATTCGAATGAATCTTTCAGACGAAAGGATCCTGACATGACCGATCTGAATCGCCGAACGTTCTTGAAAGAGTCTGCTGTGGGATTAGGGGCTGTGACCGCCGGCGGATTGTTGACCGAGAGTCAGGTCGCCAAGGCGTGGGCCAGCGAGACGGTTCGGGTCGGCGTGATTGGCGCAGGAGGCCGGGCTCTCAGTTTGAATCAGACCTTCGCGGCGAACCCCAACGTGGAAATCGTCTGGATCGCCGATCTCGACAGCCGTCACCTTCCCAATGCCGTTGAACTTGTCACCAAGTTACAAGGGAAAACGCCGAAGACGACGGGGGATTTTCGAAACTTGATCGACGACAAATCGCTCGATGCTATCGTCGCAGGGACTCCCGACCACTGGCATGCGATCCCCACGATTATGGCATGTCAGGCAGGCAAAGACGTCTACGTCGAAAAACCCGATTCGCACAACATCGTCGAAGGAATGCGAATGGTCGCGGCGATGAAGAAACATGGCCGCGTCGTGCAGATGGGGTCTCAACACCGGGCGACGACACGTTTGCAGTCGGCACTCGAATTCATCAAGGAAGGGCATCTCGGTAAGTGCCTTGTTGCCAAAGCGTGGGAGAGCACGAAGCAGGGATCGATCGGAAACCCGCCCGACGGCGAAGCCCCCAAAGAAGTCGATTACGACTTGTGGCTGGGATCGGCTCCCCAGCGGCGGTTTAATCCCATGCGGTTTCATGGCAACTGGCGCTGGTTCTACGATTACGGCACCGGTGATCTGGGGAACGACGGCGTGCATCGCCTCGATATGGCCTTTGCACTCCTCAACGCTTCGCTGGAACAGGAAGGTGAAAAACCGATGACTCTGCCGGAGTCGATTTGTGCGACCGGCGGCAAGTGGTATTTCGACGATGCTCAGGAATTCCCCGATACGTTGCAGGTCAATTATCAATACCCCGGCAAACCGCCCCGAATCTTAACGTACGAAATGCGCATTTGGGCTCCGTATAGTTTCCACGAGGAAGGAGAGGGATCGGCCTTGTACGGTGACAAGGGTTACATCATCGTCGGCAATCGCCGTTGGCGTGCGTTCGGAAAAGGAGGTGAACTGATCGGTCAGGGAGAAGGAGACAGCCACGAAGCTCCGCACGTGCAGAACTTTGTCGAATGCATCAAGTCGCGAGCCAGGCCGTACTGCGATCTCGAAACCGTGGGTCACCCGGCGTCGGTGTTGTGTCACGCCGGCAACATCTCGGCGAGACTCGGCCGGCAGTTGAAACTTGATGTCGCAACCGAGATGTTTATCGATGACGACGAAGCGAATGCGCTTCGCGGCCGGCCGGAGTGGCGCAAGCCGTGGGTGTTGCCGGAGGTGTGAGGGGGAACATTGGTTGTGGTACGCGTCGATGTGGAAGGTTTCTATCGTTGTGCGGTCTCGGCATGCTCTTAGAGGGATTGAATGTGGTTTGACATGACAGTGCCAGGAACTCCCCTGATCCGGTGTGAATTTGCCGCTTAAAAAGTCAAGAAATTTTCCCCAATCTCCACATTTTATGACTGTGCCACCTGTTGGCCTCGTGATACGATCGAATTCTAACGAAATCGCTATCTTGCGAATTCTTGTTGTGATGCATATTGCGCTCCTTCAATCGATGGAGGTATCTGACCATGCGTAGTTTGTTGACTCTGGGATTTGCTGGTCTGTTAGCGGTTCTCGCGACTCCTTCTCTGGAGGCGGCGAACATCACGGTGACTCAAGGTTCGACAAAAGTGCGCGCCTGGGATGGTGTCAGTACGGCTGAGGAAGAAACTCTTGTCTCCACGCTGCCTATGGACACCACGTCCGTGCAGACGGATGGCCTCGCCAGCAATTCGTCGACATTCGAGTTCAGCAATTTCGGATTTAAGCTGACAGTCGTTCATTCGCGGCCCAATTTGGTTAATAGTAATCAGGCGCAGACGTCTTTCGTTGTGCCGACTCGATTCACGCTCGATCAAGATGAGGATTATTCGATTAGCGGGGTCTATTCGCAAACCGGCAACGGCAGACTGCTCTTTAATTTTGAATTGACTGATGTCTCGCCGGGCGGAGGGGTGGTCTTTCGAAATCAGCAGATGAGCTATAACACCGCCGGCGAATCGTTTACGCTGGGACTGCTGGAGGGGGATGCCACCACACCCGAAAAATTTTTGCAGGGTTCGCTCACCGGAACGTTAATTGCCGGACGCGTCTACGAACTAAAATTTAATCTGTTAGTGCAGAGATGGACGGCTGCCAGTGCCGCGACAGCCAACGGATTTTTCAACCTGCAAATCGGCGACGCCCCCGATTTGGGCGTGCCCGAACCTTCGACAGCGGGGCTGGCGTTGCTGGGTCTGATCGGCGCCGGCATGTTTTACCGACGACGATCGTAACCCTTGTGACATCTCACCCATTCATCTCCCGCAGCACTTTGTGCAGAATGCCGCCGTGACGGTAGTATTCGACTTCGACGGGGGTGTCGACACGGCACAGCGTGGTGAACCGCGTCACCGAACCATCGGGTTTAGTGGCGGTGACTTCGATTGCCTGGCGCGGTTTGAGTTTGTCGTCAAGCTGAATGTCGAATGTTTCGGTTCCGTCGAGACCGAGGAAGTCGCGGCTTTCTCCGTCGCGAAACTGCAACGGCAGCACTCCCATGCCGACAAGATTCGAGCGATGAATACGCTCGAACGATGTGGCGATAACGGCTTTCACGCCGAGCAGAAATGTCCCTTTGGCTGCCCAGTCGCGCGATGAGCCTGTTCCGTATTCCGCGCCGGCGAGTACGATCAGCGGCGTTCCCGCCGCTTTGTATTTCACCGAGGCGTCGTAAATCGACATCACCTCGCCGGTTGGCAGATACTTTGTCACGCCCCCTTCGGTTCCCGGAGCGAGTAGATTTCGCAGGCGGATATTTGCAAACGTGCCTCGCGTCATTATGCGGTCGTTGCCGCGGCGGCTGCCGTAACTGTTGAAGTCGAGCGGCGTGACTCCCTTCTCTTGCAGGTAAAGTCCCGCCGGTGAACTGGCTTTGATCGACCCGGCAGGACTGATGTGATCGGTCGTGACCGAATCGGCGACCGAGACGAGTACCGATGCGCCGCTGATCGCTTCGATCGGCCCAGGCGTCTTCGGCATGTCGACAAAGAAGGGGGGTTCCTGCACGTAGGTGCTGTTTTCATCCCAGGCAAACAGGTCGCCCGTCGCACACGAAATCGCCTGCCATTCAGGTGGACCAAGCGTTGCCTTGCCGTATTCGTTGGTGAACATGTCGGCGGTGAGAGAGGCATTGACGGTATCGGTGACTTCTTTTTGTGTCGGCCAGAGGTCTTTGAGATAGACGGGTTGACCTTTGTTATCATTGCCGAGTGGTTCCGTTGCGAGATCGAGATCGGTCGTGCCGGCGATGGCGTAGGCGACGACCAGCGGCGGGCTCGCCAGATAATTGGCTTTGACCTGGGCATTGATCCGTCCCTCGAAATTGCGGTTTCCCGACAGCACGGCCGCGACGACGAGATCCCCTTCGCTGACGGCTTTCGAGACCGGGTCGGGAAGGGGGCCGCTGTTGCCGATGCAGGTTGTGCAGCCGTATCCGACGGTGTTGAATCCCATCTGATCGAGGAATTGATCCAGCCCCGATTTCGCCAGATAATCGGTCACGACCCGGCTGCCGGGAGCGAGGCTGGTCTTCACCCAAGGTTTGCGGGTAAGGCCACGTTTCACCGCGTTACGAGCAACCAGACCGGCGGCGATCAGCACCGAAGGGTTGCTCGTATTCGTGCAACTGGTGATCGCCGCGATCACGACGGCACCATCTTTCAGATCGAATGATTCACCGTTGAACTGGACGGGAACACCGTTCAATCCATTCTTGGGAGGAGGATCTTGAACCGCGGTTGCAGAGCCTCCCTCGGATGTCATTGACGCCGGCGTCGATGTATTACTGGGCGTAGTCTTGCCGAACGTTGTTGACAGATCCTGTCGCCATTGTTGTTTCATACCGTCGAGCGCGATGCGGTCTTGCGGACGTTTCGGACCGGCGAGTGAGGCTTCAACTTTCGAAAGGTCGAGCGACAGGCAGCTCGAGAAACGTGGTTTTGGTGAGGCATTCGTGCGGAATAAACCTTGTTCCTTATAATAGCGTTCGACGAGATCGACTTCGTCGGCGGTACGACCGGTTCGCTTCAGATAGCGCAAGGTTTCGTCGTCGACAGGGAAGAAACCCATCGTCGCACCGTACTCGGGGGCCATATTGGCAATCGTCGCGCGATCGGCAAGCGTCATTGCTGAGAGTCCTGGTCCGAAGAATTCGACGAATTTGCCTACCACGCCGTGACGACGCAGCATTTGTGTCACGGTCAGCACCAGATCGGTTGCGGTCACTCCTTCGTTGAGTTCACCCGAAAGCTCGAAGCCAACCACTTCGGGGAGAAGCATGGCGATTGGCTGGCCGAGCATCACGGCTTCGGCTTCGATGCCGCCGACACCCCACCCCACGACACCCAGACCGTTGATCATCGTGGTATGACTGTCGGTTCCAACGAGGCTGTCGGGGTAGGCGACGCCGTCTTTTGTAAGAACAACTTTCGCGAGATATTCGAGGTTGACCTGATGTACGATTCCTGTCGCCGGAGGGATGACGCGAAAATTGGCAAATGCCTGCTGTCCCCAGCGCAGAAATTGATAGCGTTCTTGGTTTCGCTCGAATTCGATTTTGAGGTTGTCCTGATACGAATTTGGTGAAGCGAAGAAATCGACCTGCACCGAGTGATCGATGACGAGATCGCACGGCACAAGCGGATTGATCTTTTTCGGGTCACCCCCCATACGGACCATCGCCGAGCGAAGGGCCGCGAGATCGACGACGGCGGGGACTCCCGTGAAATCCTGCAGGACGACACGCCCGGGGAGGAACGGAATTTCGACTTCCTTCGGCTTTTCCGCATTCCACTCGGCGATGTTGACGACATCTTCATCGGAGACGAGAAACCCGTCCACCCGGCGCAAACAGGCTTCGAGAAGAACTCGGATCGAAAAGGGAAGGGTTTCCACCGCACCGATCTTGTCCTGTACGAGTTTCTGCAATCGAAAGATCGAGTATTCGCCGCTTTGGGTTTTCAGTTGGCCTTCCGCACCAAACGGGTTTTTCGCCGACATTCAGATTTCTCCTCTTATGACTACTAAATTCAGGTAGCAGCGCTTCGAAGGTGGATTGTTGCCCTGCGCGAGGCGGGGAACGAGGTTTTTCGTTTCACGACAATTTGGCCGCATGCTATCACTCCGCGTCCAAAATGAGAAGTTGCCCCGAGAGAAATGCAGATTTCGTTCGGCGTTCAAGTGAACCAAACAGGTTTTCGGCGACAGACACGGCACATGCTCGATACCACCGTTACAACGATCAAACTTGACAATCAAACAAATGTTGATATGTTCTGATTTTGTAGGAGGCACCTTGAACTTGGTTCGAGCGTGCGATAACATATAAGGGAAGCCTAATTGATACTCCACACGTTATTTGGATAACCGAGCTATTTGAATATCATCGACAAGGTTATCCTGCCAGCCAATGAATCACGCCTGTGTTAGCGAAGTTTTCCTGCCGTCAGGAATGATTTCAAATAAATCGTCGATGTAGATTTAGGAATTTGTATGTCGCTCGACTTCATGAGTTGAATTCGAGATGATACTTGTGTGAAGATTTTCCGTAGAAAATGATTATCGAAGTTTGGAAAAATTTGCATAGCGTTTCGAGCGATAGTGCGGTACGGCAAATTGTTCGAGTATGCAGAACAGCGATCAGATCAATCGATTCGAATGCTCAATAATCAAGGGAGATGTGGCATGAAACGGACCAGACAGGGATTGCTTGTCACGGCAGCGACTTTCCTCTCGACCCTGGCAATGGTGCCTTTTTCTTACGCCGATGAGCCGACGGGGTTGGGTGATCCGGGAACCTTGACAGCCGTCAAAGTTGAACCGAATCTTGACGGCAGCGGTGTGACATTGCGAGGCCGTGATGCTCGACAGCAATTGTACGTGACCGGCGAATTTTCGAGCGGCCAACTGCATGACTTCACCCGCACGGTGCAATACACCGCTTCCCCCGAAGGGATTATCACCGTCTCGAACACTGGTATGGTGACACCTCTTGCCGATGGTGACGCCGTTGTCAAAGTGACCAACTCGGACGGAGCCACCGGTGAACTCGCCGTGCATGTCGAAGGTGTCGCCGTTCCGGTGACGATTAACTTCAAAAATCAAATTGTTCCGATTTTCACCAAACTCGGTTGCAACAGCGGTGGATGTCACGGAAAGGCGAGCGGCCAAAACGGTTTCAAGTTGTCGCTGCTCGGATTTTATCCTGGTGATGACCACGAATTTCTCGTGAAGGAAGGCCGCGGTCGTCGATTGTTCCCGTCGTCTCCTTCGCAGAGTCTTCTGCTCACGAAGGCGACCGGTCGTTCGCCCCACGGTGGCGGCAAGCGAATGGACGTTGGCAGCCACGAATACCGCCTGATTTACCGCTGGATTGAACAGGGGGCTCCCTATGGCAGCGAAGACGATCCCGTCGTTACCGGCATCACCTGTTATCCTGCCGGGCGAATTATGGATCGCGGTAGCGAACAGCAGTTCTGTGTTGTCGCAACTTACTCGGATGGAACAACCGAAGACGTAACGCAGATGGCGTTGTACGAGCCCAACGATACCGAAATGGCCGAAGTGACTCCCTCCGCTCTCGTCAAGACGCTCGATCTTTCGGGCGAAGTCGCGATTATGGCGCGGTATCAGGGCCAGGTGTCGACGTTCCGTGCGACGATTCCTCTCGGAGTCAATGTGGCACAGACTCCGGCCGTCGTCAATTACATCGACGACGCGGTCTTCAACAAACTGAAATTACTGGGTATTCCACCGTCGGACTTATCGGATGATTCGACGTTTCTGCGTCGTGTTTATATCGACGTCACCGGTCGTACTCCCAGCGATGAAGAAGTAAAAGCATTTCTGGCGGATACCAATCCGAACAAGCGGGACGTCGTTATCGATCGTCTGCTCGACTCGACCGCTTACGCCGACTACTTTGCCAACAAGTGGAACATGGTGCTGCGAAACAAGCAGCGCGGCGGACCGGAGCAAGTCTGGTCTTACGAATTTCATCGTTGGATCTGGACGGCTCTTTACGAAAACAAACCGTATAACGAATTCGTCGGCGACATTCTGTCCGCTTCGGGCGAAGCGAAATTCAACCCGCCGGTCGTTTGGTATCGCGAAGTCGATCAGGTCGAAGAACAGGTTGAAGATACTGCTCAATTGTTCCTGGGGCTGCGCATCCAATGTGCCCGCTGTCATCACCATCCGTTCGAAAAGTGGAGCCAGGACGACTATTACGGCTTCGCTGCGTTCTTTTCCCGCGTCGGGAAGAAGAACCTGGAAGGAACGGTGGCCAATCAGGGTCGTGATAAACGGGTCATACATCAGATCGGCTTGGCCTCAGCCCGCAACCCCCGTTCGGGAAAAGATCTCAAACCGACCGGTTTAGGGAGCGAAGTGCTGGAAATCCCGGCTGATCGCGATCCCCGCATCGCACTCAACGAGTGGCTCTCGCGGAAGGATAACCCATTCTTCGCCAAGGCCCTGGTGAATCGTTACTGGAAGCACTTCTTCGGACGGGGTATTGTCGAACCTGAAGACGACATGCGGGCGACGAACCCGCCATCGAATCCTGAGTTGCTCGATAAACTCGCTCAGGATTTTATCGACAGTGGTTTCGACATCAAGCATCTGGTTCGGACAATCGCGCGATCGAGCACGTATCAGCTCAGTTCGTTGCCGAACGATTATAATCTGAAGGACAAGCAGAACTTTTCGCGGTATTACCCGAAACGGTTGACCGCCGAAGTGCTGTACGACGCATTTCATCAGGTCACCGCAACCAGCGAAAACTTCAGCGGTCAGCCGGTCGGAACCAAAGCTGTACAGCTGCCTGATCCGTCGGTTGGTCCTTATTTCTTGAAAGTCTTTGGTCAGCCACAAGCCGATACGGCGTGCGAATGCGAGCGATCGCAAGAGGCCAATTTGGCGCAAAGCTTGCACCTGCTCAACAGCGGCGAAGTGCAATCGAAGATCAGCAACGGTAACGGTCGGGCGGCGACGCTGGCCGCTGCCGAAGACCGTCCGCACGAAGAACGCGTGCGAGAACTGTATCGCTGGGTTTATTCACGCGAGCCGAACGCCGACGAGTTGAAGATCGCCCTCGATCACATCGGCAAGCAGGAAGCAGCGAATGTGAAAATCGCCTACGAAGATATTGTCTGGGCCTTAATTAATACGAAGGAATTCCTCTTTAACCACTGAGATACAACCGATCGGTCGTTCGTACGGCAACATGGTCGTACGAACGGCCCGACGGCGTCTTTTGGGAGGGCAAATTCCGAATCGAAAATAACGGCTGTCGAATCACTTTTAAAAAGTTGGTCGTTATTTCATAAAATGCGCTCACGCTGGGCTCGATCGAGATCTTAAAATTGATGGATATTCGATCGGAGAAGTGGCTTCTGATCGTTGAGATTTCGTGACTGTGGGAACATAACCATCTGCGCTGAAGTTGACGCTTGACCCGAACAACATCCTGATTTGAATCTTTCCACCGTCGTCATACCTTCCAGATTGAAAATCTGCTACCCCTTCAGACGAACCGAATGGGTAGCCGTAACCCTGCCTCGCATGACATCCTGTTTCTGCTGCACCCGATGCCCGGCGTGAATAGGGATGAATCCAAACGACCTGAAAAGGAACATGAACATGGCACAGCGTGCTGATTCGCAATTCGTCGCGATCTCCCGAACTGTGATGACCTGGACACTGTTGTTGAGCGGAGGAATCTGTCTGACGCCGGCATTCAACGCGGCACAGGCGCAACTTCCCCAGATTCGGTTGAATTCTACCATGCCTCAGGGAGGACAGGTGGGGACGACCGTCGAAGTTGTCGTCGTGGGGGGAACCGACATCGACGATATCTCCGCGATGTCATTCAGTCACGCCGGTATCACGGCCGTTCAAAAAACGCAAGATGTCAACGGTCAACAGCAACCGGTCGCGAATACGTTTCTGGTCACAATCGACCCTGCTGTTCCTGTAGGCGTTTACGATCTGCGGGTTACCGGAGCCTTCGGAATCAGCAACCCGCGCACATTTGTCGTCGGAACACGACCGGAAGTCCGCGAGGCCGAGCCGAATAACGACCCCGCAGCCAACGCTCAGGTCGTCGAACTCAACACAACGATCACCGGTCGTTCCGACTCGGCCACCGACCTCGATTACTACAAATTCACGGCGACGGCGGGACAACGCATTCTCTTTGACTGCAACGCAAAGACGATCGATTCGCGAATGCAGCCTCGGCTGGAGATTCACACTCCGGAAGGAAAACGATTGGCGCATGCCACCGCCGATATCATGCGTGATCCGCTGCTCGATTTTGCAGTCCCGGCCGACGGAGAGTACCTCGTTAAAGTCTTCGACGTTGTCTATTCGGGAAGTGCCGACCACTTTTACCGGCTGACAATTCATACCGGTCCCCATATCGATTTTGTGATTCCCTCGTCGGGCCTGGCCGGTACGACCGGAACCTACTCGCTCTATGGGCGAAATCTGCCGAACGGTCAGGCGACCGAAATGAAAGTCGACGGACAACCTCTGCAAAAACTCGATGTCTCCGTCGCGCTTCCGGAGAATCCGAGCAGCCAGTTAACGGCCGAACTGCTTGACCCTGTTATGGCCGATGCTGATGGTTTCAAGTACATATTCACGGATGGAACCGTAACCGCCAATCCGATGACGATCTTCTTCGCCACCGCACCGACCGCCACTGAAGTTGAGCCGAACAACACACCCGCCGAAGCGCAGACCGTGACGATTCCCATCGAATTGACAGGGCAGTCGCAAATTCGCGGTGACATCGACTGGTATCAATTCACCGCGAAAGCACAAGAGGTCTATTACGTCGAAGTTTTCGGCCAGCGGAACGGCATCTCGCTCGATCCGTATTTCGTGCTCGAACAGGTCACCGTGAATGACAAGGGTGAAGAAACCGTCACGGCGATTACCACACAAGACGACAACGGTACGAACCTCGCACCTAACGTTTTTGATACTGTTGCTGACGATCCGGTCTTTCGGTTTGTCGTTCCTGCCGACGGCAATTATCGAGTTTCGGTGCGCGACAAGTATTTCGAGACGCGGGGCGATCCTCGATTGACGTATCGATTGGCGATACGTCAGGAGACTCCCGATTACCGTCTGGTCGTTCTTCCGCTGCAACCCGTCGCACCGGGACAAAAGATCGCAGGAACCTGGTCGTCGAATCTTCGCCGGGGTGACAACTACGAAATTGAAGTATTGGCGTTTCGACGCGATGGTTTTAATGGTCCGATCGACGTGAATATCGAAGGGCTACCCGAAGGAGTCGTGTGCCGAGGGACAACGATTGGCCCCAATCAGACCTCAGCCGTACTGGTGTTGACGGCGACAGAAGATGCGGCACCGTGGTCGGGAACCATTCAAGCTGTCGGCAACGCGAGAATCGATTCACTGGCCACAACGAATGCCCTCGCTGCAGCGAAGGCCGCCATTAAACCGGCGACCGATGCCTTGGTTCCTCTGATTGCCGCCGAGCAAAAGGCGAACGAAGCGCTGGCCGCTGCCAATGCCGTATTAGCCGAAGCGAAGAAGGCGGCTGAAGCCAATAAAGATGATGCTGCTTTGGCTCAGAAAGCGACAGAAGCTCAGGCTGCCGTTGATGCCGCCGCCGCGGCATTGAAAACGGCACAGGATGCCCGAGTTGCTCAGGACGCGGTGATCGCGCAGGCCCACGCAAAAGTCGCCGAGACTCAAGCCGCTCATGATGCCGCTGCCAAATACGTTTCCCATCCCGCTCGCGGTGCGACGATCGCCTGGAGCGGTGCCGCGAATGTTCCTGGAACCGCTCGCACGACGCGATCGATAGAACTCGCTGTTCTGGATGAGCCCGCTTTCTATCAGCTATCTACCGATGTCTTCCGCATTGATGCCCGGCAGGGACATCAGATTCTGGTGCCGGTCGCGTTGGCAAAACGTCAAGGTTTTAATGCGGATGTTCCTTTGACGTTTGTCGGCATGCCCGGCAATGCCAATATCACCGTCGAGAACAAACCGATTCCGGCTGCGAATACCGAAATGTTGTATCGGTTATTCGTGAATAATAACACGCCACCTGGTGTGTATACGCTCTATCTGAAATCGCAAGCCGCCGTATCGTATCGTCGCCATCTCGATAAACTTATAGCTCTTCAGCAACAGCAACCGGCGACGAACGAAGCAGCCACCAAGACCGCCGAAGCACTAACGACGGCCACCACGGCGAAAGACGAAGCTGTCAAGAAGGCGACCGAGGCGGCTGAAGCCGCAAAGAAGGCACAGGAAGCGACTGCAGCCGCTGAAAAGGAATTAGCCGACGCTCAGACCGCGGCCACGGCTGCTGCCGAAAAAGCGGCGGAAGCCAAGAAGGCCGCCGATGGTGACGCAAACAATCAGGATTTAGCCAAGGCATCTGAAGAAGCTGCCAAGGCCGCTGCTGATGCGGATACTGTTGCGAAAACCGCCGCCGAAAAAGTAGAGGCGGCCAAGAAGGTGCAAGCCGATGCGGAAGCCGCAGCCAAGGCCGCTGAAGATGCAAAAGTCAAAGCAGAGGCCGATCTCGCTGCCGCCGATGCGGCTTCGAAAGCGGCCGCAGCAGCCAAGACCGATCTCGATGCCAAAGTTGCTGCCGCCGAAAAAGTCTCGACTGCGGCGAACATTAACGTCTTTTCTCCGTCGACTCCGATCATCATCGATGTCAAACCGTCCCCAGTGACATTGGCAGCGGCGGTTCCCGATGGGGGAGCCCTCAAGAAGGGGGGACAGATCGATATCAAAGTCACGGTCAGTCGGATCAACGGCTTTCAGGGGCCGGTCCAATTGACGTTCCCGATTCCGCCGGGGTATGCCGGACTGACGTCCGAATTTGTGACCATCCCAGCCGATCAGGCTGAAGGAGTTGTCTCGATTCGAGCTTCGGCCGATGCGACCGAGGGGGCGCTCGCGAACCTTGTCATTCGGGCCGTATCGGAGTTCGACGGTCGGGCCGAGGTCGACGTTCCCGTGGCGATTACCGTGTCTCCTTAAGCTCGAATTGACGTTGAATTGCAAGCTTCTCGTGCCCTAAGAAAAATCACGTATTCACTTTAAAGTAGAGGATATTGAAATGCTTCACCGATCGACATTGACGGCTCTCGTCATGACGTGTGCCTGGTGGGCAGTGGCTTCCACGGTTTCCGCTCAAGAAGAGGCAGCCGGTCCCATTGAAGCGGCTGCGGTCGACTTGGGCCGTCCGGTCGATTTCGAGCAGGACATTTTTCCAATTCTGGATCGCAATTGTCTCGCCTGCCATAACGTGGCGATCAACGAGAGCGATCTTGTGCTCGAAACGGTCGACAACATCCTCAAAGGGGGGGCCAGTGGACCGGTCGTCGTCGAAGGCAAGCCCGAAGAGAGTCTCCTCTTCAAAGTCGTCTCGCGCACCGAAGAACCGGTGATGCCTCCGCTTCCCAACAAGGTCGAAGCGAAGCCGCTCACCCCACAGGAACTCGGTCTGATCAAGCAGTGGATTACCGAAGGAGCAAAACCCGGCTCGGGCTCGGGGATGGCGAATCTGCAATGGCAGTCGATTCCATCGAATTTAAAGGCAATTTACAGTTCGGCTTTGTCTCCCTGGGGACGTTTTGCCGCGGCCGGTCGCGTCAATCAAATTTACATTTTCGACCTGCTCAATGGCGATAAGATGACGCAGTTGCTCGATCCGAATCTGCAATCGGTCGTCGTCGACGGCCAACCGCTTTATCCGAACGGAGCCGCTCATCGCGATTTTGTACATTCAATGGCCTTCTCTTCAGATGGTCATACCCTCGCTACGGGAGATTTCAAAGCCGTCAAGATTTGGCAGCGTGGCGAGAACGTTCAACGCTGGAAATATGCCGCACCGGCGGCCGTAACCGCCGTCAATGCCTCTCATCCCGACTATATTGCCGTCTCACTGGCGGATAACTCGATCGTCCTGATCAAACAAGCGGATGGAACTCTGCATTTGACATTGCCCGGCCATACCGGCGTTGTGAAGGGGCTGCAATTCTCGCTGGACGGAACGCAGTTATATTCGGCGTCGCTCGATATGACGATCCGCATCTGGAATCTTGCCGACGGTGCCGCTGTGCTGACATCGACAACGACTGCACCGATCAACGATCTGGTCGTCAGCAAACCGGCTGAACCGGCCGACGCTCCGGCTCGTTTGGTAACGGCTCATGCCGATAATATCATTCGCGTCTGGAATATCCCGGTCGATGCAAATCCGCCGACGCCGCTGGCCGAACTCGCCGGTCATACCGGACCGGTTAACTCGCTGGCGGTTGTGCCGACCGATACGAATATCGTCCTTTCCGGCAGTGATGACGGGACGGTTCGCACTTGGAATCTGACGACGAACGCCGTTGCTCTCAACATGAATCATGGAGCTCCGGTGGCCGACGTGTCGGTCCGCCCTGACGGAAAATTCTTCGCGTCTGCAGCGGCGAACAATGTGGCCAAATTGTGGCAGGCCGACAACGGTGCACAGATCGCCGAAATGATCGGCAACCTCGATACTCAGCAGCAGGTTATTCTGGCGACGGAGAGTCAAACCGTCTCGAAGCAAAAGGTCGCATTGGCCGATGCCGCGGTGAAGGCGGCCGATGCCGGTGTCACGGAACGTGAGAACGGGCAGAAGATGGCGAACGAAGCGAAAGTTGCCGCCGACAAGGCTCTCACCGACGCACAAACCGCCCTGGCCGATGCCGAGACAAAGGCCGCTGCCGCGAAAGAAGCGGCGGCAAAGGAGCCGGAGAATAAAGACCTCGAAAAAGCATCGACCGATGCTCAAGCGGAAGTCACCAAGCAGACTGACGCCGTCAAGGCGGCGACCAACGCCCAGGCTGGTGCGGTGCGAAACGTCGAGCGTGCCGATCAGGCTCTTGTCGCGGCAAAAGAAAAGCAGACCGCAATGAAGGCCGGACTCGATGCAGCGAACGCCGTAGCAACTCAGGCCGATGCTGATCTCGCCGCGGTTCAGGCGACGGATGCCGCAGCCCCTAAACCACTGAAATCGGTGGAGTTTGTGGCGGGGGGGAGTATTATCGCGACGTCGGGAGACGACAATATTATTCACCTCTGGGACTCCACGACCGGTAAACCACTGGAGAACCTGAATGGCAATGCGGCCGCCGTTGCGGCGTTGTCCGCCGCGTCGGGCACAACCGTTGTGTCTGGAGCTGCCGATAATGCCGTGATCGCCTGGGACGCCGATCCGGCGTGGCATTTGGCGGGAGTCCTCGGCCCGAAGCCGGAAGCCCCGCTCGATCTGGCCCCGTCGCCGTTCATCAACCGTGTGCTGGCGCTCGCCTTCAGTCCCGATGGAAAAACTCTGATCACCGGCGGTGGAGACCCGTCACGCAGCGGTCAGCTTCTGCTCTGGGACGTCGCGAGCCGTTCGGTCATCCGTGAGTTTGAGAACGCTCACAGCGATACGATTTTCGGTGTCGACTTCTCTCGCGACGGAAAATACATCCTCTCGGGAGGAGCCGATAAGTTTGTGAAGATCTTCAACGTCGAGACCGGTGAATTCGTCAAGGCGTTCGAAGGACATACGCACCATGTGCTTGGCGTCAGTTTTCGTGCCGACGGGGCGTTTATCGCCAGTGCCGGTGCCGACAATGCCATTAAAATCTGGAATGTCGAGACCGGAGAACAGGCGCGGACCATCGCCACTCATTCAAAGCAAGTGACGTCGATCCATTACATCGGTGTCGGCGATAATATTGTCTCTTCCGGTGGCGATTCGGTCGTTCGGGGGCACACAGGCTCTAACGGCAGCAATTACCGCAACTTCAGCGGCAACCCCGACTATGTCTACACCTCTGCTGCGGCTCGCAACGAATCGCTTATCATCGGTGGCGGCGAAGACGGCATTCTGCGTGTCTGGGACGGTACGAACGGCAATGTGCTGAAAAGCCTCGAACCTCCTCAACCGGTTGAGGAAAATCCGATGCCGACGGCAGCCGCTCAGTAGGCACACAGTTAACACAAGAGAATCGGATTTTTCGCCAAACCCCCGGTCGTCAGCCGGGGGTTTGGCATTCATAACGGATGCGGTTTGCCACACGAGGTCTCCGCGTCGTCAGGAATGGGACATTGCGTTTTTCTCTTTGTCTCGTCGTCTCTCCAACTGGTTGACTGTTTCGCGACGATTGCGTTCTTTTTACAATTCGATACGGGAAGAATCGAAACGAACTACGAGGAGCGCAACGATGTCTCACGCCTTGATCCAGCAGCTTTGGCATGATCTGGAACAAATCGAACTGATCGATCCCCATACGCATATCAATCCGCATGCCCCTGCGTCGAAGACTCTTGCCGACATTCTGGGGTATCACTACTACACCGAGCTGGCACATTCAGCAGGCTGTCCGCGCGAGGCGATTGAAGAACCTGGAATTTCACCGAAGGAAAAAGTCCGTCGGCTCGTGCCGTATTTCGCACATCTCGACAACACTATTCAGATGGACTGGTTTCTCGATATCGCCCGTTCGTTTTTTGGTTTTACCGGCGACCATCTGACCGAAGATAACTGGGAACCGTTTTATGACCACGTCGAAACCGTTCTCGCCCGTCCTGGCTGGGAAGATGAAGTCCTTAAGCGAAGCAGGATTTCGAAAGTATTTTTGACGAACGATTTCGACGATCCACTCACCGGGTTTGATACCGACCGTTACATCCCTTGTCTGCGGACGGACGATCTGGTGTTTCATCTCTCCCGGCCCGACACGCTGCAACGGCTCAATAAGGCCACCGATACCGATGTCCGCAGCATCGCCGATCTCAAGTCGGCGCTGGGAAGGTTGTTTACGCATTTCACATCACACGGCGCAAAGGCGTGTGCGATTTCTTTGCCGCCTGATTTCGAGCCGCAACCGATTTCAGACTCCGAAGCCGAGCCGGTGCTGCAAGCGATTCTGGCTGGACGCGAATTGACCATCGATGAGCGAAAAACGATCAGTTGTGCGGTGTTCTGGAGGCTTGCCGAATACTGTGCCGATTTCGGCCTGCCGTTCGATCTGATGATCGGCGTGAATCGAAGAGTATACGAAGCCGGGGTGTATCAAGGGCAGGATCTGTTCGACCAGCGGACGTCGCTGATTCTCTATCGGAAACTCTTCAATGCGTTTCCTCAGGTGAAGTTTCCCATCTCGGTCCTGGCGAGCGTCAGCAATCAGGAACTCGTCAGTTATTGCTGGATTTTTCCGAATGTCATCGCTCATGGCCACTGGTGGTACTCGAACATTCCGCCGTATATCGAAATCGACTGCCGCAGCCGGCTGCAAGCCGCGCCGCGAAACAAGCAGATCGGTTACTACAGCGACATGTACAAACTGGAATTCGCACTCCCGAAGTTTCGCATGTATCGCAAGGCTCTGGCGAAAACGCTCGTCGAAGACTTTGTGATTGCCCGCGGCTGGACCGAAGAACGGGCTCTGGCGTTAGGAAAGCAGACACTTCGCGGAAACGTGGAAACGATTTTCAACGTCTCGTAGTGTCCGGCATCGACTCACTGGCAGAATCCAGCCGGGTATATTCACGATGACGCGCTGCGTGCCGACAGCAGGATGTGCTGCACCTCATGCTGAATCATCCATTCCAGCCAGCGTTCCTGCTCTTCGGTGATCTCAATTTCGGTGGTGTGTTCGCTGTCGAGCGGCGAGACGAGGCGAATCACGCCGTCGTCGAGCGTTATTCTGGCCTCGTCGAGGGGGATCCAGAATTCACCGTCTCCCAGTTTTGCCGGGGCGTTACCAGTCCCGGCAGGAGTTGCGAAATAGGTGACATCGTGTCGAAACCGGTCGGGCATGGCGAACCCGGCGAGTTCGGGATGGGTCATCGATTGAACATAAACGGTCATGCGGCGGCTCCGGCAGGTGATGCAAGTTAGAATCGATGTATCGTAGCTGTAAGTCAGCGATACACAAGCGGAGATTGGATTCGTATGTTCAGTTTTCTTCGTGCACCGGAACCCCCGTTGACAGAGTTGGCGACTTCCCGGATACTCCCCTGACGATGATCAAATCGGGGAGTTAGCGGATCTTTTTTCGGTATAGTTTCAGGCAGTTTATGGTCGACTTGGTAAAATACACCCATTCGCTCGCATTGCAGGCGCGGGAGGCCTCACGGCAACTCGTCATCGCGACCGGCGAACAAAAATCACGCTGGTTGCAACTTGCCGCCGACGGGATTCGTCGATGTTCTGCTGAGATTATCGCTGCCAATGCCCAGGATCTGAAAGCCGCGCCGGGTTATGGACTGAATACCGCAGCCATCGATCGGTTGCGGCTGAACGAAAGTCGTCTCGACGCTATCGCCGCAGCACTGGATGATGTCATCGCGCTACCTGAACCGATCGGTGAAGTCATCGATAGTAATGTCAGGCCTAATGGATTGCTGGTGACGCGCGTTCGCGTACCGTTAGGGGTCGTGTTCTTCATTTACGAATCGCGACCAAACGTCACCGTCGACGCCGCGGCTTTGTGTGTCAAAAGTGGAAATGCGGTAATTCTTCGCGGCGGTAAAGAGGCTTTGCACAGCAATCTTGCGTTTTACCAGGTGCTCAAGAACGCCCTAATCGATGCAAAATTGCCGGAACATGCTGTGCAACTGGTCGAAACGACCGACCGCGAGGCTGTCAGTCATTTTCTAAAGCTCTCACAGTACATCGATGTCACCATTCCTCGCGGCGGGAAGTCGTTGATCGAACGTGTGACCGCCGAGGCTTCGATGCCGGTGATCAAGCATTTCGACGGAGTGTGTCATGTCTATGTGGATTCATCGGCCGATCTGGAGCAAGCGACGGCTATACTCATCAACGGGAAGTGTCAGCGGCCTGGGGTCTGCAACGCGACCGAAACCGTGTTAATTCATGCGGATGTGGCAAACAGTTTTCTGTCACACGCCGTTCCGTTGCTCAAGGAAAAAAAAGTCGAATTGCGATGTTGCGAGCGATCGCACGACCTGGTGCCGGGGAGTTTGCAGGCGACCGAAGCCGACTTTCGCACCGAATATCTCGATTTAATTTTATCAGTCAAGATCGTCGATTCGTTGGATGAAGCGATCGGGCATATTACCGAATTTGGTTCGGGGCATACCGACGCGATTGTCACTCGTGATCTGGCATCGGCTGAGCGTTTCACCACGCGGGTCGACTCTGCTGCAGTGATCGTCAATGCCAGTACCCGGTTTAACGACGGGGGGGAATTCGGTCTCGGTGCGGAGATCGGCATCAGCACTGACAAATTCCATGCGCGGGGGCCTTGCGGTCTAAAGGAACTCACCAGTTATAAATACGTTGTCCATGGACAAGGGCAGATTCGCCGATAAAAATTCGGGGTCATTGGCAAATTATAAGTTGTGGTCGGAATACACTCAGGTCGGAGTCGAATATCAATACGCATTTCAGAAAGTCAGGCTGTTCGCGTGCGTGTTGACGACGCGATGTCATTAAGCCTGTATTACACCCATGATTACGGATGGATTCTGAATCAGTCACAAGATTAAGTCGAGACTGTGTCGACAGAGAGGTCGGACATGGCAGATGTACTCAGTCAGACAGAAGTGGAATCGCTGCTCGCCGCACTCGATCATTCGGGGGCAAGTGCCGCAGCGGGGCCAGAGAGTCAGTACGAGAATTTTGCACAGATCAGCGTCTACGATTTCAAGCGTCCCGAGCGGGTCAGTAAAGATCAGATGCGCGCGTTTCAGGCGTTGCATGAAGGCTTCAGCCGAGAATTCGGGGCATCGGCGAGTGCATTGTTGCGGACGATCGTCGAAACAAAGCTGATCAGCGTCGACCAGTTGACGTATAGCGAGTTCGTGTTCAGTCTGGAAAACCCGACCTGTTTTAATCTTCTCGAATCGAAAGGTCTGGAAGGCCATTTGATTCTCGATTTGAATCCGTCGATCATCTTTCCCATTCTCGACCGTATGTTGGGGGGGGGGCGAGACATCGAGCAGGACTATCCGAATCGTCCTTTGACCGATATCGAATTGAAACTCGTAACGCGGATCATCGAACTGGCGATGCGCGGATTAGAAAACGCATGGGCCAATATCTGCAGTCTGCAGTTGCGGATCGCACAAGTCGAAAGCAATCCGCAACTGGTGCAAATCGTCCCTCCCAACGAAGTGATCGTGTTGATCAGCTTCGAAATTTCGTTGGGAGAAATGCGCGGAATCATGAATCTCTGCATTCCATTCAACTCGATCGAACCGCTCGTCGGAAAACTCTCGTCCGATTCGTGGTCGGCCTACACGAAGAAGGCTGTTGATCCCTGGCAGCAGGTGTCGCTCGAAACTGGGCTGACGCACACCAAGGTCAATCTGGTCGCCAGGCTGGCAAAAACCTCTTTGCGCATGCAGGAAACGATGGACCTTTCGGTAGGCGACGTGATTGTCACCGAAAACCCGGTGCAACAGGGTTTGCAGATTACGGTCGAAGGCCGGCCGGCTTTCATCGGATTTCCCGGAGTTTACAAGGGGCATAAAGCCATTCAGATCTCACAGACGCTCGAACGTCCTCGCGACGTCGTCGCGGTCCGGCTGAGTCAGCAGCCGACGGTCAAATTGGCGGGCGCGTCCGAGGGATCCCCTCCCAAGAAAACCTGATTTTCGGGCCTATCTGCTTGACGGAATTCATAGTGAGCGTTAGAAGTATAAATGAAGAATAATGTGTGGTCGGGCGATATAGGCATTTTTCAGCAGCCATCGCTCGAAACCTCGACTGAAATCCATGGCGCTCGCGCCGATAACGGAGCGTTACAAGTGATTGTGCAGCTACGTTTTCACGATACGGACCGTTGACTTTTTTCGTGAAAACGTGTTGTTCGAGCATCATGTCAGAAGCATTGAAATACTTGCTCCGTTGTTGCGGAGTGAAAACGTTGGAAGGTTTAAATCTCGTTTTAGAACTCGGTTGATGCCCTATGAAGACCGGAGTCAGCGTTTCCGGCAGGCAATAATCTACGTTCTGAAGCAACATGTAGAAGGAAAACTGCGATCGATACGAGCCATCGACTCAACGAACAGATCCGGATCACACCGGTTCGCGTCGTGCACCATGACGGTGAGATTTTAGGGATCATTCCTACCTCGCAAGCCCTGCAGATTGCCTCCGAATCCGGTATGGATTTGGTGGAAGTCGCCCCCACCGAAAAACCTCCAGTCTGTCGTATCATGGATTACGGTAAGTTCAAATACGAGCAGAAAAAGAAACAGCAGTCCAAGACCTCCAAGCAGCATCAGACGCAGATCAAAGAGATTCGATTGCGTCCGAAAATTGGCGAACACGACATTGCTTTCAAGGTCAAGCAGGCTCGCGAGTTTCTGGAGAATAAAGACAAGGTCAAAGTGAATGTCCAGTTCAAAGGACGTGAAAACGCCCACCACGAGCTGGGGCGCGGCGTCCTTGAACAGGTCCAGAAAATGCTGGAAGATATAGCGAAGGTAGAGAAAAGCGCCGGGATGGAAAGTGGCCGCAGCATGTCGATGATTTTGGCCCCCAAGTAGCAGTTCAGAGACGGGGCTCTCGAAAATCGCTTCTTTTTTGTCCTGTGAGAGTGGAAAAAAGGCAACCTCTCGCGATATAATCTCCGGTTCTTCCCCCTCCGGACGAGGTCTTCCGGTGCGATCGGCGGGGGATTGCAACTCTACAGGCCGTTTCATAACCCTTTGGACGAAGGTTTATTAGGACAATTTGAGCGTTCAATTCTGTTGCCAACCGGGTTACGAATCCAGTTCTAGTCATTGTTTGAAATAAAGTCTGAAATCATGCCAAAGCAAAAAACGCATAAGGGAATGAAGAAGCGGTTCAAGATTACCGCTTCAGGGAAGGCCGTCCATCGTAAGGTTAATCGTGGCCACCTGTTAAGTCATAAGGGTGGTAAAAAGACCCGTCAAAATCGATTGGATGGAATCATTACAGACGTACGAGCCCGCAAGATTCTCGATGCGTTGCGTCCCTGCCTGTAAATTGTGCTCTATCCCACGTACTCCATTCCGTCGGAGGCCATCTCAGTCGGGCTGAACACCAGAACGTGAGATTCGAGAACATACGAGTTCGACATTCGTTGCAAGAGGATAATTCTTCGTTTCTGAAGATCGTTCAGACGGCAAGTAGAACATAGAAGATAAGAGTCAGGTTATGAGAGTTCAACTGGGGAAAACACGCCACCGTTCGAAAAAGCGTCTGTTCAAAGAGGCCAAAGGAAACGTTGGCGGTCGTCGGCGTTTGTTTCGAACCGTAAAAGAAGTTGTTGTTCGTGCACGCTGTCATGCCTATATCGGCCGGCGTCTCCGTAAACGCGACTTTCGCGCTCTCTGGATTACACGATTGAGTGCGGCGTGCGTCCAACGCGGCTTTTCTTATTCGCGGTTTATTCATGCCCTCAACCAGGCGAATATCACTCTTAACCGCAAAATGTTGAGCGAACTGGCGATCAGCCATCCGCAGGTCTTCGACGAAGTTGTCGAACGCTGTGGATTGAAGGTTGCTTCGTAGCGGCTCCGTCTCAAATGCATGCAGGCCGGTCACGATTCTTGTTTGAGCGATTCTGCATGGTGTCGGCGACGACATTGCCAGTTTTTTCTTCGTGTGTACTTAGAACCGGCATGACTTGACATGGATGCGATTTCCGCCATCCGCGATTTCGAGCAAGCGGTCTTATCCGCCATTGCAGATGCTGCGACCTCTGACGCCCTCGAACAGGTGCGCATCGAATTTCTCGGGAAGAAAAAAGGCCGCCTGCGTGAACTGCAGGACTTGATCGGCAAAGTCCCCCCCGAAGACCGGCCGAAAATCGGGCAGCAGTTCAATACGGCCAAGACGGCCGCCGACCAGGCACTCTCGGCTCGGCAACTGGAACTTGCTCAGCCGAAGAAAAAAGCGGCACAGGAATTCGATATCACGCTTCCGGGAGCGCCGCTGCCTCTCGGAAAACTTCATCCTCTGACTCAGACGATGAATGAGTTCAAGGAGATCATGGGACGATTCGGGTTCTCGTCGATCGAGGGACCGGAACTCGAAGACGAACGCCATAACTTCGAAGCGCTTAACATTCCGCACGATCATCCTGCTCGCGACACGCTGGAAAATTTCTACCTCGCCGCGGCTTGTGTGGCGACGGGAGAACCGATGTTGATGCGAAGTCAGACATCGACAGTTCAGATTCGCGTGATGGAACAGCAACCCCCTCCTGTACGCGTTGTGTCGCTGGGAAGAGTCTACCGTCCCGATACCATCGATGCGACGCATTCCTGCATGTTTCATCAGATGGAAGGTCTGATGATCGGCGACGACGTCACGATGGCACAACTAAAGACCGTTTTGCGATTGTTTGCGACGACGTACCTGGGGCAGGGGGTGCATATCCGGTTCCGACCCTCATTTTTTCCTTTTACCGAGCCTTCGGTCGAAGTCGACATGAGCTGGAAAGACGGGTGGCTGGAAATCGGCGGAGCCGGGATGGTCGACCCGAACGTGCTCGAGGCGGTCGGATACGATCCAGAGCAGGTCACGGGCTTTGCTTTCGGTCTGGGGGTCGAACGCTTTTGCATGCGGCGATACCAGGTGAACGATATTCGACGTTTCACTGAAAACGACGTCCGCTTTCTCCGGCAGTTTTAGCCGGTTTGCGTTGCCATGGGCCTTACTGCATCGAGATTTGCCGGCTATCGGCACGGATCGCGCTTGACGATAACTTACCCCCTACGTACAACGCGGTCTCACTTCGATTTCTCCCGAATATCACCAGCATTTCACGCCGATTTTCTTCTTCGCTGTGGCTTCACTCTGTGACCTGACGTCGTCGGTTGATCGTTTATCATTAAAGGCCGGAATATGATGGGCCCACGGTTCAATGCAGGCATGTTCGCGATCTTCGTCGTGGGATGGTTGTTTTCCGCCGGCTGCGTAGGGCTCCACACGATTCAACCAAGTCCGTGGACCTACTCGCAGCAACATGAGGCCATACTCGAAATGGCACCTTTTGGTACGTCGCGGGAAGACGTCGTCGACCGTCTGACTAAGGCGGGCATCGAAGGGAATTACGGGATCAGCAAGAGTATCTACTATTGCGACATCTGGGACCGTCCCGATGGAGCACGCTGGCATTTGAATGTCGCGCTCTATTTCGACGAAGCCGGGAGTCTCTACGACATCCGCCCCGGACAGGCCGACACCGGCTCGTATGAAGGGGAGATGATGACGACCGATGTGCCGGTCGATCCGAATTCGCCCGTTTACGGATCAACCGGCGGCCGAGCCCAGCGTGTACGATGACAGGATGCTCGCTTCAATCCGATAGACGTAACAGCTTGATCTTTCCGTGACAGTATTTGCACGCGACTTTCGACCCGAGGTATTTCTCGCTGGCTCGGAGTTCTTTTTCACAGTGAGGGCATCTGGCGAAGATGGAAAACGATTCGAATTTCGGGTCGGATAAATCGAGCTCGTAGCGATGGGAGCAAAGCTTGCATTGAATATTCTGCCCGATGTACTTTTTATTGACGCGCAACGATTCGTTGCACTTCGGGCATTTGACGAATACGCCTTCGGGCGCGACATCAATCATGACCGCTATCTCCTGTAACGGTTGAAAGGCGGGCAATTCAACGCTGTCCGGAACGAGTTCCGGATTCAACAATGCTCGACATGCCTGGCAATGGACCAGATTCTCGGGCATAAATTCAGAACAGATGGGACAAGGTCCACCGGGCCAAGAGGGCATAGGTTCACTCGACTTTTCAGTTATCCTAACGACCGATTTAATCGAAAAGTTGGTCTGGAGATTCGACGTTATCTCCCATGGACCGGCCCTGCAAGGGGTGTCTCCCGCAATCAGCGGGTACAACGCCTGGTTCTTTCTGAGTTCTATAGTGTATCAGTTTCTTGCCGACAGGCACGAAAGTCGGTGAAACGACCGCAGGTACAGCTTACCGTTTGCGATCGCCGGTGTCGAATGGCTGGGATCACCCAGCGGTGACTTGCCGTGCAAAGTAAACGTGGGAGAGGCATCAACAACCACTACCTCTCCTTCTTCCGAGACACAATAAAGTTTACCATCAATACAGATGGGAGAGCCACTGTAATTTCCGCCGATTCGTTCCGTCCAGATATTTTCACCGGACGCAATGTTCACACAGCTGACGACCCCGTTGTCCCCCCACAGGTACAGGTGTCCTTCATACACGACCGGCGTGGGGACATAAGGTATGACTTTGTCGCGCGTGTATTTGACATGGGTCGCGGAGACATCGCCGTGACCGGTTGGGTCGACACCAACCAGGAGTTTGCCGATGCCTCCTCCTCCACAACTCTGGAAAATCAGTCCTTCTCCATACACGGGAGATCCTACGGTACGGGCCGGTAGATCGCCGCTGAACCAGTTCATCTCTCCAGTACGCGGGTTAAGGCTCGATATGCCCAGAGAATCGCAACCGACAATCAATTGTGGGTTGTCTCCTTCTTCATCAATTAACAGCGGAGTCGCATACGAGGTGCGACCGAAACTTCGCAATGAATTCCAAATCGTTTCTCCCGTTTTTCGGTCGAATGCAATCACGAAACTGGGACCATCCTGATCGTTGACCGCGATGACCTTGTCTTCGAAAATAATCGGCGATGCACCCAGACCGTGTTGACTTTCGAACGCTCCGAGGCGACGGCGCCAGACCAGTTCTCCGTCGAAATCGTAGGCCGAAAGCGAATACTCTTCTTTATCGGCGAAGGCAAAATAAATTCGTTCGCCATCCGACGTCGGGCTGCTGGAGGCCCAACTGTTTTTACTGTGTTTATGACTGCGATTGAACCCAAGCACACGCGTCCAGATTTCCTTTCCCGAGTCGGCGTCGAGGCACAATAGATATCGCAGCGCCCCTTCGTCGTCGGCCGACGTGACGAACAGCCGATCACCGACGATGATCGGTGCGCCATGTCCCTCTCCGGAGAGCGAAACCGACCAGTCGTAATCGCCGATGCTCCATGTGGTCGGGATCCCCTTTTCGTCGCTGATACCCGATCCGTTAACGCCTCGAAATCGCAGCCAATCGTCGGCTTGGACGGATGACAGCGTCAGACACGACAGCAAACTCGCAATGACGAACCATTTCGCCATTCCCGCTTTCGATTCCACGGAATGGTCGTTCGAACGCAACACCATCGGTAACCTCCTTGGACATATGAGGGAGATCTATCGGATACGTAAGATGTTCAGGCCAGAGTAATTAGCATGGCGGATTGGGGCGCGAAGTGCAAGGTTGCAATCGTCCGTTCGAAAAAACCGCCGTGTGATGGACATTTCAGTTTTCACGATGTTGATTCAGGCCGTGACTCTTATCCCGCATGCGACAGTCGATGATGGAGACCCAATCTCCAAGATACGTAGTGGATACGCTTGCGGGAGTGAACCGTGCTCGTTTATGCTGGAATGACGGGCAAACGGCAACCTGGTCGCATCGGAGGGATTGTGTTGCCGTTAATGTTTCGATCGTTCAGCGTGTTGTTTCATCTATTGCTTCACCCTCCGAGTTAAGAACAAGCAGTATTCATCCCCCTCTGGAGGGCAATTTTCTGAAGGAATACGAAAATGGTTACATCGCCAGCCAGGGTCTGAACAGGTTCCAGCCGATTTTTTGCTCCAGAAACGATGTTTTACTTATGGACTTTCGATCCGTAGAACTGCTGCCATTCGGAATATGAAAGCGGTTCGAACGGGCCAGGCGCTTTAACACGGCAAGTAGATACCATTGACAAAAGACTCAGCACAAATCGCATATCTTGTCATACGCGAAGGCAAGACATGGAGAGACGTTTATCGCCTTGTCCCGGGTCAGGTGACAACATTGGGGCGCGCACCGACCAATCGCATCGTGTTGCGAGATGAGATCTGCAGCCGGAATCATTGTGAAATCTTTCTTAGCGAATCGACGTGGGTATTGCGCGATCTGGGGAGCCGAAACGGGACTTTGCTCGAAGGAGAACGCATCTCCGGTGATGTCAATCTGAAGGATAATCAAGTCATTCAGATCGGCTCGTGTGCAATGGGCTTTACGCACGATTTGTCGAATCCGTTTCCGGCGTTCGAACCGGCCTCCGAACCGATCAACGAAGCCGATACCGCGCTCGATATGCCGTTGATGAATGCGGACACGCATCCCGAACCCGAAATTCTGCACCGACGACGTAAGTCGCGATACGATCGAATTCAACACGATACCGATTTTAGAGATCAGACCGGCAAGATTCTCGCAAAACTGTATCGCCTCGCACTTGAAATGGGGGCGGTACGCGACGCCAAAACCCTGACCGAAATCGTCATGGATGGATTATTGGCAGGCACGAATGCCGACATCGGTGCAATCCTTCGCGTTTCGGATGAGAAGAAGGCAGACCCTCAACCGCGCGACTTGCGTCTGGTTGTCTATAAGGCGACCACAGAGCTGCCGTATCAGAAAGTGTCGGATTCGTTATCGCACGCCGTTCTCAGCGAACGAGAGGCCGTCCTGGCCCGTGATATCGCCGATGACAGCCAGCTCGTCACCCGCGACAGTCTCGGCACGATTCACGTCAAGAGCGTCATCTGTGCTCCCATTCGTCTCGATAAAAAATTGTGCGGACTCATTCACCTGTATTCGACCAATCCGGATGTTTTGCTCCAGGAAGACGATCTCGAATTCACGCTGGCCGTCGCCGATCAGTTGGGAATCGCCTGGGAGAATCTCAAAGAAAAAGAGAGTCTGGCGGACGGACTGGCACGAATCCGCGACGAAAACGAAACTCTCAGACGGCAATTGGAACAGGAAACCGAACTGGTTGGCGACAGTCCTGAGATTAATCAGCTTAAGCAGAATATCTTCCGCGTGGCTCCCACCGACGCGATCGTGCTCATTCGCGGCGAAAGCGGAGTCGGCAAAGAGCTGGTGGCCCGTGCCATGCATTTTGCCAGCAATCGCCTCAAGGGGTTGTTCGTTTGCATGAACTGCGCAGCACTGAGTGAAAGCCTGCTGGAAAGCGAGTTGTTCGGACACGAAAAAGGCTCGTTCACCGGTGCGACCGGGCGCAAGATCGGAAAGTTCGAACAGGCCCACAATGGGACGCTGTTTCTCGACGAAGTTGGTGAGATGAGCCTGGCGATACAGGCGAAATTCTTGCGGGTTCTGGAGGGGCATCCCTTCGAACGGGTCGGCGGAAGCACGCCGATCAAGGTGGATGTGCGCGTCGTTGCCGCGACGAATCGCGATCTCGAACAAGCGGTCGAAGAAGGAAACTTTCGCAAGGATCTCTATTTTCGGCTACATGTGGTCGAAATCGCCGTCCCTCCGTTGCGTGAGCATAAATCAGATATACCGCGGTTGATTCGATATTTTGTCGAGCGGTTCGCGAAGAAATCGGGGCAGGTGATTCGTGGGATTTCGGATAAGGCGATGGAAACACTTTCGGCATATGACTGGCCGGGCAATATTCGCGAGCTGCAGAATGCGGTTGAGCGGGCTGTCGTGCTCTGTACAAGTGACATTATTCAGGTGTCTGATATCCAATTGTCGACATTAGGGTCGAGCGATTCTGATGCAACAGCGGGAGTTGCGCTGTCTGGGGGGTATCGAGAGGTTCCGCTTGAGGTGATCGAGCAGGAACATATCTTAACGACTCTGCAATTAACAAATGGAAACAAGACCCGGGCGGCTCAAATTCTGGGAATCGAGCGATCGACACTCGACCGAAAACTGAAGCGGTACGAGCAGCATCATCGAACAAGTTAACCAGGGTTCACAGCGGGAAGAGCCCGCAGACGTCCCGTCAAATTTTTTCAATTTTTTTGTTGACATTTCGCGCGAATCACTCAACAATCTTAGCAAGATACTCGATTTGTACCTGCCTCATTGTCCTGCCGTTTCATCAACTGTCAGGGATGCAGTTCAAGATGAAAAACAGATGCTCTCCTTCTTGATAAAAGGGGGGGGGCGAAAGCTGTCTTCGGTTGAACCGTCTTCAGTTGAACTATCCTCGATTAGAACCGTTTCAATCGCCTTGACGTTGGATTTGTCTGTTACGGCGACTGCAACCACGCTTAGGTTTCCGCTCGGTTTCGCATTGATCTGGTTTTATGACCCGGTTGGACTTTCTGAATTGTTCTTCCGGACCGAAGTGAAGTTTAGCGTTTGCACGCGGGATCAGGGGATCGGCAAGCGAATGAGTGACAGGCGTTAGTCTTGTATCAAATTAGGATTTACGGGCTTTTTTTATAGATATCTCTGACTCAGTAAAGAATGGAGTTCGACCATGGCATTTTCGTTTGAAGACGATCCGGATCTCGATTACCTTGACGATTTGGGATCGGATGACGTCCTCTCTGATGATGAAACTGGTGTCGAAGGTTACGATGACGAAGACTTTCAGGCGATGGGCCTCGATCCCAATCTACCCACCGTTGCGAAACCGGGTTCTGAAGCCAAAGTGATGACCCTCGCCGCCCGTTATGCCCACGGCCTGCCGTTATGGAACGGTGAAGATTGTTACGATCACGGACCGGGCGAACGCGAACGGTTGAACAAGTCGCGATCAAAATCCTGAACGCGAACCTGCTCTGATTTTATCGACCCAACATCGAATTATAAAAAACTCCGGACGCCGATTTGGCCTCCGGAGTTTTTTATTGGTATCACACGTCACACGTCGCCCGGGGGGACATCTCGAGTCTGTCGGTCAATCACTCGACTCTCTCGGCGATCTTATAGAGTTGCGTCTCGGTGCGGACGATGAAAGCGTCTCCGTCGACGGTGAATGTCGCCATGATACGCTCATCCAACGTATTACGGGCCAGTTCTTCGAATGTGGTCGAGGCCCGCACGACGACCGTTTCGCCCGCTTCGCTGGGGAAATAGATTTTTCCGTCGGCGTAAACAGGAGAAGCCGAGTAGTTTCCTCCGATTCGTTCCTGCCAGTGCTGTTTGCCGGTCTTTGCGTCGACACAGGTCAGAATGCCTTTATCGCTCATAAAATACATTTCATCCCCCACCAGCATAAGCGAGGGGGTGTGCGGCACGGCACGATCGGTTTGCCATTTGATGTGAGTTGACGTGGCGTTGCCTGTTCCTGTGGGATCGATTGCCAAAAGAGACGGCGTACCGAAACCGGTGCAGACGTAGATCAGACCGTGGCCATAAACCGGTTGCGGGACGACCGAGAACCCTTTGTATTCAACATTCCAGATTTCATCACCGGTCTCCGGCGAATAAGCGATGACATTGTTTGCGGCCGGGCTGACCACGAGATCCTGCCCGTCAATGTGGATGAGCCGGGGAGAACAAAAAGCGAATTTCTGCGGTACGCCGGAAGGTGTCGGCAGGCGTTCCTTTTTCCATTTGAGCGTCCCATTTTCGATATCGAGGGCAGCGACGAATTGAGCATTCGAGCCGTCACAGCTGACGATCATGGCGTTGTCGGTGATGACCGGAGAACTGCCGTTACCGTGCACCGGCGAATATTCGAGCACTTTTGTGCTCCATATAATCTCGCCGTCGAGCGAAAGACAGGCTGAACCTTGCGTGCCGAAGTGAATGTAAATCCGTTCGTCACGAGCGACCGGTGTGGGACTGGCATGACTGTTCTTGCCGTGGATGTTTTCGGTTTGATCGTCGGTTTGAGCAAAAACCTCGACGTCCCATACCGTCGCGCCGGTCTCAGGGTCGAGGCATAACGTTCGGAGCGATTGATCTTTCGGTTTGCCCCCTTCGCGTGGAACGGCCGAAGTTAAGTAGATTCGGTTTCGATACACGATCGGCGACGACCAGCCCTGACCGGCGATGCCCACCTTCCAGACCACGTTTTTCTCGGCGGTCCACGTCATGGGAGGTTTGCTCTCCACAGCGACGCCCTGAGCGTCGCCGCCGCGAAATTCCGCCCAGTCATTCGCGACGGCCTGACGAACGACTCCAGGAGACTCATAAGCGGCGATGATCAGCATCAGACAGACAACGGACATCAGAAATCGCTTCATTGGCAATCTTCCTTGTAGATCAAATCGGTGTTTTATGCGCGTTTTACGAGGGAGTGAACGCTGAGATCAAATCGACGAACTTCGATGTTTCTGTTATTGAAGCAGAGCACGCGCGATTCGTACAGTCCCCCGAGCACAAAAAAAGCCTCTGATTGTCGGAACCAGAGGCTGAAGGAAACGATGTCTAAAGGTAACGGAATCGGTTAATCGACGATTTCCGTAATTTCCATCCTGACGACTCCTTTAGGAGCGGTGAATTCAGCGGTTTCACCGACCTTCTTGCCAAGCAGGCACTTGGCGATCGGGCTGCTGGTGAGAATCTTCATGACGTCACCGGTGTAGTCTTCTTCACCTGGGCCGACGAATTCGTATTGCTCGACGTCGCCGTCGTCGAGATTCTTGACGGAGACACGGGAACCAAACGTAACGACCCCTTTGGGCATATCGGCCTTGTCGACGATAAAGGTGTTGGCCAGTTTGTTCTTCAGTTGATTGATCTTCGCCTGAAGCAACCCCTGGGCCTCTCGCTGGCCATGATACTCAGCATTCTCGCTGAGATCCCCCTCGGACCGGGCCTCGGCAATTTTTTCGGCGATAACAGGCATTTCGTCCTGCTCAAGGCGACGGATTTCTTCTTTCAGCTTCAAATACCCCTCGCGAGAGATTGGTTGATGATCCATGCTTTCGCAGCCCTTCGATTTCTGCCAGGCAAAAAAATGAAAACGGGCGACATGTATCGGGGTCGCCCGTCTTCGGTCATATTTCGTATTCGTCGATTATAAACGTTTGAAAGGGAAACACCAGTCCATTTTGGCCGGTTTAACCCAGCTTGACCCAGGAGCCTTTTTGAGCGCTTGACAGCACGGCATCGCAGATTTTCTGTGTTTCCAGCGCGTCGCGGAATGTCGGTCCGACGGGTTCCCCCTTGCCGAGTCCCGTGAGGAAATCGGCAACCTGATGCACAAAACTATGCTCGTAACCAATTTGCAGTCCCGGAACCCACCAGTGGTCCATATAGGGATGATCGCCTCCCGCGTCGGTCACGTGGATCGAGCGCCAGCCTCGCAATCGGCCTTCATCACGATGATCGAAGTATTCGAGACGATGGAGATCGTGAAGATCCCATTTGATCGAGGCGTGTTCACCATTGATTTCGAACGTGTAGAGCGCTTTATGCCCCCGGGCGTAGCGGGTCGACTCGAACAGTCCCAACGAACCGTTATCGAAGTGACACATGAATGTACACGCGTCGTCGATTCCGACCTTCTCGACCTTTCCCGTCAACTGATGCGTCCGTTCTTTGACAAAGGTCTCGGTCATGGCGTTTACGTCTTTGATTCCACCATTTAGCCAGATCGCCGTGTCGATGCAGTGAGCCAGCAGGTCACCGGTGACGCCCGAGCCGGCAGCTGCGGCATCGAGGCGCCATAACGCCGTACCTCCCTGAGGGAGGTCGGTCGAAATCGTCCAGTCTTGCAGGAAGTTGGCGCGGTAATGGAAGATGCGTCCTAACTTGCCGTCGTCGATCAGCTTCTTTGCGAGAGAAACCGCAGGCACCCGGCGGTAGTTGTACCACACGATGTTGGTCACCTTCGCCTTTTCGACCGCCTGACACATCTCCTCCCCTTCGGCAGCGTTCATCGCTAAAGGCTTTTCGCAGAGAATAATTTTCCCTGCCGCCGCCGCTGCCAGGGCGATTTCTTTATGCAGATTGTTGGGGACGCAGATATCGACGGCGTCGATATCTTTGCGTTCGATCAGTTTTCGCCAGTCGGTTTCGGTCGATTCGTATCCCCATTTCTCGGCAAACGCTTTCACCTGATCGGCGCTTCGCGCACAGACCGCTTTCAGAACGGGATGATAATCGAGTTCAAAAAAATTACTGACCCGGTTATAAGCATTCGAATGGGCTCGGCCCATAAAGCCGTAACCGATCATCCCGATGTTGAGTGGCTTACTCATGGTGGTTCCTCGTGTAGAAGCGTGAATTGAATTCTGTCGTTCGGATGGTGGCCGTCGTCATTCTTTCCAGCCGTGGGCGTCACGGACGGCGAGCATTGCTCCCAGAATGTCGTTCCACGTATCGGGTTTTGACATTACGTCGTTCGGGAACATGCAGCCGTCCCAACAGACGTGCTTGATTTTCTGTGTCAGATTGCCGTAACTGTCGCGGAGCCAATACCCGGCACGCTTGGTAATTTCGAGTTTGCCGTTCGGGTCGTTCGGCAGGCAATGCCGGCCGGTCTTGTCGTGCGATCCCGACCCTTTAACGGTGGCATCGTTCTGAGCGATGTGAAAATCGATGGTCCAGGGTCGCAGTGCATCGGTCAGCGTGCGATACGCGGTGTCGTAGGCATTATCGTCCTTCCAATCGAAACCTTCCGCGGTAATCCGGTCTTCAGGAGCATTGTAGCCCATCATGTAGAGCAGGGTATGTGCCATGTCAGCCTGGAAGCCGAGGGTCTGCGGACGATCGACCATTTCGAGCAGTTGCAGCATGCGTCGCCAGCTGTGCATGCCGCCCCAGCAGATTTCTCCCTCAGCGGCAAGACGTTCACCATGATCTGCGGCAATGTCACACGCCTGACGAAATGTCTCGGCGACTTTCTTCTGATTTCCTTCGGGGTCGGCGAGCCAGTCGCCAGTGCCGCACGCCGAATCGATACGGACAACACCGTACGGTCGGATGCCGATCTCCCGCAGTGTCTTCGCAATGCCGCATCCTTTGCGAACCTGAGTCAAAAAGCTCTTTCGGCCTTCCCCTTCATCCATGGCCGATCCCCCGCCAGTCGGCGGCCAGACAGGAGCGACGACCGTTCCGATCACGAGACCGTGTCCTTTCACTTGATCGGCGAGTTTCTTGAGGTCGTCTTTCGTCGAGTCAATACTTACATGCGGATCGAACAGAAACAGATCGATGCCGTCGAATTTCACGCCATCGACCGATGCGGCGGCGGTGTAATTGAGCATCGTATCGAGATCGAGAAACGGTTCGGCATCGGGAGATCCTTTACCGACGACGCCCGGCCAGGCGGCGTTATGCAACTTGGGAAAATTGTTGGTGTGTGCCATGTTGGATTATCCTTATCAGTCGATGATTCCACCAGTATTCCGAACTAGTGAGGGAGCGGTTCGTCTATCATCTGACGCTTAAACTCAAACCGTTTTATCCCTGTCGCGGCTGGTGTCATGTTGATCAAAACTCAACTTTCCAGGCGTCTTTTCACTTTTTCTTCTTATAATCCCCCACGTTCGGGGCGTCCGGTTGGGCATCAGGGCCGAAGTAACGGAGGCTGACCAGTGGTTCTGAACCCGTGTTTTCGATCGTCACCCCGTCGGCGGCGGCGGTTGCGGTGACGAAGACTTCATCGTCCGTCATTTGGCCGTACCGAATCATGGCTGGGGTCTGCAGGCGTAATTTTCCGATGTGTCCTTCGCCTTGAACGGTAATCCAGCCGTACGCACCACCGTCCTTAATTGTGCATTTCTTGCCCGGTTCGACGGTCAATTCTTTGGCGGTGAAGAGTTGTTTGCCGGCGATGCGGCCGTAAACAACCCAGCGATCGACGTAGCCTTCTTTCTCCGAGCCCGAAGCGACAATCGGTTCGAGGTAGTGGCTATCTTTGAAGTTGGGATTCACATTCCCCTCCCAATCGAGAGCGTCAACAAGATACTTGTTATTGTCGTGCTTATCTTTCGGGAAGTCTTTCGTCAGCAGCGATCGGGGCACGGCTCGCCCTTCGACCATCGACTGATACATGCCGAAGACATCGCTTCCCCATTGAGGTTCGTAGGTGACAAGACTGCCCGGAGCATGCAACACACAGGGAGGAACGAGCCAGCCGGTTCCCGGTTGCAGGCGGTACGCTTTCGAAAGATTGAGAATCCCATTGTCTCCATGGTTCCAGCGGTCGAGACAGCGGATGACATCTTGTTTGGTCGTTCCCGGTTCGAGGCCGAAGAATGTGTAGGGGAAATTATTACCGATGGCGTTGAGCTGCGGCGGAAAGTAGTATGATTCGGGTTTGCCTTCCTGTCCGACGAGCTTGGCCTGCTTGTCGTTCTGGTGCATGTGATGAGGAATCGGGCCCATGTTATCGAAAAACTTCGAATAGACCGGCCAACGGTTGTATTTCTTCCAGATTTTCGCTCCGACAATCTGCTCACCCAACTCGGCGACGGCGTCGCGGAGCGTGAATTTCTCCTTACCGAAGACACAATAGCTCAGACCTTCATCCGGCGGAGCCCCTTCGTTTGCTGCGGCGGTCGTCGAGCCGAACCAGCGTTCGTCGATCCCGCCGCGATGCGTGCCGAGTGCGTAATAATCGGCGGGGTGGAGTTTGATTCGTTTGCCCGGCTGCAGGAAGGAACGGGGCACCCATGTCGGGGCCAGGCGGAAAATTCCGCCACCTTCGGTGAGCGCATTAGCAGCCAGTTTTGCGACGTTCGCCATGGTGAAAACTCCTGGGTTGTGATTTCAAAGTGTTATGGACAGATCGACGATAATCGACATCGAACCAGCAAGGATTTTTCATTGTCGTATCGTCGGAGAAAGTTGTTTGACTGGTCTCGGCGATGTGACCGGAATAAGTGCCTCATTTTGACGTGAAGTCCGCTCATTCGCAACCAGAGCGGAATGCGTTCAGCGTGAATTTTACGGTTTGGCGTTCTGCGCGGTACGCTGGACCGTCGACCCCGTGCTCCCTTAGAATGATGGCCGAAAGGAACTCGCGACAATGGTCAAAGCAGCTATTCTGGGAGCCACCGGTTACACCGCGCTCGAACTGATCAAGATTCTGCTGCGGAATCCCCAGGTTGAAATCACCGCCCTCACCACCCGGCAAGAGGGATCGCCGCCGATTCATTCGATTCACCAGAGTCTGACGGGGCGGCTCGACGTTCGATGTGAAGATCTATCGGCCGATCAGATCGCCGAGCGAGCCGAATTCGTCTTTTGTGCGCTCCCTCACGTGGCGAGTATGGAGATTGTCCCACAATTGATCGAGCGGGGCCTTCGCGTCGTCGATCTCAGTGCCGACTATCGTTTGAAGGATCCCGCGGTATACGCCGAGTGGTACGGACACCAGCACACCGACTTACAGAATCTTGATCAGGCAGTGTATGGCCTCCCCGAGTTGTGGGCAGACCGCATTCCCGGCCAGCAACTCGTCGCCAACCCCGGCTGCTATACGAGCACATCGATCTTAAGTCTCGCACCGCTTTTATGCGAAGGGGTCATCGAACCGACAGGTATCATTATTGACGCCAAGAGCGGCGTCAGCGGAGCAGGGAGGGCACCCAAGGTAAACACCCTTTTCGCGGAATGCAACGAAAGTCTCTCGGCCTATTCCGTCGGCAAACACCGACACACTCCCGAGATCGAGCAAGTCCTCTCGGATATCAGCGGGCAGGATGTCGCTGTCACGTTCACCCCGCATTTGATCCCGATGGACCGCGGCATTCTCTGCACGATTTATCCGCGAATGAAATCGCCGACGACGCAAGCCGAGTTGTTGTCGCTCTATCGCAAGTTTTATGACGGAAAGCCGTTTGTGCGTGTCGTCGATCACCTGCCGGCGACAAAAGATTCGGCGAATACAAATTTCTTCGATGTGACGGTCCGCTTTTCAAAGGATCAGTTGATCGTCATCGGTTGCCTCGACAACCTCATCAAAGGAGCCGCCGGCGTTGCCGTGCAGAATTTCAACTTGATGGCCGGGTTTGAGGAAACGACGGGGTTGTTGTGAGTTCGGAGATTCACTTCGACGGTGCGACCTTGGTGATGTTCCCCTCGCTATCGATCTGAAATACTCCTTTCGCCTGGGGATCGGCCACGAGCAGATCTTTTCCCTTGCGACAAAGTCCGACCGGGTTCACGAACGGTTCACCGCTGACCCATTTCTCGGGGGTACCATCCAGCGGGATTTTCCAGACCGCTTTCGCGTAACCGTCCGTGACGTACGCTGTCTTGTCGTCATCGAGTACGACCTGATGCGGGAACTCAAACGTCGGTTCTTTCACGATCAAATTCACCGTACCGTCGGTCTCAACGCATACGAGTTGGTTTTTCGTTCCACCCGAGACGACCCATAATTTACCGTCTGCGTCGAGCGTGATACCACGAGGGGCAGTCACTTCTGCATATTTCACCGGTTCGGTGCTGTCGGCAGCGAGCTTCCAGATCCAATGCAGTTCGAGATCGGCGACGAAGATGTTTCCCTCGGCATCGGCGATCAACGCCATCGGTATGCCGATTCCGGTTTTCGTCGTCAACAACGGTTGCGGCTGACCGGCTTCATCGAATCGATACAATTGTCGCGTCGATGAATCGCCGGCTAGTAGTTGGCCTTCGTGATCGATGGCAACGCACCGTATCGCATTCAGCGGCGTACGAAACGTTTTCGAGCCCTGAAAATAGAGAGATAAGATGTCCGCTTCGAACTTCCAGACCCCCGGGAGACGGCGATCGGCAATGTAGATCGCACCCGTGTCTGTCGCCGTCACCGCGAGCGGATAGTTCATCTCCTGAGCGATGCAACGTGTCGGATGCACGCTGACGAGCGCGGCTATAACGACGGTAAGCATATAAAAGAAGCGAATCATGGGAATCCTGGTTCAGGGGCGGCTGCCAAAATACCGCCCAGACTGGCTGCGCGTTTGATAGGTCTTTAAATATCGCAAATAGTCCGGCGATTGCAATCGTTCGGGGATGACATCATACGGATAATGCTCCATTCCTACAAACGGCAGCGGTTCGACCTGATGGCCGTAGGCCGTATTCAAATCGTCGTCTTTGTTCCAGCCGACGTTATGCAAAATGAAATCGCGTTTCCACCCCGAGGGGAGCGGCGTCTCGGGAACTTTCCAACGAATCGTCACTTCATCGCCTGCTCCCATAACGAGTAACTTGTCATCGGTAGCGGTGAGCAGATTCTTAACATCGCCAAACCGTGTGAATTTCCCCTCCATCGGCGGCCAGAAGGGATCGGTTATCACGCTGTTGTAGTCGAAATGTTCGGGACCATTATATAAATCAGGCGTCATGTTCGAGAGACCCCTGAAATGCAGTTCGGCCGATTCGATTGGCAGCACGGTTTGAGTCAGGTTGACCACGGGCTCGTCGACGGTGAAGTAGATCGCATCCCAATAAAACTCCATGTTCGTCGATAATCGTAATCGATAGTCGTCTGTTAAGAACGTTTGCGAGAGATCGATGGCGATCGTCTTCGTTTTGCCGCCGGGGAATCCGGTGAAAGGGATGACTTCTTTCCACTCGCCGTTCGCATCGGGGACCGACAGGGCAGGGGGCTTCGGCGGAGTGATATCGGGATTTTGTGAAATCGCAATGTTGACCGACGGTCCGGTCGGATACATCCATCCGCGAAGAAACAGTGTGATATTCTTGGGACTGTCGAGATCGCCGAGATCGAGCTCGATAAAGTGTTCGTCGACCAGTCCTTGTTTGATGCGGCGATCGAATGGTTGGGTATAGAGGCCATCTTCGTTGAGAACCTCCGGCAAGAGATCGCGACCCTGATGATTGACCGCTCGAATCGGTATGCGACGGTCGCCGACGGTGTGCAACTTGTAACCGGCGACCGACGGCGGACCGACCTTTTCATTAGAAACAAGTTCGATTTCAGCGGGATGATCGACGGCGATCAGTTCGATTTCGTCGAAATAGGCCGCTTCCCATAATTCTTCAGTCACCTGCAATGTGTAATATCCATCCCTCGGCTGCAATTGATCGCTGGATAAATGCAAATATTCCCACTCGCGCGGAGGGATGTAAACTCCTTCTGAAATCGGCAGACCGATCGGTGCGTTCCACAGCAAATCGGTGATGAACTCGAATCGTTCGCCGTTCCAGGCATACAAAAACGCACACGAAGAGAGCAGCCGTTGTTCTTCGCAGATCGACATGTTTGCTTTCGGTTCAATTACGTTATAGGGAAGTCCATTCGGCCAGTGCAGTCGCACGACGTCGGCCGATTCGTGCATTCCCAGCCCAAAATGGGTGATCGGTTCGGTGACGATACGCGTCATGTATTCTTCGCCGATAAAGACTTCGAGTCTGCTACCGAGTCCATGAATGTTGACCCGTTCCTGCGGACGGTCGGGGGTTGCCTGCGCGCGAAGAGCAACGTCGAGCCAGTTATTCTGGTTGCCGCCGTCGTTACGGAGGATCACGATGCGTTCGTCGGTCGCAGCCGCAACATCGATGTCACCGTCATTGTCGATGTCGCCGACATCGACGAGTTGGACATTCGTGAGCGTGGCGTCGGCATCAATGAGTTTGCTCATAAGGGTGAATTCCTTATCCCTCGCACCGTGCCAGATTTTGATTCCATCGTCCGTACAGGCGATTAAATCGAGTGGGCCGTCGTTGTCGTAGTCCCAGAGTTTGAGATCATCAACAGCGAGAGTGGTGATTTCATATGCCATCGGGGATTCAAGGTCCGCGGGCGAACGGTCAATAGCCTCGTAAAGATAAATCCCTTGTGAACCACCTATGAGAAGGTCGACTCGTCCATCATTACCGACATCGGCGATCAATGCCCGTATCGAATATGGGAGTTCAGTATCAGTCGTCGCAAACGACGTATCGAATCCCTGCCAGACGAATTCGCCATGTCGAAGATTGATCATGCGTCCCGAGCGATTTGTTTTATCACTCCGCAGAAATAAGTCGAGTGTGAGATCACGGTTTACATCGACCGGCAAGATGTGCGTCGCACGAAATTCGGTGGGTGGCAATCCGGCTCGGCCATCCAGTTTCTCAAACTGCATATTGCCGAGGTTCGTCCAGAATGTGAGACCCGTATCGGACGAAATTACGAGATCAAGATCCCCTTCATGATCAAAATCGACCGCGGCAACCGTCAGCACGTTTCGAAGTTCCTGAAACGCCTCGTTCTGAACGACCGGTATAAGTCGTCGGACGTCGTTGTCGAGTGCATTCAAGAGGACTTGCACCCCTTGTGGGCCGAATGTCACAATGTCGACGTCAGCCGTTGCGCAGCCGACCCCGTTGGCGACGGTATTCTGCTGCGTGTCGCGATCAAGATCGACGAACAACAGTCCGGCGAACGGGTACGGACTTTCGTAGATGCTAGCGGAAGTCCAGGTAGTTGCTTCACCGGTTTGTAACAGAACATGAACCGCATGTTCCGTCGCGGCAACGATGTCGAGATTTCCGTCGAGATCGAAGTCGATCAACTTGATGTTCTTGAGTCCGGGAATCTGTAACGACGCCTCGTCGGTCGTCTCGGATACATTGTTGAATGCTAGGTCTTCGATCACCTCTTGAGGGGGCTCGGGGTAGTCGTGTAGACCGATGAACTGAACGCTGAACTCCAGCAAATGCGGCATAGCTTTGCCCCGGTCGAGTTGCACGGCGACTTCGGGACGCACAACGTTGACGATCCGGCGGATTTGCGCCGAGGCGGAGGGCCAATCGTTTTGACTGAGAGCCTCGAGCGCTGCATCGATGGTGACATCGAGATCAAGCCGCGTACGCTTGCGTATGCCGATTTTCAAAAAATCGAAAATCTCATCGGCCTGCTTGAGAGTCTCGACGATCGAATTGTCTTTGTGTTCGAGTTGATCAATCAGCAGTTCACAGACGATCCAGAGATTATCGGGGACAAGATCGTGTGTCCTCCTGAGTGCAGCGATTCCCTCGTTGGCGAGGTCGTTCGACGAACTGTTTTTAACCGCGTCGTAAATGGCGTATGGGAACACGGGAGCTTCTGGCGCGTGCTCCGCTGCTTTGCGAAAGAATTCCATCGCGGCAGGGAGATCCCCCGTCAGTGTAATTAATCGCCCCTTGATGTAATAAGGCAGTGCCGATGCTTCGCTCGATTTCATCAAAAGGTCGATGGTTTCTTGCGCTCGGTTGAAAACCGCGTTTTTCTCGGCATCGTCAGGAGAGATTTCCACCGATCCGAGCGAGAGAATCTGACAGATGGCGAGATTTGTGAGTGTCGCCGGATCGGGATACTTCTTAGTCACTTCTGCTAATAACGGTTCGCTTTTATCGTATTCGCCATTCTCGAGCAGTCCGAGGCCGCGATGGTGCAGCGAAAGCAGGCGTTTCGTCTCTTCCCGGGAGAATTCAGGCAGGGGGTCGGCATAAATTTCTTCGTCATCGCCTGTATCTACTGCAGGGTCAGATTGCGGTGCGGGGACCAGTGCAGGAGAACGAAAGACGAACCGACCGACAACTATCGCGACAACCACCGTTATGATGGCAGCGCTAACGAGAAGAGTTGTCCGATCGTTTTTCATCGTAGGAAACTCGGTTCGCGAAAAAAACTAAAGAATTTGAAGATTTATGAAACGCAGAGGGCGCTGAAATCGCTGAGGAAGAATGTGCCTCTTATCATCTCTTAGCGATCTCTGCGTCCTCTGCGTTTCAAAAAATGACTTTACTCCGACGCGGCGGTTGTTTTCTTGGTAAGCGTCATCATGTATTCGACGACATTCACCAGTTCGTCGACCGTCAGCACTTTTTGAATGTCCGCCGGCATCAACGAGATTTTTTGTTTGATGATCTCGTCGATGTCACTCACCTTGATGTTGTGCGTGATGGCTTCGATGGTGCGGATGGAAACTGCTTCGGGGGTCTGGCTGATCATGATGCCGTTGATCACGTTGCCGTCGTTGAGAACCACCGAATAGGTTTCGTAATTATGGCTGATCCCCGCGCTTGGGAAGAGGATTGACTCCCACATCGCCTGCTTGCTGAGCTTCGATCCGATTTCGGTAAGATTCGGGCCGACCTCTTTGCCGATGTTGTTGACGACGTGACATTTGCTGCAGGTCGCTACGGTGTTGAACGAGACTTTCCCTTCCTGCACGTCACCGTTGCGTTTGAGGAGTTCGTCGATCGTCGGCAGTGGTTCGTTGTTTCGCGTCGGGGGGAGGGGGAAGAGTTTGATACCTTCGTCTCGAATTTCCGGCCAACTGGCGGCATGCAGCGCTGCTCCGGCTGCGCCGCCGAGCTGATCGTCCCAGTCGTCGGCACGAACGAGCTTGAGCAATTGCTCGGCACCCGGTTTCGTCTTGCCGAGGCTCCGTACGGCTTCACGGCGGAGTTCGGTCGAGTAATTGGCATCGGCAATCACCGGCAGCAGCAGTTTGTTGGCTCGGTTGTCGGTGGCGTTGCCGAGCACGCGCGCGGTGTAAAGCGGGCGTTCGGGTTCCTTTTCGTAGGTGGCAGCCAATGCCTGTTTGATCAATTCGGGTTGATCAAGATTGAGCAGAGCACGAATTGCTTCGACACCGAATGTATCGTCCGGATGAGCTTGCGCGAGACCGAGCAACTGCGAGTAACGATCGCGAACCTTGAATTTCTCGACGAGCGAAATGAACTGCGGCGTTGCGATCAGTTGATCGAGCACGCGATCGAGAGCCGGTGCAAAATCGGGTTTAGTGCTGATGTCGAATCCCGGAACCCGTGCGAGCGCTTCGGACGAAATGAATATCTGCCGCTCGGCATTGCCGGCGGCGGGATGGAACGCGAGATCGGTGAGTATGGTTGCTTTTTCGGGCCCTTCCAGAAAGTCAAACGCCCGCAGATAGCGAGGAAGGTCGTCGGTCGTCCATGCGGGATTGGCCAGAATCTCGGCGAGCAGTTTCGGGGTTTGTTCACCGCGCGAACGCCAGGCGACGTCTCGATTTGTCGCATTTTCCCAGCGATGGCCGACTTTCTTCAGCCACGCGTCGAGGAAAGAAGTCCATCGGCCGTCGGCCGCGATGCCGAGCGCTTCGAGAAACCAGCGATCGTTTCCTTTGTAAGTTGTCGCAAGTTCGGCCCAGAGCGTAGCGGCTTCCGCCGACTTGAGATTGTGCAGTGCAATCGCACATTCGCGGCGGACCTCAGGAGCCGTATCGCGCAGCAACTGCCGGATGTACAACGCGACGTCAGCATCGAGTTCGCGAGCGATGCGAATGGCAGTGATGCGAATATCGGGATTACGGTCTTTGATTCCCTGCTGAATGTACTGGTCGCTCCGTCCGTCGATCATCGCGAGCAGCCACAACGCCTGTGCGCGGTGACGGGGTTCTTTCGATTCGTACAGCACGCGGAGTTCGCGTTCGGCTTTGGTTCCCATTTCGTGCAGGGCGGTCCATGCCAGATATCGTGTCGCAAGATTAGGGTTGGTGAGGGCCGCGACCGCCCCTTGGGGAGTTGTCACGTCAATCGGTTTTACTTTATACGGTGTCTTCGGCGGCGCGACGCGGAAAATACGGCCTCGCTCGACATCGCCCTGACGATGTCCGCCGACGCCGGGGTCGTACCAGTCGGCGACGAACAGCGAACCATCGGGCGCGACACAGACATCAGAAGGACGAAACCATTTATCGCGGGTTCCTTCGAGAATGTTGACCATTTCGGCGGTGTATCCCGCACCGTGTTTCTTCGCAGGATAGGCCCGCACGACATTCGGACCGGCGTCGCAGTGAATGACCTGGTCCCAAAAGACTTCAGGAAGCAACCGGCCTTCGTAGACGCAAATGCCGGTTGGCGAACCGGCACCGGTCTGCAACAGATTCGGGACGACCCCAGGATCGTTGAGATGCCAATGTCGTAGCGGAACGGTCTCTTCGAGATTGGTGCGCGGTGTGCGCCAGCCAGCCCCGGTCATCTGGTCGAGATAGCCGTAGTTGCCGTATTCCATCACATAGTTGATGCGAACGCCCATGTTGCCGTCGTCATCGTTGTCCGACTGCCACAACGTGCCGAACGAATCGACCGAGATTTCGTAATTGTTACGGAAATTATGGGCGAGAACTTCAAAGTCTGAACCGTCTCTGTTGCAGCGGAAGACCATCCCGCCGTAATACGGTTTGCCGTTGTCGATGACGGTATTCCCTGCGGCGTCGACGATCGGTTTTCCGGACGCGTCGTGCACGGATTTTCCGGTGTTTCCAAAATTCCAGTACAATCGACCGTCTGGTCCGAAGACGAACGAGTGAGCCGAGTGATCGTGCTGCGGCTGGCCGGTCTGTGTGAAAAGGTATTCCTTCTTATCGGGAACGTCGTCGCCATCGTTATCGGTGAAGACAATCACATTCGGCGAGCACGAGACGATCACGGTATTGCCGAGGACACAGATTCCCATTGCCGAATCGACGTCGGTTCCCTGATAGAAAACTTTGGTTGTATCGCAGACTCCGTCGCCGTCGGTATCTTCGAGAATGAGAATGCGGTCTCCTTCTTCACGTGGCTCGTTTTGCGCGTTGGCGAACCGTCGATAATTGACGACCTCGCAGACCCAGACCCGCCCGCGGGCGTCGACGTCGATGTTCGTCGGACTGAAGATCGTCGGCTCGGACGTAAACAGTGTCGCTTCGAGACCCGGAGCGACATCAAGGTTGCTCACAGCATCCGCCGCCTCGCGGCTTTCGTCGGCAAGAGCGGAGGTGGTGATGACGAGGACCATCGCGATAGCGATTGAGCGGTATTTACTCACAGGTAGCTCCAGCTATGAAAATGACTGATGACCAATAGTTTTGAATAACGACCCCACATACCAAGATCCATAAATTAGAATTTCGCGTCCCAACCGCTTTCAAAGTGCTGTAAAGGAAAATATCTTGGCGCCTGGTGGTGGTGCAAAATCCCCTATCTCATGTGCAATTCCGGCACGCAACGCCTCTTCACACTCTATCCATACGTCTTTGTTTTGAATATCGGAGATACCGATATCCTTCATTCGCACGGCTTCACTGAAGATTGCCTCGATACGCCGGTCTTCAAGACCTGCGAGCTTGGAGATAGCTTCAAATTGGCTCGATGTGGAGTTCTGAAGCGAAAACCTGCTCGAATGGATCATGAAGAGTCCGTGCTTATTGACAACGCGTTTTGAAGCACCCAAGTAAGCGATGGTTCCAGCAGAATGCACGGTGCCAATGTTGTAGAAAATAACTGGAACCGGACTTTGTCGTAGCAAATTGTAGAGAAAAACACCATCGCACACATTGCCACCAATCGTCTGAAACGAAATATGCAGTTCCGTGTAGCCTTGTTGCGTTGCGAAAGCAAAATTGTTCGCAAATCGCTGTGTGTTTATGTCGTCGATCGGCGAACAGAATATTCCGAAAAGCGGCTTAGACGGTATCACTGGGGACATTTCAATCATGGATCCGAATCCATTCGTTGAGCATGAATTTCATTTTGTAACTGGGTAATCTGTTTCTGGTTAAGGTCGACAATTGGGATGATAGCGCCGACCAGTATCGCCACACATCCGACGGTCATTTGAACCGATTCACCGGTGGAATTCGTCGAAGCGGTCCAGGAAATGAGCGACCCACCTATGCCGAAAACTCCCAAGAGCGTCGCCATAACCGCGCCGGCAATAACCTTACCATGAGGAGCCATTTCGCACACAATGTACGAGTATATGTATCCAAATAATCCTGAAGAGATGACCGGAAGCACAAACCGAAAGTACAATCCATCTTCACTCCATCCGCCTTGAAATTTCATAGCGATCCAGAGAACGAAAACCGCAAGAATCGAACCAAATAGAGCGCCAGCAACCGCGGCGAAAGGCATCAATATCCACTTCCACCAATCTTGCTGGCTGAGCGGTCGCGACATTGATTCTGGCATGATAGCCCCCATCTTCTATGCGAAGCCGTGCATTTTCCTTTGAGACCGAGACGGTCAAACAGATTTTTCGAGTTCCGAGATAACTTCGCGGATGATGAGATAACGTAAAACTTGAGTCTTTCGATTTTTGTCTATGACAATGTAGCGATAGGTGCCTTGAGCAGACCGCAAGAATCGCGCAAGTTCAGATGGCGTCGAGATTTTTAGCAGAGCCAACTGATCATTATCTACTGATTCATTGAGAAAGCTTTCGGCTAGATCGCTATCGGTAAAAATACCAATACCCCTTGGACCTCCGTCCGTGATTTCAGGTGTGACAAACCTGATGTTGTTATCGAGAATCAATTCGCCATTGACATCAAATGCATAGTTGCGGGCGAGGATGTAGCACGGAAACATCCATACAAATTCTGTTGCTTCCATTACAACACCATCGGCTATTGAGTATCCCCGTTCGCGTCGATCCGATAGCAAGCAAGTACACACGCAGAAATCAGCTTGAGTCGCACTTGCCCCACTCACCTTACTTGCGATGCCACTCATCCAACAACGCCTGAATGCGTTCGCGGTTGAAATCGGCAGGGACTTCGTCGTCCTGATTGGCTTCGAGTTCTTCGAGTGTCAGTGGTTTCGAGTAGACACCGGAGGCAGGGACATCGAGTCCCGCCGTCCAGACGATGGCATTCAGCACGAGTTTGCGAAAATCGTCGTTTCCCCAGTTCCAGTGGACGTGTCCGCCGGTGAAACCGAAGCCGCGTCCCCCATCCGGTCGAGCGTAAGCCCAGGCCATATGTTGCGGCTGGCCGATTTTCGCCCGCACGAACGGGTTGCCGCTGTGCGGGCCGTCAGGGCGGCTGAGAGAATCCTCCGGTGGAACGGCAGTTAGAATCGGTTCGACGTCCTGCATCTCGGGGCGAAATCGCATATGATAGTACCATTCGTCGTTAATCGTAAATGGATTCACCCCCGTCGCGATCGGGTGTTGAGGAAACGCTTCATAATCGGCGGTCCAGTGCGGATTGACCGACCAGTCGGTCTCGAAATAGCCTCCGGTCCAGTCCAGCAGCGCGTTCCCCGGTTCACCTTTCGGCACTTCAACCGCGTAATGAATGCAGACCAGCCCGATCCCTTTTTTCATCAGTGCATCGACATCAGCGAGATGCTCGTTGAGCGGATGTCGCTGGCCGCCGTCGGAATAAACGACAATCGTATCTGCACCGTCGAAGACGGTGATATCTTCCGGCCAGCCGTTGATAACGACAGTCGTCTCGATGTTGGGCATTCCTTCGTTCAATCCTTTTTCGAGCAGCAGACAACCGGCCCGATGTTCGTGGTCGCCATAGGCGTGACTGGGCACTCCGGCAACGAAAACAACTTTCGCCTTCTTCTTAAGCGAAGTCGCTTCGGTTGAATCGTCCACTTCGAGGGGTGTCAACTGGATGTTCCGAAACTGCACCGTCATCGGCGGCCCGGCGTGCAACTGCAGCGCGAGCAAACCGGTTGCACGTCGCATTTCGGCATCTTCGTCGGTGCACTCGGCGGTTACGACGCCGTTGATTTCGTGGACGAAGTGAAAACCTTTCGCGGTGATTTTGTAGTGATTCCAGTCTTCTTTTTTGATGTGTGTCTGGATCTCTGCCGAATCGCCCACGATGCCGACGACTTCGGGTTTATGATCAGCATTGATGACGGTCTTCTGTCCGCGATTGGCAAGAATGCCGCGGAAGCGTTCGCCGTAGAGAATTCCGGAATAAGTATCGCCCGCCTCGAAATCCCCCTGATAGCCCCCGATGACCCATTTGGCATCTTCAACTTCGAAGCTGCGGTATTGAATTCCCGAGTTGCCGTCGACGATTTTATATTCGAGTTCGAGTTCGAAGTCACCGACTTCGCCACCGCGCCAGATGAGAAACGTATTCCCTTCGGTGGGGTTTTCTTCTGTCGTGCGGCCTGTAATACATCCCTCTTCGACCGACCAGAATTTGGGATTGCCGTCCCAGCCGTCGAGCGTCTCGCCGTCGAAGGGGAAAATGACGTCGGTCGTTTCGCCGCTTTCATCGGGCGTGTCTTCGGTTGCTGGGGAGGGGGGAGGAGCGTCCGGTTCAGCAGATGGTTCCGGCTCGGGAGCAGGGGCGGCTTCGAGCGGTGCGTCGTCCGCCGGAACGTCTCCGGCCGTCGGTATGACACAACACGAATCGGCCGGTTGACAGCATCGCCGACGTCGGCGTCCCCCTTCCGAGATATCGGTGAGCAATGCGAGCGCGAGCAATCCACAGAGTACAGGAGCAATGACGGGAGTACGGTTCATGGCGAGTTCCTCTTCGTGTCAGAGACCGTGGTTCGTAAAACGTCTTAAAGATATTCACTTCGGCCGCTAAACGCAATTTGCCGGGACGAAAACAAACCACATGATTAGTGGTTCGCCGACCAGCAGAAAGTCTCTTTTCGGCGCCGTGAAGCCTGGGGGAGAGCTTCACGCGGCAAATCACTGTACTGCACCCTGATCGACAGATTAGAATAGCTGAATGGATTCTCAGACCATCAATCCAAACTTTGCGAAGGAAATGATGACGACGATGAAATACCAGCCCACTCTGCTTGCGACGGTCGGATCGTTGTTTTTCGCGCTGACGGCCCACGCCGCCGACCGACCGATCGACTTCAATCGCGACATTCGCCCGCTCCTTTCGAATAACTGCTTTGCCTGTCACGGTCAGGACGACAAAAAACGCAAAGCCGACCTCCGTCTCGATATCCGAGGTGCGCTCGGCGCCCGGCGAATACATCGTATGTCGTCCCCGGCGATCCCGACGGCAGCGAACTCTATCAGCGTCTGATCTCGACCGATCCCGATGTCGTCATGCCGCCGCCGGGCTTCGATCACAATCTCACCGACGCGCAGAAGAACCTTATTCGCGAGTGGGTCGAACAAGGAGCGGTCTTCGAAAATCACTGGTCGTTCATTCGCCCCGAAAAACCGGAAATTCCTGCGGTTCATCGCACCGGTTTTCCGCGAAACGAAATCGATTACTTCATTCTCAATCGCCTCGAAGCCGAGGGACTCGCACCAAATCCCGAAGCCGACAAGATTACGCTCATTCGCCGGGTGACGTTCGCCCTCACCGGTCTGCCGCCGACACCTGCCGATGTCGACGCCTTTCTCGCCGACGAGTCGCCAGGCGCATACGAAAAGGTGGTCGACCGGCTTCTCGATTCAGCTGCCTATGGCGAGCATATGTGCCGCTACTGGCTCGACGTGGCACGCTACGGCGATACGCACGGACTGCATCTCGACAACGAACGTTCTCTCTGGCCGTATCGCGACTGGGTGATCGATGCCTTCAATCGCAATTTGCCATTCGATCGATTTACGATCGAACAACTCGCCGGCGATCTGCTTCCCGAGCCGACGCTCGAACAGCGCATTGCGACGGGATTCAATCGTTGCAACGTGACGACCAGCGAAGGAGGATCGATCGACGAAGAATATTATGTTCGCTACGCCGTCGACCGCGTCGAGACGACGTCGACGGTCTGGATGGGCCTGACAATGGGCTGTGCCGTTTGCCACGAACACAAGTACGATCCGATTTCGCAGAAAGAGTTCTATCAACTTTATGCCTACTTCTACAGCGTGACTGAACGGGCGATGGACGGCAACGCGTTGTTGCCGCCGCCGATCGTCAAAGTCCCTACGCCCGAACAGTCTGAAGAAATGGCGGCATTGAAATCGCAACTGCCGATGGTTCAGCAGAAAATCAACGAGGCCCTCGCACAAATCGAATACGTCGAGCCCGAAAATTCCGAATCGCTGAACCTCTCCGAACCGAAAGAATACGCCTGGATCGACGACGCACTTCCCCCCGGCGCTAAACCCGAAGGGAACGACGGCACAGAGGCGAGCTGGAAGTTCGTTGCAGCTCAAGATGCACCGGTCTACAGCGGCGAGAAATCGCACACGCGGACAGCGACCGGTCTCAGCCAGCACTTCTTCACCGGGGCCAATCCGACGCTGCGCATCGGTGAAGGAGATAGATTCTTCGCCTATGTCTACCTTGACCCCGCCAATCCGCCGCGCGAAATTATGCTGCAATGGAACGACGGCCAGTGGGAGCATCGCGCCATCTGGGGCGAAAATCTGATCGCATGGGGAGCTGACGAATCACCCGCGCGGTTCCGCATGGGCGAGTTGCCCAAGACCGGCGAATGGGTGCGTCTCGAAGTCGACGCCGCGACCGTCGGACTCGCATCAGGAAGCCAGGTCAACGGCTGGGCATTCACTCAGTTCGACGGCACGGTCTATTGGGACAAAGCCGGTCTCGTCACGAAAACGCCCCAAGCCGGCACCGAGTACGATTCTCTCCTCGCCTGGTCGACCGTCGAAGGAACCGCCGAAAAACCGACGGCTCCGGCAGCTATCATCGAGATCATCAAGAAACCGGCAGCCGAACGGAGCGATGAACAGCAGAAACAACTGCAGAATTATTTCGTCGAAAACGTCTACTCGAAATCTCGCGATGTGTTCGTTCCGTTGCAGAAAGAACGAGACGACCTCAATCAGAAAATCGCATCACTCGATGGACAAATCCCCGCGACACTTGTGATGGAAGACCTGCCGACGCCGAAACCGACATTCGTTCTGACACGCGGGGAGTATGACAAACCCGATAACGACCAACCGGTCGTTCCCGATGTGCCGAGTGTGTTGCCGGCGCTTCCGGTGGATGCCCCGCGAAATCGGTTGACGCTGGCGAAATGGCTGGTTGACCCGGCACATCCGCTGACGTCGCGCGTCGCCGTCAATCGATTCTGGCAGCAATATTTCGGACAGGGGATTGTCCGCACGACTGAAGATTTCGGCTCGCAGGGGGAATGGCCTTCGCATCCCGAACTGCTCGACTGGCTTGCCGTTCGCTTTGTCGAGAGTGGTTGGGACATCAAAGCGATGCAGCGGCTGATCGTCACTTCGGCGACGTTTCGTCAATCGGCTCACGTCACCGAACAACACGTCGACAAAGATCCCGAAAACATTCTGCTCGCTCGCGGACCCCGGCATCGCATGGACGCCGAGATGATTCGCGACAACATGCTGGCGATCAGCGGGCTGCTCGTCCGCAAGATCGGTGGCAAGAGCGTGCGGCCTTATCAGCCCGATGGCATCTGGGAAGCGGTCGCCTTCACCGGCAGCAACACGATGAAATACACCCGCGACGAAGGGAATGCCCTGTTCCGCCGCAGCATTTATACGTTCTGGAAACGGACGGCACCCCCTCCGGCCATGACGACGTTCGATGCCCCGTCGCGCGAAGCCTGCACCGTCAAACGGGCCAGAACCAATACGCCGTTGCAGGCGCTGGCACTGATGAACGACGAACAATACGTCGAAGCCGCACGGCATCTCGCCGAACGGATGATGACCGAAGCGACCGCCTCGCCTCAGGAAAAAATCGCCCACGCTTTCAAACTCGCGACGGCGAGAACGCCGACCGAACAGGAGATGACGATCTTCGAACAACTCTATCAATCGCACAAAGCCGAATACGACGCCGACCCCGAAGCGGCGTTAAAGCTCGTCACCGTCGGCACGACACCCAGAGACGAAACATTAAGTGTCCCCGACCTTGCCACGTGGACGATGATTGCGAATTTGATATTGAATTTGGACGAGACGATAACGAATTAGCCAAGAATCGAGTGACAGGAATCAGCAAAAACAAATGGTTTCATTCTAGATTGCATCGTTACGTTCTGGGCGGCATTCGCCGCTGAAAGACATAAACTGTGAACATGCACTGATTGACGATGATTTGGAATTCTCGGACGACAAAAATCATTGTCCAGAGGGGAACGAGACTGGTTATCGTCATTGCAGACCATATAGCCAAGCCTTAAACCGAAGTCGCAAAATCGAAAGACAAACTCATGCATCCCATTCACCAGCACTCCCTCCTCCACACCCGACGCCAACTCCTCAAGAACGCCTCGCTTGGCGTTGGGGCGGCGGCGTTGTCGTCACTGCTTGCCGCCGACGGCTATGCCGCCAACATCCCCGCCGGCGATGACCTCTCGCGGATCTCCCCCGGCATTCTCGGCACACCGCATCACGCTCCCAGAGCCAAACGCATCATCAGTCTCGTGATGAACGGCGGTCCTTCGCAATTGGACTTGTTCGATCACAAGCCGCAGCTCAAAGAACATTTCGACCAGGAACTCCCCGATTCGGTCCGCATGGGACAGCGCATCACCACCATGACGTCGGGGCAGGCGCGGTTTCCGGTCGCGCCGTCAAAATTCAAATTCCATCGCCACGGCAAGTCGGGGACACTTGTTACCGAACTATTACCGAAGTTCAGCGAAGTGGTCGACGACGTCACCATCGTCAAATCGATCTACACCGAAGCGATTAACCACGACCCGGCGGTCACGTATCTGATGACCGGCTCGCAGCTTCCCGGCCGGCCGAGTGCAGGGGCCTGGGTCTCCTACGGACTCGGCAGCATGAACCGCGACCTGCCGACCTATGTTGTGCTCCATTCGAGTTGGACGCGCGGCAACGATCAGGCGATCTACGAACGGCTCTGGGGACCGGGTTTCCTGCCGACGACGCATCAAGGGGTCTCGCTCCGCACGAGCGGCGACCCGGTGCTGTTCCTGTCGAACTCGCCGGGAGTCAGCGACAAAACCCGCCGGCAGATGCTCGACGGACTCGCGAAACTCAACGCGTTGCAACTCGATCAAATCGGCGATCCCGAAATCAACACCCGCATCGCCCAATACGAAATGGCGTACCGGATGCAGTTCTCGATTCCCGAACTCACCGACATCACCGACGAAACCGAAGCGACGCTGAACCTCTACGGACCCGAGGTGCACAAGAAGGGAACATTCGCCGCGAATTGTCTGTTGGCCCGACGTTTAGCCGAGCGAAACGTGCGGTTCATTCAAATTTATTTGCGCGGGTGGGACCAGCACGGCAATCTTCCCGGTGACATCGCGCTGCAATGCAAAGACGTCGACCACGGCATGGCGGGCCTGATCAAAGACCTCAAGCAGCGCGGCATGCTCGACGACACCCTCGTCGTCTGGGGAGGCGAATTCGGCCGCACCGTCTACAGCCAGGGAACGCTCACCAACGAAAACTACGGTCGCGACCACCACCCCAGAAATTTCTGTTACTGGTTAGCCGGCGGGGGCGTGAAGGAAGGTCAGACCTACGGCGAGACCGACGATTTCAGCTACAACATCACCGAGAACCCGGTCCACATCCACGATTTGAACGCAACAATCCTAAACCAACTCGGCATCGACCACGAACGCCTGACGTTTAAATATCAGGGACGAGATTTTCGCCTGACGGACGTGCATGGGGAAGTCGTCAAAGGAATTCTGGCGTAAAGGCCAAGTGAGCTTTTGTAGTTGGCCTCTATGAGGCCGGACAATGATCTTAATAAACCGAGACATCTTTAATTGTCTGGTTCTGGCGAAGCGAAGACATCATGGTCAGAGTGGGTACTTCCGTAAGGACAGTAAGCGATTACGCATCGAATTCGGCAACGAGTCGAAGGGCTCAACGAAAAAAGCCGAGAAAGTCTCGCGAACAATGCCCAACGTGTATCCGGCGAACATTACCCCTGATGTCACCGGGTATAGCGCCTAGATAAAATTCTCGGCGGTTTACTACGATCCACAGGCAACACGGCAGGCATTCTCGTGGTTAGCAACCAACGGATATCCCGATCAGTACCAGCCCGATTATATCGTCGAAATTGAAGCGAGTGCGGCAGGGTACGGTCAGGGCAATTCGGGGTGGACGCAGCTTGACGACGATCGGATTTTCGTCGTGCATTATAAGGATGACGCTGCGGGGGCGAGTGCCGTTAACTCCCAAATCTTCGGCGTATCATGATTTCGAGGCACGATTTTGGAATTATACAACTTTCTTCCTCTGCGGCCGGAATAGCAGATAATTATAGTCATGAAGTCAGGATTGATTTTCGTTGTTACTTTTCCCTCGGCTTTGCCCTGTATTCCGGCCAGCGGATTCGCTGGCCTTCGTATCGTGCGAATATCCACGCGGGCCAGGTGGGTGTCTCTTCGCGGACTTCGTCGTATTTTTTATCCAGTTCGTGTTTCAGTTCGCGGAGTTTATCGGGTTCGCTCGCGGCGAGATCGGTTGTTTCTCCAATGTCATTGCGGAGATTGTAGAGCTCATAGCCGGTGATTTTGGCAGATTTAATGCCGCGGGAATCTTCATCGGTAATGCCGGCTCGATCTTTGGGTTCGGTATCGAGCATGGCGAGAATTTTCCAGTCTCCTTTTCGGAGGGCGACTTTCGGGGCGCTCGAAGAACCATTGAACTGCCAATAGAGTGGAATGGACCGTTCGATCGATTTTTCAGTAAAGAGCGAGACAATACTCGTTCCATCCAGCGAACGTTCGGTAGGTGGGGCAATGCCTGCGATCTCGCAAATCGTGGGCAATATGTCGACGCCGCAGACCGGTTCATCGCTATCAGAACCTGGTGCGATGTGCCCGGGCCAGCGGACGATACCAGGAACACGCAGGCCTCCTTCATACATGTGTCCTTTGAATTCACGCAATGGGCCGGACGAGCCAACATTGTGATATCCGGTGCGTGCCGGTCCGTTATCGGAGGTGAAAAATACAAAAGTGTTGTCATCGAGTCCTGTGCGATCGAGCTCTCGCATGATTCTTCCAAAGGCGACATCCATCTGAGTTACGTTCCCAAAATAGTTCGACCGGCTGGGATCGTCGGATGACATGTACATCTCCGCATAGCGAGGTCGTGTGGCGATCGGTTCGTGAGGTTCATGAAAACAGACGAAGAGAAAAAATTGTTTTCCTGGATCACGTCCATCTCGGAGCCAACGGATCGACTCTGTAGCGACGATCTCCGATGAATATCCCTGCTGCGGGCCGAGCGGCACACCATTGCGAACAAAATTGTAAGGTTCACGATGATCAGGAAGTGCGTTGTTTTGTGTACTACACCAGTGATCGAAACCGTGGTCGATGGGTTGCGGCTGTCCCGGCAGATTGAACCATCCGTTCAAATGCCATTTGCCGACGTGACAGGTTTCGTAATCGGCCTGTTGCAAAACTGTTGCGATCGTGATTTCATGCGAACGCAAGTGCATCGGTGAGAGATAAGGAATCCAGTTATGAATCCCAGCGCGAAACGGTGTGCGACCGGTCATCAGTCCCGCTCGCGAGGGAGAACAATTCGCGTGCGAGGCATAACAGCTCGTCAATCGTAGACCCTCTTTCGCGAAACGATCGAGGTTCGGCGTCTTGATCTCGGGATGTCCGTAACACGCCAGATCGCCGTAGCCGAGATCGTCGCAAAGGACGATAAGCACATTCGGCCGGAGGGGAATATTGTCTTGTGAAGCATATGTCCGAGAAGATATCGACACCGAAGAATTCAGGGTCACGACGAAGAAGCAAACAATGATTGCAAGACGAACGATCATGAGAATTTCTCCGGCGAATGCTCAGTTTTCAAACCAAGTCTACGTGCTCTGCGCGAATCACGAATTTACGATGAACACTCGTGTCAAAGGTTGTACCGTTCGTCAGCTGAGTGATTTCTCCTGTCGCCTTACCGTTGCCTGACCTGTGTCTTACCGGATGACAATTCATTCCGCCAGCGGTTGGGAACTTCTTAAGTACGAAAACAGATCGCGAATCTGTTGTTCGGTCAAGTCTTTGAGCACGTTCTCGGGCATCAGCGATTTTTTCTGTGGGAGCATTTCGTCGATCTCATCCTGGGGAAGCGACACGTTTTGGCCGTCGGCGCCGCGGAGCGTCACCACTTGCGGATCACGATCAACCAGAAATCCCTGTACGACGCGGCCATCCACTGTTACGGCGAGATAGGTTTCAAATCCTTCGCGAACTTCCGCGCTGGGGTTCACGATGTTCGCGACCATATTCTGCACATCGTTGCGTTTGAACGGCGTGAGATCGGGGCCGATCTGGCCTCCTTCGTCGAACAGTTTGTGACACTTTCCGCACGTCTTTGCGAACAGTTCTTTACCGTTACGACGGTTGGCGTCGCCGGTCTGCACGAGATCGGTCAAATGGGCGATTTGTTCTTGCATCTGGGCGGTTGTCGCTCCTTCAATTTCGCCCCAGTGCTTGGCGACGGCGGCGGCGATTTCGTCGTCGCCGAAAATCGTCATCTTGCGGGCGACGTCGATTGAAATCACGGAAGGATCGATCACGCCGGCTTCGATTGCTGCTAAAAATGTTTTCGTCCACGATTTACGGCTGGTAAACAGTGTCTGTGCGACACCGCGGACATCCTCAGACAGCTGGGGATACAAAGCGATGATTCGCCTGGCGATTTCGTCATCGCCGTATTGTTGAAGCGCCATGATGGCCGCGGTTCTCAGACTATCGTCGGGAGAAGACTCGATCACATCCAGTAGGATGGGAACACTCGAAGGTTGGTGGATTTCACCGAAAACCTGGATGTAATCAAGACGCTTTTGTGCGTCTTCATTAGCATTGGCGATGAGGGTGATCGCCTTCTCGACCGCTTCGGGCTTGCCTTGACGTAGATCCAGGATGGGCGATGACCGGCCGGTTTCCGATAGGGCCTGGGCGAGTTCCGTCGGCAACTCGGCGAGAGAACGGCCTTTAAATGCCGTCTCGAATCCGGCGATAAGGAGGTCGGTCGCTTCCGGTGACGGCGAGAGCTTTAGCAATTCGGCACAGGTGAGCAAATCGGTGCGCGTGCCGGCGAGTGCATACCGTCGCATGACTCGTTCGATAAGCGTCGACTTGACGATTTCTCGATTCCAGAATGTTGAATCGCGGAACAATTCGACGACGGCTTCGCGATTCGATTCCGCTTTATCTTCGATCGCCCACCACAGCAAGAGTGGTACATGCAGATCGACGTTATCCTCATCATGAGTTGCGAGATTAGCCACGATAGGGAGCGAACTGGCCGCAGGAAGCCGTTTTGCAGAGGCCGCCAGTTGAACTCGAACGTGCACATCGGGTTCCGTGGCGGCCAGTTCGGCGAGCGTCTTCGTCACAACGGGCGAGACCGTGCGATTGTCACAAATCAGGCGCACGGCCCACGAGCGGACGTTCGCATCGGTGTGATGAAGGGCCTTGAGCACGATGCGGTCATTGAATCCTCCGCTCAAATGGATGCCCCACAGCGATTCGAGCGCAAGTTGCGGATCGCCTTCATCGAGCCATTGTTCAAGCGTCGGGACAATCGAACGATCGACACGATCGCCGAGCAACCTTTGGACTGTTTGCCTATACCATTTGTTCGGATGTTTCAGGTATTCGATGAGATCCGGTGTCGAGAGTTTCGCGAGATCGAACGGTTGCACAGGCCTTGTGTCGGCACTTTTAAGCCGATAAACGCGCCCGTTTGATTTATCGATTTCTCCGCCGAAGTGTTGCAGGTGTTGAATTTTTGCTTCGTAAAAATCGGCGATATAGATCGCCCCGTCTGGGCCGGTCTTGATATCGACAGGCCGGAACCACGGGTCGCCGCTCACCACAGCGTATCCGATATCATTGGTCTCAAACGAAGAGGCAAACGGTTGAAAATCGCTTAACACAACACGGCCTTGCAGTGGCTCGATCCCGAAGATTTTATTCTGATATTGCTCGGGAAGCGACGTCTCTTGATAAATAATGAAGTTATGTGTGAAGCGGGGGACCGGATGATGCTTCATCGCCATGAAATAGCCCAGCGCATACGGATTCGACAGCGGTCCGTGCTTACCGAACCCTTTTTGATAATAGGCTCCTTGAATGTAATGATAACCGCGCGTGTCGCCGCCGTTGGTCCCGGAGAAGACACGTCCCTTTTCGTCGAATTCACAACTGAAACTGTTACCTCCTCCTTCGGCGAAAATTTCGTATCTCCGCGTTTCGGGATGATATCGCCAGATTGCCTGTCCCATCGAATGGACGGCTGTTTTATCTCCGGGGCGTTTGACCGAACCACTGACGGTGCTTCCCTGGGCTCCATACAGCCAGCCGTCAGGTCCGAAGCGAAGCGAATTGGCGACGGAGTGCGTGTCTTCCATACCGAAGCCTTCGAGATGGACGACGGGGTCGCCGTCAGGTACGTCATCGTGATCGCGATCGGGGTAAAAGAGGAGATACGGCGGGTTCACGACCCACACGCCGCCGCGGCCTACAGCGAACGAACTGGCGATATTAAGCCCTTCGACGAAGTGTTTGTGCGAATCGAATTGGCCGTCACCATCGGTATCTTCGTGAATGGAAATGATGTCGTGTCCCTTGTCGCCGTGCGGAGGCGGCAGCGGCACTTTGTCGTACACCGCACGCCAGTAACGATCGCGGCTGAGCATCGTCAGCCCTTCGGGGTAGGGGTATTGCAGATAATTCATGACCCACAATCGGCCCCGTTCGTCGAACTGCATGAAAAGGGGTTGACGGACCTCGGGTTCGGCAACTACAGGTTCAGCGATCAGTCCCTCTGCCAGTTCAAATCTGGCGACGGTTTCTTCCGGAGGCTGTACGCCGAGATCGCCTTCTCCGCGTGCAGGGCCGGCTTGTGAGAGTTCCGACAGGGGAATGGCTTTTGAATAGACGGCTACTTCGGTGGGAGTGGCCTGACCGGGGGTTGCCCAGTTCATGTCGTCTCCGAGATGGAACATCCACTCGCCTTTGAGCTGGATTGCCTCGGGACCGCCGATAAGTTTCGGCGGAAGTCCCTTGAATCCACCGCGACCGTCGTGGTCGTACACCCGAAGTGCGATGAGATGATATTCGTAATTTCCTAATAATTCGCGAGCGACTTTATAGCGCTGTGGGGCTTCCAGGCCACTCGCATAATTCGGCGGAAACGATCCAGCACCGCCAAGTTTCTTGCCGTCGATGTAGGCCTCGTGGGCATTGTCGAGATGTTCGATGGCGAGTTCCATATCCCGTTTCGACCAGTTCTCGGGGAGTTTGACCCAGCAACGATACCAGGCAATACCATCGTAGTCGTTGAGAGCCCCATCCGAGTTCTCGTCCCATGTGCCGGGGACTTTGAGCGGTTGCCAGTTGGCCGAATAATCAACGGCATCGTCCGCAGCAGGGAGATCCTCAGGGATATCCAACCCGGCGACATAATAGATGCCGTTCCGCAATAACCGGCGGAATTGCGGCACATTGAAGTCCTCGATGTGTCCCATTGAGGTATAGAAGACCATCCCGCCGTCTGGGCGTTTGTTCGTCCAAGCAACCGGTTCAGGGGAAGCGGCATCGTCTGAATTCCCCATCAGAAGCGGCGTTGCCGAATCGACGAGGGGCTTGGAAAGATACAGCGTCGAACGTACCCCGAATTCTTCGGGAGGGAAATTCTTGAGAATCGGATGTTTCATCGCGTCCGGGATCATTGAAATCATAGACGAAGGTTCGCCTTCGGGTTTGCTCTTGTAGTGCAGATTGTAGTTGCAGCCGAGTACCTCCAGATCGAACCGTGGCCAATCGGCGTATCCTTCAGGAATTTCCTGCCCCTTTCGTAAAGCGAACGCATGACTTGCTGTGCGGATACCAACGACAGGCTTGCCGGCATCGATGAACTTTCTGATACGGGCCATGTCTGTGGCGGGAATTACTCGGCGGCGTGTGGAGATCAACAGCACGTCGGCGTCGTCGACCACTTCCATACCGGGGAAATCATACGGATTTTCTTCGCTCGAAAAGACGGTGCTGATACGAAAATCTTTGCCGAGATGTCTCAGCGCGAACTTGGGCAGGCTGACTTCCGTTTTGTATTCGTCTTCGCCAATGACCATCACAAGATGAGGGCGTTTGTCACCGGCAAATACGAGCGGTTCGCCTCCGAGAATTTGATCGCTGGTGATCGTCGGGCAGACGAATTTTTCGATATGTTCGACGATCAGATCGGTCCCCGTGAAATGGCTGACGAACGGGGATTTTTCGGGGTTGTACATCGTGTCGGTCATGTCGCGGACGAGCAGCACGTTCTTGCCGTTGCGCGACATTTGCCGCAATCCGAACGGACGCCCGAGAACACACATATTGGCATGCACGCCGAGCAGCAGGACGTTGTCGATTCCTTTAAGTTCGAGAGCACTCCAGATCTCTTCGCCGCTGTCGCTGATGAGATCTCCCTCTTCGATATCAAGCAGATCGGTTTGTGACTTCCAGGGTCGGCGCGGGTCGCGGCCCATGGCGGTCAGCTTTTCGGCCCAGACCTTATGTTCGGCGAGATCATCGTCTTCGCCCCCGTCCGACTGATCGATTGGGTAGACACCTTTTTCCTCGGCGGGAATGCTATAACACCAGTTACCGATCTCATCGGGAAGATTTTTCGATCTGGGAATTAGCATCGCCTGTTTTCGGGCGGGGTGATCTTTGTAGGCGTCCATGCATCCGCTCGGAGCATGAATGATCTGTACGCCGCGACTGCGGCATTCCTTGAGCAGGGCATTCATCCGCGGAGCCATTTCTGCCCCACGACGAGTGGCATTTAAACAGTGATGCAAATCCCACATATCGCAAACGATAAGAGCGGTCTTCGCCGGATCCCAGGTCTTGTCTTCCACGACCGCGTGATAGCGCCCCGTATCAGGTTTGGTCTCGATGCGCGTGCGGGCCTGAAGGCGGAAGTCGTCTGCCGCTGTCGTTGATAGCGAGGCAAGAACGATGGTCAGAGCGAACGGTAGGGTGCGAGAACGCAGAATCATAGAACGTATCTCCGGCGGGTGAACGGGAGGCGGGTGTTTTCGATCCTTCAGGATAGCCGACATGGTTGTCTGGATGCAATTGCGGAGACACAAATTGGGAGAATGAGAGAGGGGGTGATGGGGAGTCAGACGGAATGCATCTGACCGGGTGGGTTTGTGGCATTGTCAATTTGCGATCGATGGATTTCAGCGGCGAAGGCCGCGATAGCGTGTAACCGTGCGGCGTCAATAAGATGAGAGCCGCGAACGCGGCGACAGCGGTTAGCCGTGGTGTTCGTCGGCGAACAAATCTCGCCGATCACACGCGACGTTGCGCTGTTGGGAACCTGCCCGTAGTTGTTGCCGCCGGTTGGCAGGGGCGGGCCCCATCGACCGCGCGCTCCGCTGGGGCCTCGCCAAGCCTCTACAGCCACCCCGCCGCTCATCCCATGGCTTCCGCCGCCGAACGACCAAGCTCAGGCGCGCCGCATTGCGTCGTCACCTGGAGCGCCTTGTTGGGCAGCATTGCTGAGTGTATGACACATACCCCATGCAACATGATGGTACTGCTCAATTTGAAGTGGTGTAACGAGTGGCAACTGCTCTCGCTCGACGAGCACAATAAACACGGATGTTGGTTCGATGTCTCCAATGGGGTGATCGGTCCAGCGTGACCTGATTAGTAAATGATTCGTTTCCACCAACCTATATCTATACGGATCTCCGACCTTGATTTGGTATTCAATAGGTTGATCAAGTTCAACAAGATACCAATCATCAACGTTGGATGTTGCGACACGTTTTAGAACCGTTGCCTCACACGGCAGGCAGGGCGCGAAGTCTTCGTTTTGGTCAAAGTATTCAAGTCGAATGCGAGTCATGTTTATGCTGCCCAACTATTGTTTATCCAGAACCATTCCGAATAACGTGCGCACGTTATTCGGAACCCAACATATCAAAATCCGCGGGACTGCGAACTCCGCGACCCCCTTGATTCAGCACGTGAGTATGTATCATCGTTGTTCTAACATCACTGTGCCCCAGCAGTTCCTGCACCGTTCTGATATCATAGCCTCCTTCAATCAGGTGCGCCGAGAACGAGCGTCTGAACGTATGGGCCGTCACCCGCCTCGTGCGGGTTCGCAGATGGAAATCCTCAGCTCCGGCGGAGACTAACGACGCGAAAACATTCGACGCAAAGACGGGAATGAAGAGAGAACGCAGCTTGCTAAGATCGTATCCTCCCTCTCTTCTTTTTTACTCCAGCGGCAAGTTGCATGCACGCAAAACCGTCTCTTGCACGGCGAGATCGTGGTCATAACTGAAGTCAGAATCTTTCTCGCCGCGGATGATCTTTGCCATGTCGATGGCATCGGCACTGTATCGTTCAAACGCCGGCAACGTGACATCCTGATACCCCTTCACATATTTTCCGCGAGGTTGTGAAAGAGCCATGCGGACGGCAGGATCATCGAGCGGCTGAATGTGAAAAGTTCCTTCTGTTCCGCAGACGACAAGATGCCGTCTCGCGAATCCATCGACCTCGATACAAGCCGATTTGATCGTCGCCGTCGCTTTAGGATACTCACACACGGCGAGCATATTATCGAGCAGCATATCATCATAGTTGCCTGAGTGCCGTGGGTACGCGTGAACGGTGTCGGGCTTCCCAAGAATTCCAATGACAAGATCGGTGATGTGGCAGGCGAGTTCGAAGAAAATCCCTCCGGGATATTCGGCAAGCTGTTTGCGTGTGCCGGCATCGACCACTTTGCTCATGACCGTGTGAACTTCGAACACATCACCGAGCCATCCTCGATTCAGAAATTCTCTCAACATGATGATCGCCGGACTGTAACGGTACATGTATCCCATCTGCACCATCAGGTGCTTACTGGCGGCCTCGTTAAGGATTCGCTTGTACTGCGGGTAGTTCTCCCCCGCCGGTTTATCGAGATGAACGTGCTTTCCTGCGGCGATGCACGACTCGGCGGTGTCGAGGAGATTTTTGACTTCGGTCTCAACCATCACGGCCTGCAGGTCGGGGACATTGAGCAGTTGTTCTTGCGTCATCCATGTGAGATCGCGGTAGGGATCTTTGCCTTCGGCGCGTTTGCGTAGATCGTCGTTGGACTCGACGATACCGACGACTTCGAAATCGTCAGTCAGTCGGCGATAGACGCCGAGTTTGCCCGCATGTGCATGTCCGACGCCGATCTGTCCGATCTTGATTTTGGCCATGACATTTTTTCCTTTGTGTTTACACAGTGAGTGTCTCGCCGTTTCGAGGGTGGCGGATTCTGTCCACAGATTTTCGCAGATGAACACAGATGAAAATTCAATATTCGAACCTGAATAAATTCGTCCGTGTGAATCTGCATTTGAAGACCGCTATGTATTTATGAAATTGAAATAGGCGTTCACCTGCAAAGAGCCGTGAATACCCCCTTTATTTTATGGGAATTTGATTCAGCGTGTAATATGCGGCAGGATGCAATAACGGCAATCCCTTGGATGAACGCACACCGTCGGCATGCAGTTCATGAACGTGGCCGATCTGCAGGCCGTCGATGATCAAGCGGACGCTTTTTCGGTCGTCGCCAACGATGGCTTTGTTGATTTGAGGGGCGGTGTGATCGACTTCGGGACTGCCGTAACTGGCTTGATAGATATTCGTGTACGTTTCGATGGTATACGAAGCGACGTCTGCTGCGGTTGCGGCGTCGATGGACTGTGTAAACGTCAGCTCAAAACCATCGGGTTGGATGTGCATCTCATGGATTTCAAACGGAACTTTTCCCGTCCAGATCAGTCGTTCGAGCGAAAAGGGAGCCGGGCCGCGCGAACCCCACCCGCGATTTGTACCGCCGACCATCATCGTGCCGTCGGGCATCATTTCGAGCGGCAATGTTCCTGAGGCGAATCCTTCGCGAAACGGGAAACATGCACCCTGATACACACCGTTTACCTCTTCGAGATAAACACGCATCACGGTGCTCGCCGATTGGTCTCCCACGAACATCTGATGGGCGAACGGTCCGAACTTGCCGTCGCTTTCATCGCAGGCGATACCGCTGGCCGATTGCCCCATCTTTTTGTACGGAAACAGAATTGCCGGAGGCACGAGTTCGGGAATTCGCTCGCATTGAATGTGAATTCGCGACCCGCTCTCGGGTTCGAGAGGTTTTGGGCCCATGACATTTGCGACCTCCGGCAGGTCGTACCAGCGAAATCCTGCGGGATGGCCGACGAAGCCGCCGGGTTTGAGATGCTTGAGTGCACACATGCCGTTCCACGGGCCCTGATTTTCAGTGAAGAACATCTCCCCTTTGTGATTGCTTTCGATTCCACCGGGAGAGCGAATGCCGCTGCACGTCGGAATGACATGGCCCTCAGGAGTGATGCGCAGACACCAGCCGCGATATTTCGCTTCAGAGGAAAATGATCCGGTCAGGCAAAGCACAACCCAGATGTTTCCTTCGGCGTCGAAGTCTGAACCGAACGCATATTCGTGATAATCGCCGGTGATGCCCCAGGCGGCACTGACGGTGTCGAAGAGGTCAGCTTGTCCGTCGCCATCTTCATCGGTGAGTTTCGTCACTTCACAACGATGCGTGGCGTAGAGCGAGCCGTTTTTGAAGTCGAGCCCTAGAATTTCGTGTAATCCCTCGGCGTAGAGCTGATAGGTGACCTTCTCTATCGGGTCGGTCAGCGCGTTGTTCACGAGATAAATGTCGCCACGTCGTGTGGCTACGGCGAGTTTTCCGTCAGGAAGCAGCTCCATGCCTCCGATTTCAAGCACGAGTTCTTCGGGGATAGGAAGTGTCAGAAGCCGATAATAGTCGGCCTCCGTCGACGGGTTTTCCTGTGCTGGAAGTAACGTCCCCATAGCCAGAACGGATAAAAAACTCAAGAATCGCATCACGATGTATTCCTGTTGTCTGATTCACCAGATCATATCGATGACGAATGTCGACTTGCCGTCAACTAATGTGACGGGAATCATTAGTTCGGAATGATTATCGACTGTACGGACAAGCGGTTCTGTCATGCTGTCGATTTTGATCCGTAGCGTATCATTCACCAGATACGAACCGTCATCAATGAGAGAAATCGACGATCCATTAGCCACCCTAAACCATAACTTTGTTGGCTTTTGAATTGATTCATCGGCTGTTACGGTCACCGTTCGACGCCAGCCCGGTTCAGGGTGCGTATTGTCGATCAGTGGCTCGGGGTAATCTTCGACGGCAAACGAAGAAATGCGGTATCGGAAAATCGGTCGGCGTTTGGCATCGAGTCGATAACCTCGAAACGAGATCTTTTGTTCTGAAGGTGCCGATGTTGGCCAGGCGGTCTCTTTATTTTCGAGTTCGGCGAATGCAGAACGACTGTCGAACGAAACGACATGATCTCCAAGAGGGCGTTGAAACCCCGGCCCGCGCCCGGTCCAATGCCTCGAAGCGTCGATGAACTGGCCGTGCCAGATGAGAGCCCAGTTGCAGTTTTCGGCGTCGAACGTCAGGTGGACCTTCTCGGGATATCCGACGGCAATCGCACGCGGATTGACACCTTCAATAAAATTACGATAGACAATTGGCGTTGATTCCGGAATCAATTCAATCGCCTCGGCGATTAACCCCGTCGGTACAGGGGCCTGCGGGCCCTCTTGAAGATAATCCCAGACGGCCATCATCTGCTGTGTCGCGTTCCCCTCGAGAACGTTTCGTACCGTCGCCTGACCGAACGGCCACGGCGCGGGCATGCGAGTTCCGGGACGGTAATCTTGCGGATTGAGCATGTAACGGTAATACCAGTCCTCGCGGAGACGTTGTGTCATGGTGGTGAGATCGATCGACGACAGTCCTGTGCCGGCATGCTGGCCGAAGCGATGGCATTTGATACAGGACAGCGCTTTATCTCCGGCGAGAAAGCGGCCGTTTGATTTCATGCGATGCGGCGATTCGAGAGATTCAGGTTTTTTGCTCGCCGTAACCAGATCGAGTTTTGGAAGAACATCGACGAGGTGTCCGACGTTTTCAAGTCCGAACTTCGGCATGCGTGAATGCATATAAGGGCGATCGTTGGTTCCTTCATTGAAGATTTTTTTCATCCACTCAGTCGTCAGCTTGTCACCGATACCGGTAAGCGTCGGTGGCAATCGTCCTTCATCTCCCATTTCTGGGGTTGTGGTCGTGAAGTATTCGTTGATGTCCCGTGTGACACCGCCGAGTTCACCTCGCCGATGACAGGCATAACAATTGAAAATAGCGAGCGTCTGATGTATGCGATCTTGAAGTACTGCTTCCAGCTGATTGTCGGCGGGTTTGTCGAAGGAGGGCTTTTTCAATGCTGTGATTGTCGTTCGCAACGAGAGTAATTGCGGTTCATTCAGCGGATAGCGTGGCACGATCGGTTTAGGATTATCCCCGAGACAACCGCTTGCTGCGCGCGGATCGAGTGCCGTGAGCGCGGGGATCTTGTCATGCGAGGGGAAGGGGATCGGCGATCCGTTCTCACGCAACGTATGACACGCGGCACAACCCAGTTCTCCGAACAGTACGCGGCCGCGTGCTGCCAACTCGGGATCGACATGGAAGTGTGTGGCCGTTAGTGGTTTTTCGTCGGCGGTCAGTGTTACGGCGGTGGCCAGCGGCTGTCGCGGTATACCTGGGCCTTCATATTCGGCGGTTACAACCCATTCGCCTCCTCCTTGAAAGTAGTCGACGACGATTGGGTAAATCCCTTCAGAAAATTCCTGCTCTTGGGTTTTTTGTTGATACGGATGAGTGCCGTCGACATTGACGATCTCCTGGTTATTGATCGTCAGTCGGCTGCCGTCATCTGAACCGAGATAAAACTTATACTTTCCATTGGCGACAAGATGCAGATAGCCGGAGAACCTCATGCCGAACTGGTTTTTACGCGGGGCGGAGGAGAGATCAAATCCGACGGCGACTCCTTCGGCCGCTGGATTTAGGTCGTCGAAATTAGGTAGAACATTCCAATTACCTTCGTAGTATTTCCAGGTAACATTCGGTGTGAATTCAGAATCTCGAAAAAAGTACGCTGCAAGATCTGTCGCCTCGTCTTCGGTCAATGGAAACGCGGGCATGCGGCCTGAGGGGCGAACAGCGAGTGGATCGAGAAGAAACGTCTTGAGGCTAAATACCGTATATTTTTTTGCCGGACGACCGAGAGGCACGAAGAATGCCGACGACGAGGGACCGGGATCGTAGGGTCGAAATTCGTCGTCGTCGCTCTCCGAATCACCGCGAATATCGTTCACAGTCGCAGCTTCGGCGGTGAGTTGTGGATCAAGTGGATGGGGACCGTGACAGGCAACACAGCCGAGTCGATGAAACTGCGTCTGGCCTCTTTCGATAGCGGCGCGGTCAGCCATCATTTCGGCGACGGAACCCGTCGATGCCAGAAAATGGACAAGCGCTTCGACAGTCGATTGACGCTGGTCGTCGTTCATTCCGGCGAGCATGTCAGGCATCGCCGTTCCTGGCTTGAAAACGTGGGGATCGGAAAGAAAATTATGCAACCACTCGGGCCGAACACGGCTGCCAATATGATCCAGAACCGGGGCCGAGCGTTGGAGAATGGGAGACGCTGTGATCATCGCTTCTTTGGCACGATGACACGACACGCAGTTGAGTTCGCCAAGCAGAATGCGTCCGGCGAGTTGGTGACGTTCCCGAGGTAATTGTTCTTTCTTGTCGAACAACCGCGAAAATCCTGGAACATGTGCCGGTTGAATGATTTCTTGTGAGTTCACGAGACCAGGAGTACCCGACAACAATGTCAAAATGACGCCGCAAGATACGAAAGTGGAGAGTCGATTTTTTCCGTCGCTGGAAGGGTGGGATGTCATAGGGACTACCGTGCGTGAGGTCTATGAAGTTCATCGAAATCCATCAAGGATAACGACAGTCTAAGCCTTCATGCCAAGAGGGAGCAACCCTGCGAATGGACGAGGGGGTATCGTTTAGCCAGCGCAGCTGCGGTCGACGACATTCCCACCCTGCAACTACTTCGCAATTTCTGGTTCTTTGCCCGGTTTCGTGAATTTCAAACTTTGCACGATTCCCAGGTCGCGATTGGCGAGTTGCTCGACAACGCTGGTCTCGACCGAAAACACGAATGCCACCTGTTCGCCGTTTGGTGCGGCACAGAGGTAATAAAACCATGTCATGTTGATCGTCTTTTCTTCACCTTCATCGTTTTTGGTTTTTGCGGCTCCGACGGCCGTGACACGATACAAAAAACGATTGTCGTCGGTTTTCAGCTGTTCGGCTTTGGTTATCTCTTGGAGACGACTTCCCAGAGATTCACGAATATCGGCTTGAAAAATCTCTTCGGAGGTATGCTCTCCGGGCGAGGCGTCGTCGATATTGGTGATGTTGAACTGTGCGACAACCGATCCCTCTTCCACGAGCCGAAACACCGCGGCCTTGTCGGTTTCGTGAAACAGATGCCAGTTGCGATCGTATTCGAAGCGAATGTTCCACGGCGATTCCATGCTGAGCAGCAGCCATTCGGGCTCGGGGTCGAGCGGAATGCGGTCTGTCTGGTCGTCTGTCAGGTTGCCGATTTCAGAGGTCGGTTTGCGGGTCCAGGTTGTTGTCGCTTTGACTTTGAGTCCCGGTGAAACGGCACCGATCGAGCGCGTTTCAGACTGTTCCTGCTTGAATCTGGCGATGTGATGCTGTTTCAAGTCATAATCGAATTCACCGTTGATAACCATCGTCCCTTCGGCACCATCATCAGCGCCTTCAACAAGTCCGGTGTACGATATCGTGGCGAGGCCTGACTCGACCTTTATGAGCGTGCAGGTCAACTCCGATTTGAGGACGGCGTCGATTCCTGTGAGCATCTGTACGACCCAGCTTTCCGGGTGCCAGGTTTCTCCCGCCTCTACGGGATTGAGCGGCAACATACCGATGCAGCACAACGATTCACCGGGGAATTGCAGCAATTCCAGTTCGTTGTATAAGAGCGAGCCGAGCGGGGTGAAGTATTCGGTTCCTTCACGTCTTCCCTGTGCAATGATCAAACGCCGGGCGGGACGTAATCGTAGCGAGGCGATCTGATTGCGGACTTCAATTTCGCTGCCGAGATCGGGAAGGTACTCGCGAAACATGCGGAGCGATTCCGCATCGCGACCTGATCCGGGAAGTCGCCGTTCTTTGAAGTGAATTGTCCCTTTGGCCTTCAGTGGTAGAGACTGCGATTTTCCCTGACCGACCGGCGTTTCGAGCGTACCCGAAATATCGACCGTTCCCTCAACTTCGAATACGCGCGCATCGTTAACCGATTCGGTGAGTGATACGGAGTCGGCAAAAATCGGCGTCGTCAAGCCACAAATGATGATCACAAACGTGAGCCGTCGACGTATCATCGCGTTCATCCTCCTTGAAAACAAATCGGTTCCACCGATCGACTGGAGTTTGGTTGACGTGATTTACACAAACTGTTCCTGGTCGGCCAGCGACATAGCGGTCGCAATGATACCGGCTTCATTCAGCTTGAGATCGGCGAGCAATTCATTTCGGTCGCCATGCTCGATGAAGCGATCGGGGATTCCCAGTCGGCGGATACGATCGGTGCGCAGTCCTGCTGCATTCGCATCTTCAAGTACGGCTGAGCCGAATCCACCGTTGAGTGAACTCTCTTCGACCGTGATCACAAATCCCGCTTCTTCGATGGCGCGATGCAAAATCTCCGAATCGAGCGGACGGAGAAAACGGGCGTTGATGACGCCGACATCGAGGCCGTCGTTTTTGAGTTTTTGCGCAGCCCGCACACAGGTGGGGAACAGCGAACCATAGGCGATCAGCATCCCGTCGGTTCCCCAGCTGAACACTTCGGCCTTGCCGTGTTGCATCGGAGTAAGCGAACGGCTAACCCGTTCGACGTTTGCTTTGGGATAACGAATTGAGCAGGGGCCGTCGTGATGTAGCGAGAAATCAAGCATGGCGGCGACGTCTTCTTCGTCACCGGGAGCCATGACGGTAATGTTCGGAAACGTCCTCATGTAGGTGTTGTCGAATGTACCATGATGCGTCGGTCCGTCGGGACCACACAGTCCGGCACGATCGAGGCAGAACGTGACAGGAAGATTCTGCAGCGCGACTTCCTGAAAGATCTGGTCGAAGCTCCGCTGCAAAAACGTGCTGTAAATGTCGACGATCGGTCGCAACCCGGCCTTGGCCATGCCGGCAGCAAATGCGACGGCATGACTTTCGCAGATGCCGGTATCGAAGAACCGCGTCGGAAACTCGTCGCGAATGCGTCCGAGATCATTTCCTGCACACATAGCGGCGGTCATTACAGTAACTTTTTCGTCACGGATCATCGCGGCGTGTATGGCTTCGCTCATTGCGGTCGTGTAAGCGCGGCTGGACGATTTCTTGATCGGCTCGATTTCGTTATCGCTGGTGCGGCGGAACGGGGCAGGGGTGTGGAATTTGACGGGGTCTTTGCACGCCGGTTCGAAACCGTGTCCTTTCTCGGTGAAGACATGCAATAGCACAGGGCCTTTGACTTCTTTCACCAGTTCGAGCGATCGGCGCAGCGAAGTGATGTCGTGACCGTCGACCGGGCCGATATAACGGAAGCCCATTTCTTCAAATAACATGCCGCCATGCAGAAACGCCTTGATACCATCCTTGAACTGCCCGAGCATCTGTTCGACCGGTTCACCGACCAGCGGCACATGATTGAGCAGCCATGAGATATCGCGCTTCAGTCCATTGTAAAACGGTGCAACGCGAGCTTTGTCGAGATATGAAGCAAGTCCGCCGACACGCGGGCAAATTCCCATTTTGTTGTCATTGAGAATGACGAGTAGATCTTTGTTCAATCCGGCGGCATTGTTCATCGCTTCGAAGACAATCCCCGAAGGGAGTGCTCCGTCGCCGATGACGGCGACCGATTTGCGATCGTCCTGGCCGAGCAGGTCGTCGCCCGCTTTGAGGCCGAGCACCGTCGAAACGCTTGACCCAGCGTGTCCGGTCATAAATAAATCGTACGGGCTTTCGTTCGGGTTGGGATACCCCATCAACCCGCCGCGCTCACGAATCGTCTGAAATTCATGAAACCGACCGGTCACCAGTTTATGAGGATAAATCTGGTGCCCGGTATCCCAGATGAGCCGGTCTTTCGAAAAGTCGAAGACCAGATGCAGCGCGATGCAAAGTTCGACGACACCGAGATTACTCGCGAAATGGGCTGGTCGCGCCTGCACGACGTTGCAAAGCACGTCGCGAATTTCCTGAGACAGGAGTACGAGTTCATCTTTCGAAAACTGATGGAGATCGCGAGGTGACGTTATCGCGGGTAATAATTTTAATGGCATTGAACGGACATTCCTAATGATCGCGTTCCAGAACGAACTGCGCTAAAGCGACCAGACGTCGGCCACGTTCCCCAAACGGTTCCGTACAAGCGATAGCCTCCGCTACCAATGCACTAGCCCGTTTTCGACTTTCGGCTTCTCCCAAAAGAGCGGGATACGTGAGTTTGCCGCGTTGGGCATCTTTCTGCACGCTTTTTCCTAACTTTTCCTGTTCCCCACGCAGGTCCAGGAGATCGTCCACAACTTGAAATGCTAACCCTATACATTCTCCGTATTTACTGAGTTTTGCAAGGTCAGTTTGCTCTGTTTGTGCAATTCTTCCCCCCAAAGTCAGTGCTGACGTTAATAATCTACCGGTTTTACGGCGATG
>JAQCEJ010000110.1 GCA_027618475.1 Planctomycetota bacterium | reverse complement strand
AAAAGACGTTGTTTCGTATTTGCTGGCGATTGAGTGTTGATATCTCCCCTCACCCCGCCGCTGCGCGGCGACCCTCTCCCACTGGGAGAGGGTTTAATGCACGAACAGAAAATGTTCTTCTCGTTCCCAAGCTCCGCTTGGGAACGCAAGTCTTGGAAGCTCTGCTTCCCCTATATGATTAAGGCTCGTGTCGGTGTTAGAACTGGTTTCATAACCCGGTTGGCGGCAGAATAAATGGTCAAATGGCCCTAAAAAATCCGTCGTCCAGAGGGTTATGAAACTGCTAGTAGTCATTCAAAAAATAATCGTCGATGATTTTTTTGTATGCTCTCTCAGACTCGGCGAAGCGGAGCTTCGCAAGGTGTGTTCCCAAGCGGAGCTTGGGAACAAGTTAATCTCTTCTCCCGGCGGGAGAGGGTTTAATGCACGAACAGAAAATGTTTCGAATTCATCAATGCCCAGAGGAGGTCTTCGTAGAACTCTTTGGGCGAGGGACTTTCGGTCAATAGACGTTGGCACGTGGCCAGTTCTTCCGCCGAGGGAGCACGGCATAATGTTGCAAGATAAATCTCGGTCACAATGTCGTCGGGAGTGCGGGTGGTATCGGCGACCGCTTTGGCGATGCGTGCGCTACCGTCGGCAATTTTTCCCGCCAGGGTATCGCCGTTCAATGTATGCAGGGCCTGGGCGAGACTTTCGTCGGCAACCCGTTCGCATTCGCAGACACTGGCCCGTTTCGGTTTCGCGAACGTCGTCAAAAAGTAATCGGGATACTCGGCATCCGGCAGTTCGATCGCTTTCGTTCCCAACGGCAGGCTCTTGAACTTGGTCTGCGTGCCGCATGCGGTATCGATGGCGTCGAGCAACGGTTCGGCAGAGAGACGCTTCACCAGAAAGTGACTGTAAAACTTCGAATCGGCCTGATTTTCAAGAGTCGGCTGCGAATCGAGTTGATACAACCGCGACGTCATGATCGACCGCATCAGTTGTTTGATGTTGAAACCGCTGGTGGCGAAATCGGCCGCGAGGGCGTCCATCAGTTCGACGTTGGACGGAGGATTGGTCGCCCGCATGTCGTCGACCGGTTCGACCAGTCCGCGACCGAGCAGATAAGAAACGTATCGGTTCACGATCGATTTCGCAAAGAAACTGTTTTCCTGCGACGTCAGCCAGTCGGCGAGCGGTATCCGCCGATCGAGCGGATGATCTGAAGGTGTTCCTTCGAGCGGCGTCGGTTCGAGGACTTTGCCGGTCTTGGGGTGATTGACGCCACCGGTCGAGCGAACGACGATCACCGATTCACCGCCGAACAGGCCGAATTCAGAACTGTTCTTGTTCCCCACACGTGAGAAGAAGGCGGCGAAGCTGTAGTAATCCCCCTGGCTATATTTTTCGAACGGGTGATGATGACATTTGGCGCATTGCAGACGCACGCCGAGGAATAACTGAGCGGTAGATTCCGTGAGGTCGTACAAATCGCCGTTGGCGCGATAATAATTGGCGGGGCCGTTACTGAACGTCGAGCCCTTTGCTGTTACTAATTCGCGAACGAATTTGTCGAACGTCTGATTCGTGCGAAATTGTTCTTTCATCCAGTTATGCAGCGACCACATCCCCTGTTCGCCTACCTTGCGGCTGGTGTTCTTCAACAGGTCCGACCATTTGAGTGTCCAATAGGCCGCGTAGGCGTCGTTGTGGATGTCAAGTTCGGGGTTGCCCGTCATTCCGAGCAGGCTGTCGACCAGCAGCGTTCGCTTATTCGGGTCGGTCGACGCGAGAAAGGCTTTCGTCGCTTCGATCGAGGGGACCGTTCCGGTCGCATCGAGATACGCCCGGCGGAGAAACGTCGCGTCATCGCACAATCCCGACGGTTGTATGCCAAGCTCAATAAATTTTTTCGAAGCCAGTTCGTCGACGTAATTCAGATTCTGCCAGTCGGTCAATTGAAAATCGGACTTCAGCGGAATCACGAACGTGCAGATTTCAGCCTGACCTTCGAAGCGGGCCATGACCGGTGCCTGCCCTTCACTGATCGCCGTCACAATGCCGGAATGATTGACGCTGAGCACCGCTTCGTCCATCGAGTCGAATTTCGCCCAGCAGGTGACATCGCGAACCGATCCGTCGCTGTATGTCGCTTCGACACGCAATTGTTGGCGATCGTTCAATTTGGCGAGACGCTGCGAAGGGGTCACCGTCACTTTGGTCACCGTCAGCGCATCGGCTTTGGGGCCGGGTGCTCCATTTCGAATCCACTCGACGAGCATATTGTAATCGGTCGAGTCGACATGCAGACGGCGGCTGCCGCCATGCGGGACTTCCATTGTCGGTTTTTGCAGGAAGAGACTTTTTTCGGGTTCGAGAAAGTTTACTCTGCGCTGTTGCTGATCGCGGAAGATGTAATTGCGATCCTGATCGGGCTCGAAACCGAAGACTGAAAGTTTAAAGCCCCCTTTGCCATATTGGCTGGCGTGGCAGGCTCCCATGTTGCAGCCCGCTTTGCTGAGAATCGGGCCGACTTCTTCGTTAAAGCGAATGTTCGGAGCGCCGGCAATGCCGGTGACCGTTACGGGAATCGTGCTCGACACTCCGTTCACGGTGACGGTGATAGTTGTCTCACCGTCGGCGACGGCCTGAATCATTCCCCCTTCAAGTATGGTGACGATCTCGGGGGCCGTCGAAGCAAACTGTGCCACGCTGGTGAGATCTTGAGAACTCGATGTGATCTGTTCGGCGGAGGGAGCCTCAGTGACCAGGAGTTGTGCCCGCGCAAAATGACCCTGCAAGGTGACATTCGCCGGCTGAACGACAAAGTGAGTTTGAGCCGAGGCACACAGTGCGGGGAGTAACCACACCATGAACGCTGTTAACACTGTTGGCGAGATTCGTGGCAACATGTAAAGCCCTCCGTATGGCAGCGATCAGGCAGGATGAACAGGTGGGGTGAAAACGTCAGGTTCACAAGGGATGTATAACCACTCCCTTATTATTACATCTGTTGCATGCCGATTCCATATGAGGGAGGGGTTTCTACCGAGAGTTCTCGAGGATAATTTCGGTACGATTTTGACGATTGTGTCGGGTTCGATACTCCTTCTAGTCGCTCGAATGGTGAACATGTGATTCAGTGCGTCTCCGATTCCGGCGTGTCGACATATCAATTTCGATTGATTACCTTAGATTGACACTCTAAAATAGATAAGGTTATACCTATCGATCAACCGGTGAAAAACTCAATGATTGATCGTGGCCCCGCCTTTGTATCACCGTATTCGGAAACCTGCCCAACCGGAGTACCCACCGATTATGGCCCGCCCTCATGATCTCAATCTGTCAGAACGTTCCGCGCTGACTCGTCGCGGTTTGTTACAAGTCGGAGCCCTCGGCGGCTTAGGGCTCGCGTTACCGTCGCTGCTTTCGCAGCGCACTGCGCAAGGGGCCGGCCCCGCCGACGACATCAACTGCATTCTCGTCTGGACGCTTGGGGGGACGAGCCATCACGACACGCTGGACCCCAAACCGAACGCTCCTGCAGCGATTCGCGGGGAATTTGGAGTGGTCGACACCGCAGTCCCCGGTGTGAAGTTCACCGAAGTCGCTCCGAAACTGGCACAAGAACTCAATCGGTTTGCCGTACTCCGGGGCTGGAATCCCGAGAACGGTTCGCACGGGTTCGCCGATCATTGGGTCATGTCGGGGCATCGTCCCAATCCCTCGTTGATCTATCCGACATACGGCTCGGTGATCGCTCAGCAGAAGGGATTCAAGAATGCCCTGCCGCCGTTCGTGCAGCTTGGCAGTTACGTCGATCACAGTTTCAATGGCGGCGAAGCGGGAATTCTGGGGCTGCCTTACAATCCCTTCGAGATGCTGGCCGATCCCAACAATGCGAATTTCAGCGTTCGCGATATCACCCCTCCGTCCGGGATCAATATGGAACGCGTCAATCGCAGGCGTGGCGTACTCTCGGCGTTGAATCAACTGCAGGTCGACATCGATCGGCAACCCGAAGCGTTCAGCGCGCTCGATCAGCATTTTCAGACGGCGCTCAAAATGATCACCGCGCCGGAAACGAAACTCGCTTTTGAAATCGACAAAGAAGATCCGAAACTCCGCGATCGTTACGGTCGCAATTACTTCGGCCAGCGTTGCCTGTTGGCACGGCGGTTGATCGAATCGGGCGTGCGATTCGTCACGGTTTCCGATCCGAGTTGGGACACGCATGCGAACAATTTTGCATCGTTAAAAAACAACCTGATGCCTCGCGTCGATCAGGGGCTCACCACATTGCTGACCGATCTCGAAGAGCGGGGCATGCTCGACAACACGCTCGTGCTCTGGTTGACCGACTTCGGTCGTACGCCGAACATCAACTCGGCGAGCGGCCGCGATCACTGGGCCACGGCCGGTTTCGCAGTGATGGCGGGGGCGGGAATTCCCGGGGGTTCGGTCTTGGGTGCCACCGACGAAGAAGGAGGCCGCCCGGTCAAGAACGAATACATCAGCGCCGATATCGCCGCCACGGTGTATCACAAACTTGGCATTCCTCAAGACCTGCATGTCACTGCACCCGATGGTCGCCCGATCAAGATCATTCATGGAAATGTGATTAAAGAGTGGGTGTGAAGCGAGGGATGCGTATAAACGCTGGCAGATGATGTTGGTTTTTCTCCCTCTCCCTTTGGGAGAGGGCCGGGGTGAGGGTGCCTTTTGTATTACTCGATCATTGCCCCCCGTTCAACATGAAACGGTTCGATAAACCTTTAATGGTGCCTGCTGAAATTCTCCAGTTCGCACGTGAATTGCGAATTCAGCAAACAGATCCGGAACGGCTTCTCTGGATGCTGTTATGAAACCGGCAATTTATGGGATTAAAGTTTCGTCGGCAACATCCTCTTCCCCCTTTCATCCTCGATTTCTACTGTCGAGAATTGTTGTTGGCGATCGAACTAGACGGCGGGCAACATAATTCAGAGGAGGCGAGACGGTACGACGAGCGTCGTTCGATACTCCTTACACAACAAGGTATCCATGTTGTACGATTTTGGAATCATGATGTTCTTGAGAGTCTCGATTCCGTTGTAGAGGCGATTGTGTTACAGGTGGAGAAAAGAAAAAGTCCAAGAACATAGAGATCGATCAGGCGAAAAACAAAAATACACCCTCACCCCGACCCTCTCCCCAAGGGAGAGGGAGAAAAAGAATGCACCTCTGTCCCGACCAGCTCTCAGCTTATCATCGCGACGGCTTTGTCGTCATCGATGATCTGCTTGAACCAGCCGACGTTCAATTGCTGAGCCGTGTTGCGCGGGCCGATCGAAACCGGGTCGAAGCCGCCGCCTCTCGCGCCGATGGAGAAGGGGGCTCGATTCGTCTGAGCGTCGAGAACGAACTCGGCGACGATATCTATTCGGCGATTGTCCATAGCGAACCGCTGGTGGGGGCGATGGAACAAGTGCTCGACGGCGAGGTGTATCACTATCATCACAAGATGATCTACAAAGATCCTCGCACCGGTGGTGCGTGGGCCTGGCATCAGGATTACGGCTACTGGTATCACAACGGTTGTCTGTTTCCGCAACTCGCGAGTTGCCTGATCGCCATCGATAAAGCGACAACATCGAACGGTTGCCTTCAGGTGCTCAAAGGGTCGCATCGGCTGGGGCGTGTCGATCACAAACAGGTGGGGGATCAAACGGGGGCTGACCCCGAGCGAGTGCAGATCGCCCTCGATCGGTTGGAACTCGTGCACGTCGAACTCGAACCGGGTTCGGCGGTGCTGTTTCATTGCAATCTGCTGCACCGTTCAGACCAGAACCAAAGTGACGACCCGCGCTGGGCCTTCATCTGCTGCTACAACGCCGCCAGCAACGATCCGTATAAGGAATCGCGGCATCCGCGATATTCGCACTTGGAAACGTGGCCGTACGAGCGGATCCGCGAGGTGGGTCAGAAGCAACTTGCGAAGTTGCAAGCGGCGAGCATGGCAGCGCAGTGATGTGCGGGCGAGGTTGCGGAACCAGCGAAATCTCATCGAGCCCGAGAGCCTGCAAAGTTCTGCCGGAGACTGATGCACGATTGGATCGAAAGCTTGTGCGTGGCTTTGCGCAAATCCGCTTGACAAACTTCAACGACCAAAGTTAGCGTAAGTGTCGGTGAAAGCCGAATCTTATGGTAACGTCATTTCCGAGGTGCAATTCGTTCGGGTCCAGCATCGGGCTGAGGAAACTATTCAATCATGTCCGATCCCAAATTACGTCACACCCCAATATGGATCTGGTTCGGCATCGTTGTGCTCTTGGTTGTCGTGCCGGGAGTCGCGTTTGCCGTATGGCTTCCGATTCACCGCGAGAACGTTGCGATTCGGGAAATTGAGCGGTCGGGTGGTGAGCTTATAAGGCTTAAGTTTGGTCCTGTTTACGCGGTGCGTTTTGCGGCAAGAGCAGACGCAGATGAAGGAGTAAAGCATCTCGGCAGCTTAAAAGATCTGCAGAGTTTGCAGCTCTACAACACGAAGATCAGCGATGAAGGGCTAAAACAAATCGGTGGTCTGACAAACTTGTATTCCTTGTCGCTGAATGTGACCATGGTCAGTGATGACGGGTTAAGGCATCTAGCCGGATTGTCGAACCTCCAACAGTTGAACCTAAATGACGAACTGATCGGTGATGAGGGACTGAAGCATATCAGTCGTCTGCCGAATCTTAGACAGTTGTATCTTGGCAGTACGCAAATCAGCGATGAAGGACTGAAGCATATCGGCCGTCTGACGAACCTTGAGCGGTTAATCCTCATCAATACGCGGATCAGCGACGAAGGGGTAAGGCATCTCAGCGGTTCTGCGACTCTTCAAGAGTTGAATTTAAACGACACATCGATCAGCGATGACGGATTACAACAGATCGGTCGTCTAACGAATCTTCGTTATCTGTCCCTGAACGCGACACGGGTTAGCAATGAGGGATTAAGCCATCTCAGTGGCATGACGAGTCTCAAAGATTTGAACCTCAATAACACGCAGATCAGTGATGAAGGACTGAAGCATATTGGCAGTCTTTCGACTCTAGTTTGGTTGCATCTTGACAACACACAAGTCGGTGATGAAGGGCTGAAACATCTGAAAAAATTGAACAATCTTCTCACGTTGACTCTCACGAACACGAATGTCTCCGAGACCGGTATAACAGAACTCCGGACGGCACTACCTCGCTGCAGCGATATTTCATATTGACCGTCGTATTTAACTGGTCGCAGGGCGGGGATAAGCCCCGCTGCTCGCTTGAGTATGCCCGCTACCCCCTCTGGTCTTGACTCTCCGCTCTCGACTCTCGACCCTTAAGGCATGGAACCACATGCCCCAACCGCACCATCCGATCTCGTCATTGCGCTCAAGGCCGAGGCCGCGCGGCTGGGATTTGAACTCGCAGGAATTGCACCGGCGTTGACACCGCTCGGTTTCCCCGCGTTTACCGAATGGCTCGAAAAAGGCTACGCGGGCGAAATGCAATATCTTGCCGACCGTGAGGAGGCGTATCGGCATCCTTCGTCTGTGCTCCCCGGCGTGAAGAGCGTGCTGATGCTCGCGATGAATTATCGCTCGACCGATCCGGTGCCGACGGAAGAGGGACACGGCCGGGTGTCGCGATACGCCTGGGGAGAGGAAGATTATCACGATTTCATTCGACGTCAGGTGAAACAACTCGGAGCGTTCTTCGAATCACAGATGCCGGGACAACGCTGGCGCGCGGTGATCGACACGGCTCCGCTGCTCGAACGCGATTTTGCTCGATTAGCAGGTCTTGGCTGGTTCGGCAAGAACACGATGCTGATCAATACAAAGGCCGGCAGTTGGTTGTTTCTGGCGGCGCTGCTGCTCGATGTCGATCTTCCCGCCGATCAGCCGTTCGAGACGTCGCATTGCGGAACATGTACCCGCTGTCTTGATATTTGCCCGACCGATGCCTTTGTCGAACCGTACGTACTCGATTCCCGGCGCTGCATTTCGTATCTGACGATTGAACTGCGCGATCAGCCGGTTCCCGATGATTTGCGGGAAGGGGTTGGCGAGTGGTTGTTCGGTTGCGATTTGTGTCAGGACGTCTGCCCTTGGAATCGTAAAGCTCCGCGAACCGACGAGCCGACATTTCAACCGGTTGCAGGACGCGATCGGGTCGACCTGCACGAACTGTTGACGATCTCGTCCGACGAATTCAAACAACGGTTTCATCATACGCCGATGGAACGGACGGGTTGGAAGACGTTGCTGCGAAACGCGGCGATCGTGCTGGGAAATCAGCGGTCTGGGAAATCACTTGAATCGTTGATGACAGGCATCGAGCATGACGAACCTCTGATTCGCGGCGCGTGCATCTGGGCGTTGTCTCGTTTCGCCGATTCTTTGACGCTTGACGGAATGCCGCAAATCGACTCAACTTCCCCGGCAAACGTGACGGCACTGTTGCAAAAAAGGCGTTCGGTCGAACAGAATGCCGAAGTCATCGCAGAAATCGATTCTGCATTAACGATACTCGCAGGTCGTTCGTCGACATCCCACGCATCCCCAACGGGGAAAGGTTGAGCATGAACCAGAACCAACTCAAAGTTGCCATTAATGGAGCCGCCGGGCGAATGGGGCAGCGGGTCATCACTTTAGCGCAGCAGGATCCCGATTTAGAGGTCGTTGCAGCGTTGGAAAATGTCGCTCATCCCCTGCAGGGACGGGACATCGGAGAAGTTGCCGGCCTGGGTACGATCGGTGTGAAGCTGATGCCGCAACTGACCGACCGCGTCGACGTCGTGATCGATTTCTCGACGCCGGCGGGACTGGTCGAGATTGCGAGGGTTTGCGGCGAGCGTCAGATTCCGCTCGTCGCTGCGACAACAGGGCTCGAGCCCGATCAGAAAGAGGTTGTCACGACTGCCGCGCAGTCGACGCCGATTGTATTTGCCCCGAGTATGAGTCTGGCGGTGAATCTGATGATGAAGATCGTCGGCGACGCGGCGCACACGGTCAAAGGACTTCCCGGTGGAGTCGACGTCGAAATTATCGAACGACATCATCGTTTCAAGGAAGATGCGCCCAGCGGTACCGCGCTGCATTTCGGCAAGATCATCGCCGATGAATTGGGGATCACCGAGCATGTTCATGGACGTCAAGGACGGACCGGTGCACGACCGCAGCACCAGATCGGCTATCATGCCCTTCGCGTCGGGGATAACGTCGGCGAACACACGATCGTGTTTGGCATGATAGGCGAGTCGCTCGAATTTCACGTCCGCGGTACGACGCGCGACAGTTATGCCTATGGTGCACTTACAGCGGCGAAATTTGTGGCGACGAAGGGGGCCGGCATGTATTCGATGGCGGACGTGTTGGGGTTGTGAACGACCGAAACGAATATATAATCGATGGGATGATTAAGAACCTCCGGCCTCGGTATTTACGTTGAGGTAAAATCCATGTCCGTCAGCGAAGCGACCCTGCAGGCTTTGTTTGATCTTGACCCCAGCGATAAGCTGCTTATTATCCATGCACTCTGGGACGATCTGGCTTCCCATCCGCAAGATATTCCCGTGCATGAGAATCAGATACGCGAAATGGAGCGTCGCAAAGCCGACTTCGAAAACAATCCATCGTCGGGGCTTACATTCGACCAATTCAAGAAGCTCGTTGAAGGCGATGCACAATAAGCTCATCATCCTGCCGGTTGTTGCGAGCGATCTTGTCGAGGCCCGAGAATGGTATGACAAGCAGCGTTTGGGGCTTGGAGACGAGTTTTCGGTAAGCGTGATGGCGTTACTCGAATCGATCAAGACGACACCGGAATCGTTTGCGCCGGTCAAGAAGCAATTTCGGCGTGCAATGGTCAAGCGGTTTCCCTATTCGATTTTTTTTGAGTACGACAATAACGTGATTGTCGTCTATGGTCTGGTGCATGACTCCCGTGACGAAATTCATTGGCGCAAGCGGTTGCGGGAATAACGCATGCATATGAAGCAAGGTTTGTCGACTCACAGCGGCTTCAATTGAACCTCTAGACGAATTTTTGACGACAGGATGTGTTTTCGTAACGCGAACGACATCAGACGCTTTCGTCATCAGTTGTATGTAGCTCTCTACATCCCACCTCCATACGTAAATCAGATCAATAACCGGCAAAATCGGAAAAATCCTCAAGTTCGGATCGTCGAATGCCGATGCTCATCGATGGGGCTTTTCGTTTGATTGGCACCTGCGATATGACTGTTGAATCGAATCGACAGTCTTCGATCGATGGCATAATTTTCACCCCTCCGATATCTCCTGCTCATGTCGAGCCATCGGTGGTTGTGGCATTCAGGAGGGAGCCTGAAGATGGATTTTCGGACCGGCCGAATTCGGTTCCCGTTCCGCCGTTTTATTCGTTCGTTCCTGTTCGCAGAAGATGCGTTCGGGCGTAAACGTCTGAAATACGAACGTCGCAGAATACGAATGGGCATCGCCTTTGGCGTTGGACTCGCCGGTCTGGTCGTGTGGGCAGGTTTTGCCTGGCAGGATTCTCATCGAAATCAGATTGGAGTTTCGACCGAGATCACTTGGAAAGGGGACGACTTCGACGCGATCAACCGAGATCTCGACACGTCGTTGCACGCCGATGGTCAATCGACCTTCGTACTACCCGGTGAGCGTGATAGAGATTCTCAGGACGACAGCGGGGAAGTGCAGAAGAATGTTCCCATGCCACTGCTGGTAATCGATCCGCAAGATCGGATCGTTCAGGCGGAATCGACATCATCAAAATACAAGGGGCCGAACCTGCTCGTGATGCACAGTTCCAAAGCGGCCGGTAAGAAAGGCGCTCAACAAGACGCTTCGCCAGGTCGCGAATCAACGCCTTCACCTTCCTCGGGGGGGGCAAAATTACTGGGGGTGATCGAAGACATTCCCGAGAACGAACCAACGATCACCTCACCGGGACAAAAGCATAAACAACAACGTCCGAAAACGAATGAAGGACCGGTCATCGTTCCCGGGCAGGTGATGGACTAAACGCATCAAGATGACGTCAGATCAAACAGATTGACGGTACGATCGGTGTTGGTTGTTGAGCGAACAAAGGGAAAGTGCAACTGCGATGTACGAAACGTATTGGGGACTGGCCCATCCTCCCTTTACCGATCATGCCGATTCGTCCTGGTTTTTCGCCGGGCATAGCCATCATACGGCACTCCTGAAGCTTCGATACCTTATCGATTCGCGGCAGGGGGCGGGTATGCTGGTCGGCTCCTCCGGGATCGGCAAAACCTATCTGACACATGTTCTGGAAAACGAACTGCAATTGAACGAGCAATCGGTCGTTCGCGTTCTCTCATCGCAATTTACATCGCGCGAAATCGTGCACGACATCGCCTTTCAACTTTCGGTTCCCGAACTCGCCGTCGACGCTGATGAAGTCGGCCTTGACCGTCTGTTGCACGGCATTCGCGAGAACCTGATCGAGTTGACGGCGAAGAATATCCCGCCGGTCATTGTCTTCGAAGACGTACACTTGATCGACGATTTTCAGGTGTTTCAGACGATTCGCTCCCTGCTCAATTTGCGGATCGTGGGACAGGTGGAGTTCACGATATTGCTCGTGGGAACGCCCGTGTTGCTGGCGCAGATGATGCGATCGGGCGAGCTGGAAGACCGCATGGCGGTAAAGACGGTCGTCAAGCCGTTCTCGGAAGGGGACACCGCCGATTACGTGCGCCATCGCCTGCAAGTCGCCGGTTGCGAGCAGCCGATCTTCAGCGATGAGGCGTGCCAGGCGATTGCTGAAATTACCGGCGGCATTCCGCGAAAGATCAATCGTCTCTGCGATCTTGCGTTATTGGTCGGCTACGCCGACGGCCTGACACAACTGACGGCCAACGACGTCGAATCGGTTGCAGACGATCTGGTCATGTCGATCGCCGAGTGAATTCCAGAACGCCCGGTTAGCCGCGACGCGCAGCGGAGCGCTAGCCCATCGGTCGCCGCCTGTGAGCGCTTTGCGACTAATCGGCGAGGGTCACGCCGCCCGCTTTTTCTGCCTGTGATTTGATGGCACAACGACAACCGCCGGTTCCTCGCGTCGTTGATATAACCAGGCATTTCCTTTTTTTCCCGCGACGATGATCGATCCCGCTTTGCGCAGGCAGTACGTCATCTTCTGTGCCAGCCAGCAGGGAGCATCAATCGCCACGGCGAGGTCGCGCGAGGTGAACCAATCGGGCAATTCACCGGGATCGATCAACTGCCACAAATCATCGGCGTTTTTCAGCAAGATGCGGTCGTAGATTTGACGCAGCTTGAGATCGATCGGTCGGTAGTTTTTCCCCCAGCGCCGTTTTGGCTTCCGCAGGCGGCGATGTTCTTCCTGCTCGGTCATCAGAATTTCGATGGTGAGCGCCGGATGCGGAAAGACCGTCATAAAGTGCACGAGTTCGACGAAGACGTCTAATGGCGAGCCGCGACTGGGACTGTACCGCTGACGGAGAGGTTCACGGCCCCGGGAGGGATAGGTCACCAGAAATTTCTTCTGTGGCAGCGGTTTGACGACCTTGACAACATGTCCCCGCGATAGCAGAGCCTCAACCTTACGACGAATGGCAGCCAGCGAGCCATGTTGAATCTCGATCAATTCGCCATCGGCCACGGCATCGATGCGAAAACCGTCCAGTTGCACCTCGCATGCCTCCGGGACTTCCGCATACAACCGTTTGAGTTCGCGATGCAGTGTCGTTTCCATACGAGCGCGTTTCGTCCTTGATTAACCGGGGGCACAATGAGCCGTGCGGTCATCATAACGAAAGGCAGCTGTTTCCGGAGTACCGGATTTGAGGTCGGTGTTACGGCGTCACGCACTCGGGGCTTCGGCTTCCTCCGGTTCTTCAGGGGGGGTCGGTTCCAGAAGTTGCGGCTTCTTCGCTTCGGCGGACGTATCGTCACTCACATCAGTCGCGTCTGCGGTGCCACAGAGGTCGCGGAGCGAATCTGCCACGGGTCTTTGCGTGAATGACGAAGACGCGGTAAATGCACGATTGGTTTTGAAGCCATCATAATGGTAACTCTGATCGAGACTGCGAATCGCGTGGGCAACATCCGTCAGCTCTTCGTTAACGGCGGTCGAAGCGGTTTTTAGCCCCACCGTCGCCCCGACGACGACGATCGAGCCAACCATCACCGCCTCAGCCGAGACGACGGCCGCAGTCTCTTCGTTCCAAAGTCTTTTAAATAAAGACATTACGGTTTCTCCTTCTCTGAAGGGATGAGTAGAACTCGCGAGAGATATTTCCGTTAGTATAGATAAAATAGGTATCGTAGTAAATGTATGAATTGTGTCGATTGTAACGATTTTTCCGGATTTAACGAATAAGAGGGGGAGGCAGAGTGTAGACGGACGAGAACTGCAGCCGAGTTCATCGAATCCGATGTTGAATCGGGAATGTTTTCCCACTTGAATTTGGCGAAATTCAAATGAGGAGGGAATGGGGCACTTGTCCGCACCCGCTGAACTCGGCATCATCTTGGTTTGAGCTTATCTTTGCTTTGGTCGCAATAGTTAAGTGAAAGAGCAGAAGCGGAAACATGTCGTTCTCCCGTAGGGGGGGATTTTTCGACGATCGGGATGGTGTGAACATGTTCGAGACGTTGTTGCTGGCTGCGGAGACGGTTCCCGTTCCCCCCTTGTCGCTGGAATTGCGCATTCCGTTTTCGGTTTTGCATTTTCTGGAATTCGCCATCTGGGGTTCGTGGTTTGTTGTGCTGGGGAATTATCTCAACACGCTGCAATTTTCGCGAAAAGATATCGGCCGAATCTATTCGACGGTTTCGATCGGTTCGGTAATTGCTCCGATGTTCGTCGGCACCATCGCCGACCGATTCTTTCCGACCGAACACGTGCTTGCCGTGTCGCATCTCATCGGTGCGGTGTTGTTGTACGCGATGTCGCAGATCAAGCAGCCGAGACTTTTCTTCATCGTCGCGCTCTGTTACGCGCTCGCTTATGCACCGACGTTGGCACTCGTGAATTCGATCGTATTCGCGCATGTCACCGATGCCGCTCGTGATTTCCCGACGATTCGTGTCTTGGGAACGATCGGTTGGATTCTCGCGGGCTGGTCGCTGAAGTTTCTGATCAAGCCGGGGCAACCGGTCAATAACCGACCGCTGATTCTCGCTGCGGTGATGTCGTTGATTCTCGGGGTTTATTGTTTCTTTCTGCCACATACCCCGCCGCAGGCAGATTCGTCTGAAATTCCCTTTGTCAAAGCCTTGAGCCTGTTGACCGATCCGTCGTTTGCCGTGTTTTATGGTGTTTCGTTCTTCATCACGATCGCACTGGCGTTCTACTTCAGCTTCACGTCGTTGTTTTTGGAGCAGGAAGTCAAAGTCAAGTCGGAGAATGTCGGTCCGATCATGTCGATTGGCCAGTTGGTCGAGATCTATTTTCTGTTCAATCTCGAATGGTTTCTCGATCATTGGGGAATGAAAAACGTCATTCTCGTCGGAATGGCGGCATGGGGATTGCGATATTTCTTCTTTGCGGCACAGAAACCGTTTCCCCTCATTCTGCTGGGCGTGGCATTACACGGAATCTGCTTCGATTTCTTTTTCGCTGCCGGGTTCATTCACGTGCAGAATACCGCACCAGCCGATATTTCAGCGAGTGGGCAGTCGTTGTTTGCCGTGTTGACGTATGGTCTGGGCATGTGGATCGGGACCGAAGCCTCGGGATGGCTCAATCATTTTTTCACGACGGAACAGACCGACCCTGCAACGGGTATAACTACAAAAACCACAGATTGGCGCAAGTTCTGGCTCGTCCCTTGTGTGGGAGTCGTGTTATCATTGATCGTGTTTGCTTTTCTATTTCAACCAACTGCCGAAACGTCGGATGGTATCGCGGCCCCGCCAGTGGAAGAGGTTCTGGTACCCGACCCTCGTTCAGCAGAAAATGTCCCGGCATAACGTTTCGTTTTTGACGTTTCCAGCCGGTCAGCCGGAAGGTGTGGGTTCCTGGCAATGACGGCACGACTTCCGTGGACGGTTCGTTGGCGACTCTCGATCTTGTGGGCCCTGCAATGGGGCATCACGGGGACGATTCTGACCTACCTCCCTCTTTACCTCACGCAAAGCGGTTTGAACGCCGAGCAGCAGGGGCAGTTGATGGCCGTCACGGCGGTCGGATTGTGGTTTGCTCCGTTGCTGGTCGGTCAGGTGGCTGATCGCTGGTTGGCGACCGAACGCTATCTGGCGCTCAGTCACTTTGTCGGGGGGGTGACGTTAAGCTGCATTCCCCATGCGACGCTCGGATTTCAAGAAACCAACGACAATTTTCTGATTCTCCTGTTTCTCGTCGGGTTGTATTCCGTCGCGTATTTTCCCACCGTGGCGCTCGCGAGTTCGCTGAGCTTCCGGCATCTCTCCGATCCACAATCGCAATTTGGTTATGTGCGTGTCTGGGGGACAGTCGGCTGGATGCTCGCCGGGTTGGCGCTGTCGGTCTGGTTGGGGCAGGCAGATGCGCTGCTCTGGCTGCGTGATAATATCCCCGCCGCTGCCGGTCTCTGGTTCAATCTGGGATTGTTTCTCGAGTGGTTACCGTCGCCGTCGTCGTCGGATTGTTTTCGCATGGCGGCCGTGCTCTCGTTCGCGCTCAGCAGTTTTTGCGTGTTCCTGCCGCATACGCCTCCGGTTCCACAATCGCGCCGGCGTTTCGCTCCGCTGGAAGTGCTGAAGATGTTTCAGGACCGGACATTCACGCTGCTGATTCTCATCAGTTTTCTATTATCGCTTGTCGTGCCGCTCTACACGCTGCAGGTTCCGAAATTACTCGAACAGCTCGGCTTCGAAAACGAGTGGATTCCCGCTGTGATGTTGATCGGTCAGATATCGGAGTTTCCTGCGCTGTTCCTGCTGCCTTTTTTCTTAAAGCGATTTGGATTAAAGGCGACGTTTGCACTCGGGATGATGGCCTGGCTGGTGCGATATGTCTTCTTTGCCTTCGAGCACCCGTGGACGCTGATTCTCCTCGGTCTCGCGCTGCACGGGGTGTGCCACGTGTTTTTGATTATCGTGATTCAGCTGTTTGTCGATTCCCGCTGTAAACCCGACGTTCGTGCCAGTGCGCAAAATCTATTTACGTTTGTGACGATGGGGGTTGGCATGCCACTCGGTTCGATTATCGGCGGCAAGCTGGGGCAGTGGTGGTTTGATATCGACAGCGGGCGGACAAACTATCTCGGGCTTTTTTCGCTGCCGGCCGTCTTCATTTTCACGCTGCTGCTGATTTACTGGAAATGGTTTCATTTCCAGTCGGCGGTCGCAGTCGGGCCGCCGCCGGCTCAGCGTGACGTTGGCGACGAGACCTGAAGTCGTACCGGGATAAGCTGGTGGACGTGAATCAAGTCGGCCTTAAGAGATGAATTGAACGCTCGCTCGCCGTACACGCCTCGTTCCTGACCGAGATGGTCGTCGAGATTGACCCCGCGCGCCGGTTGCAGATAAGCGAGAATTCGACCGTTGGGTGCCAGAAGCACGTATCGAGGTGCCCCCGGAAACGTTGTTGCCGAGCGTTGAACGATACCCGCACCATCCAGCTTTCCTGGATTCGAGGGTGTAACGGGAGGGGACACCGGACGGTTGGCGACCCCGCGTTGTAAACCAGGATCGGGGATCGGCGAATTCGGTGGCGGAGCATCCGCCACTGGTTGCTGAGGTCCCAGACCGGCCGATTGCTGCATGGCCAGCAATTGTGCATCGCGTGCGCTCGTCGTTTTTGTGATCTGCAGGAATTGATCGTACTCCCCTTGAATTTTGCGATAGCGGTCGACAGCGGCCAATCGCTGTACCACCTGCCGGGCGATCGCCGGGCTGTTCGTTCCTGCTTGAACATCTTCGTATTGTTGTTCGAGTCGATCGAGATTCCAGAACGTCGGCTCGCGGTCGATCATGGTTCGAAACTCGTCGTCAATAGAATTCAGTCGGCGTTCGTCACTCACGTGCGTGTTCGAGTCGTTCAGGCTTTCGGTCGATGCCGTCGCTCGCTGATTCTCGCTGCCGCGGTCTTTGGCTGATGAAGGTTCGGGAGATTCGACGATGTTATCGACGCGGCGTTCGAATTGGGCCGATGTCTGGTGCGTGCGCGACGGGTTCGAGGGAACCGAATCGTCGTTGGCCACATCCTTTGTCGGAGGAGCCCAATATGGATCTTTTGCCGCCTGACGCCGACGGTTAGGATCAGAGGGAACGAGAAACTGGCCCATCATCCAGCGGTATTCGAACCGAGGGGGCTCGATTTTGTAGTAACGAATCGACCGCCCGTCGACAACGGCAGATTGTTCGCCGAGAATTTTCACACGGTCGCCGCGCGAAAGACGAATTTGTTCGACTTCCCGTTTTTCGGGTTCGATTACCGAACCGACACGGGCCACGACATTCGATTCGGTTACGATGCCGACATCCCCTTTTTTCTCAACATATTCAGCACGCAGCCAACTGAAACTACCGGCAGGGGGATCGATCATATACCAACCACCGGGGTCGTGGCGACGGACGGTCACCCGATCGCCCCGTTTCAACACGCTCGTGGGATAATACCGTTGGCCGGGGCCGCTCCGCACGTACGTATCGCGATTGTCGGCGGCTACAACCTCCGCTTCATACGGAAATTGCGCCGTTTGTGCCACGGCGAATGAATTCAACGAGAACAGGACTAATCCTGTCAGAATCAGGCAACGATGCATAAGAACATACTCCTGGCGGAGTGCGGAGTGATGAGAACGGAACCGAACGAAGCTTCAGTTCGAAACGGCACGTTCCTCGAACGATATGAAGCAGGCGTGGGGTCAGAATCAGATGTGTGAAGGGGTTGCTGTTAACTCGGCGTGGGTGAATTTTGGCAGATTTTCGGATGCTTTTTCGCGTGAATCGGTATCAAGACTTGAGTCGATTTTCAGGAAAGGATCAGATTTTTACCAAATTTCACAAAGTGACTCAAGGGGGGTTTGGGATTGGTGCAGGGGGATCGGGTTTAACACAATGGGTCGGGTGGCGGGGGCGCACCGCAGGAA
>JAQCEJ010000109.1 GCA_027618475.1 Planctomycetota bacterium | reverse complement strand
ACCTTGGCATGATTTGGCAAAATACCCTTGTTTTGAAGGGCTTGGCGCAAATCGCGTGCCAAAGTTCGGGAAGTCAAATGGGAAATGCGGGTGCAGAGAATGGTCGCGAAGAATCCCGATGATCGCATTCCGCAAATGGCCGAAGTCATCCGGTTATTAGAGGAAGTTGCCCGGGAGTATGAAACGGGCGTTGGCGACATGCCATCGTCTGGCTCTCCGCAAAACAAGGAGGGAAATTTACGCATTCCTATCGTCTTCGATGGTGGTACTGACATCGCCACATCGGAAAAAACCAAATGGCGAAAGGGACCGAAGCCGCTTCCTGTTACGGTTCGATTGCCCTCCTCGGCGCATAATCCTTCAGCGATGGGGATGATCGCTCGACTCCGCCGGTATCGTATGGCGCTCGCGGGGGTGGCATTTTGCGCCGTCGTGGGATATGCGATCGTGCAGTTTTCAGGAAATTCGAAGACGACAACGGAACTGTCGGGTATCGCACCGAAACATGACGATATCATCGAAAGTGCAGCCGGTGACCTTACGACGGAGAACGATCAGGCGAGACCATTATCGCTTCTCCCGACAGCAATTACTTCCGATTCGATATTGGAAGCTCAAGCCGTGTGGGCGAAGCGTCTCGGCCAACCGGTTCGCGATCGATCGGTCGCAGGTTTCGTATTCGTACTGATACCACCGGGAAAACTGGAGTTGGATCCACAAACGTCACACGCATCGGACGCGAAGTCGATGGAATTCTCGACCATCGAACAAATTCAGCGGACCGATACGATTGCGATCTCACAGCCTTTCTATTGTTCGGCATACGAAGTGTCGCGACGTCAGTTTTTCGAAGTTCTCGGATTCGATCCCAGTACATCGCTCGATTTGGTTCAGAAGGAAACGAAGCTGTCCCGGCCGGTCGAAACGGTCAGTTGGTTGGACGCCGTTCGTTTCTGCAATGCGCTGAGCGAGAAAAGCGGATTGCCTCCCTACTACGGCATTGGCGAATCGTCGGTTACCATCGCTGGGGGAAACGGCATTCGATTGCCGACAGAAGATGAATGGGATTATGCCTGTCGCGCGGGCTCGACAACGCAGTTCTCGTTCGGCGAAAGGGACGACGATCTCATCGAGTATGGATGGTTTGCGACCAATTCGATGAATCAGACGCAACCGGTCGGTACGAAACAACCCAATCGACTGGGGTTATACGATATGCATGGAAATGTCTGGGAGTGGTGCGAAGACGCCGCCGTACTTAGAGCTGAAGCGGAATTTGACACCAATCGGCGAATCGTTCGTGGCGGAAGTTGGACGCATGATGCCGATGGATGTGGATCGGCTTCACGCCAACACTATGGCGAAGGTGATAGCGGTCCCAATGGAGGATTTCGAGTTGTCAGGACAATCGAGTCACCCGGCAAATGAGTCGAAATTCCCCTCGGCAGACGGCAGCAAGCGAACGTCTTCCCGATCAGAATCGGGCAATCTGAAACTTGTTCTACACGTACGTAAATCCTGATGAGCGGGTTGCCGAGGCGCCGCTGGGGTTAAAAACGACGATGTCCACATCTCCAACGGGATGTCCGGGTGAGGTGCAACTGATGGAGTTTCCGCCGGCGCCCAGCACCACATTGTTGGCAGGCATGGCACCGAAACGAACAGTCGCTCCCGGAAGGAAGTTCGTCCCGAAAACCGTTACCGGGGTCCCTCCCGCCACGGGGCCTGAGGAGGGGGACAGCGATGTAATCGTTAACGCGGGGTCGTTGTAGACAAAACCGCCGGTCCGGGTGGCGGATTGGCCTCCGGGATTGGTGACGATGACGTCGTAACCTCCGGACGAATTGGCCGGCGATGTACAGCTGATGGAGAATCCGCCGGCCCCAACGACGACGTTGTTAGCCGGCATCGCCCCGAAGTGGATCGTCGCTCCGTTCAGGAAATTTGCCCCTGAAATCGTTACTGCTGTTCCCCCCGCCGTGGGTCCGATGGAGGGTGCGAGTGACGAGATTGATGGCATGGGATCGCTATAGACAAAACCACCGGTTCGAGTGGCGGACTGGCCTCCGGGATTGGTAACGATGACATCGTAACCTCCGGACGAATTGGCTGGCGATGTGCAACTGATCGAGTTACCGCCGGCCCCGACGACGACGTTGGTGGCGGACATGGTGCCGAAGCGTACGGTCGCTCCCGGAAGGAAGTTCGTCCCTGAGATGGATACCGCTGTTCCCCCTCCGGTCGGACCAATGGGAGGAGCCAGCGACGAGATCGACGGTGCGGGATCGCTATAAACGAACCCTCCGGTGCGCGTGGCAGATTGACCTCCGGGGTTGGTGACGATCACATCATAACCCCCTGTCGCATTAGCCGGTGATGTGCACGTCACGGAATTACCACCAGCCCCGACCACAACGTTGTGGGCTGGCATGGTACCGAAACGAACGGTCGCTCCGGGAATGAAGTTCGTCCCCAAGATGGTTACCGCCGTTCCCCCGGCCGTCGGACCGATCGGAGGGGTCAACGAGGAGATCGTCGGTAAAGGATCGCTATAGACGAATCCTCCGGTGCGGGTCACGGATTGACCTCCCGGGTTGGTGATGATCACATCGTAACCCCCGGAGGAATTGGCAGGAGAGGTACACGTCACCGAGTTTCCACCAGCCCCGACCACGACGTTGTTGGCCGGCATCGCCCCAAAACGGATGGTTGCCCCGGGAACGAAATTTGTTCCCGAGATTGTCACGGTCGTTCCCCCCGCTGTCGGTCCGATCGCAGGAGTCAGCGATGTGATTGACGGAGCGGGGTCGTTATAGACGAATCCTCCGGTACGGGTCGCAGATTGCCCCCCGGGATTGGTGACGATCACATCGTAACCCCCTGATGAATTCGCCGGCGACGTACAACTGATCGAATTCCCCCCCGCCCCGACGGTCACGTTGTTGGCCGGCATGGCTCCAAAAAACAGGGTCGCTCCGGGGACGAAGTTCGTCCCCGAGATGGTTACCGCCGTCCCTCCTGCCGTCGGTCCGGTAGCCGGAGATAGCGAGTTGATCGTCGGTCCGGGATCACTGTAGACAAAACCTGCGGTGCGGGTAGCAGATTGCCCTCCAGGGTTGGTGACGATCACATCATAACCCCCTGAGGCGTTTGCAGGCGAAGTGCAATTGATCGAGTTCCCACCGGCACCCAGTGTGACGTTGGTTGCGGACATGGCTCCAAAGCGAACGGATACTCCCGGAAGATAATTCGTTCCATTGATGGTTACCGCCGTTCCTCCTGCCGTTGTACCAGAGGAGGGAGTCAGCGATGTGATTGTCAGTCCGGGATCGCCATACGTGAATCCACCTGTCTGTGTGGCGGACTGACCTCCGGGGTTGGTCACGATCACATCGCAGGAACCCGATGAGCCTGCCGGCGACGTGCAACTGATCGAGTTCCCACCGGCTCCGACAACCACATTGCTCGCGGGCATGGCACCAAACCGAACCGTTGCTCCGGGAAGGAAGTTTGTCCCCAGGATCGTTAAGGTTGTACCTCCCGCCGTCGAACCGGTTAAAGGGGTCAACGACGAAATCGTTGGGACAGGATTGTTGTAGACAAAGCCACCCGTACGTGTGGCGGATTGGCCTCCGGGATTTGTCACGATCACATCGTTACTTCCCGAGGCCCCGGTGGGTGAAGTACAACTGATCGTGAATCCGCCGGCTCCGACCACGACATTATTGGCCAGCATGGCTCCGAATCGAACGGATACTCCCGGAAGATAATTCGTTCCATTGATGGTTACCGCCGTTCCCCCTGTCGTTGGACCGGTGGAAGGAGTTACCGACGAAATCGTTGGACTGGGGTCGCTATAAGTGAATACGGAAGATAGAGTTCCCGATTGATCATCCGGATTGATCACCACAATGTCGCACGGGCCGGCAGGTCGGGAGGGAGTCAAACAGGTGATGACCGTACCTCCCCCGCTGACGCTGACATTCGTCGCCGGAATTCCCCCAAACAATACCGTCGCCCCGGCGACAAAGTTATGACCGTCGATTCGAACATTAGTCCCACCGATGGTGGGGCTGCTATTGGGTGTCACTGCGGTCGGTGTCGGCATTTGAAGGCTCCGTTTCAAACATCAAGCGGTGTGGGGATTTGCTGTTGGTGGTTGTGGGATACGTTTATTGCGAGCTTAACCTACCTTTTGTGTCGGCGTTCTTTATTTTAACAATGCAGATTTCCGGCGATCCAGTAATCGAAATCATCGCGAGTCAGCACTCGATTGTTATGGGACATTTCATCGGCAATACGCATGCCGACAATTTCATTACCGTTCTTTACGTAATTGAGAAATAGGAAGGAATAACCGCCGTCGTTCGCGCGAATTCCGTCACGTGCGAGTTCAAAATCGCGATGCTTCTTCCAGGTTTGCAGCACGGCTCCGGGTAATAATTGACCAGACCAGATATCATCGTGGTCGACGATTTCGGCCTTGCTGATCGAGGCCATTGCACCAACCGCCCCGTTTCCGCGATAGCGCCCGTCAAGTTGCATCCAGGTCTCTTTCGGATCAATTCGGATCGACCAGAGTCTGTCAAACTCCGATAATCCGCCAAAGACCGGCAGTTGAAATTGACAAACTTGCATGTATGCTTCAGCGACCCGGCGATACGTCGCTTCGAAGTAATTGACATCCATGATCCGACACGAATCCGACTGAAAATTTTCGACGATTCGACGTCCGACGCGATAATCTTTCAGGATCGTCTTTTCAGTGATCACTATTGATGAATCGCGTCGATCAGACTCGCCGCCAGACAGAGTAACTGCCATATTGTCCGGTCGCTTATCATCGTTCTTACCTTCCGGCTTGATTGAACGAATACTACCTTTTGATGGGTCTGATTGAGTTGACAGCTGAGGGTTTGTCTCCAGCGGCTGATTTGCATGAACGACATCGAGCAACTGATTGATCGCATTGTGCCGAAAGGTTTCGCGCTCCAGGCTGACGGACCGGCCCAGGCGATAGATTGTGAATCCGAGTGAAATCACGAGGGCAATGACCGTTGAACCCAAAACCCAGATGCCGCATTGATAGATGAATTTTTCGTGGTCCGATTTTGCGCGGTCTCGGTTGAGACCGCGAATCGCCCCTTCTAATTCGGTCTTTTCAGCAGAAAGTCGCGAAACGTGAGACTTGAATTCTGCCAATTTTAAGTTGCGTCGGACGAGCAGTTCGTTCTTTTCAATCAGTTCGCTTTTTAATTCGTCGACCTGCACGTTCAGTTTGTCAATGTGAGTCTGCAGAGTTCGGACGGTGGTTCTGAAGCGTGCGGTCTCGGTTTCGAACTGGCCGATTCGCAGCTGCAGTTCTTTGATGGTTGTTTGCAGTTCGTGAATCAACTTGATCTGTGCCGCGATGGTCTGCTCTGATTCTTTAATTCTTTCGCTGAGCGAGTGCCATTTCCGTTCGAGCGAGTAAAACTCCGTTCGGATGATCGTCAACCTGTTTTGTGTCGTTGCAAGTTCCATGCGCCGCGAACAAGTGATTGTATCGAGCTGCTTGCGTATGCCGGCGAGTGCCGTCGATAGATCTCGCGACGACGAGACGGTGAAAAAGTGTCCTCGAGTCCCTGCGAGCTCGCCGAGTTTACTGCGAGCCTCGGGATTTGTGTTGACTCCAAGAAGATGGATTTGCAATCTGTCTTCAAAGCGGTCGAACAGCTCACTCACGTCTTTGAATGCGCCATAAGGTTCACAGTCGTGCCCGTCGGTCACAACAATGATCAAAGGCCGTCTGCAATCGGGTTTGCGTGCAAGTTGCTGACGTGCCAGTCCAACCAGTCGCGAGAGTTTGCCGTCGCCGGATGGGACAAGCTTGAGGATTCGTCGTCGCAAGTTGCTTCGACTTTCGCCGTCAAGTGGTTCGAGCGGTCGCACTTCCTCGGCGTCGTCGTAAAGCGCGAATAGTCCCGTAGGAGTTCCCAGCGGGATGGAATCCAAAATGTCGAACGCGGCCCATTGAGCAATTGTGAGCCGAGAACTCGATTCCATGCTCTTGGACAGATCCATAAGAATCAATACGTCGGTAATCGCACGGCATTCCTGTGCGACGTCTGGGGGACAGTCTTTTGAAGGATCTGTGGATTTTTTTTCGGAAAAACCTTCAGCGTCAGGCTCCTCGCTCTGTGCCGGGGAATACGCCGGATCAAACGCCCCAAAACCAACAAAAGAGAATACAATCAATGCTGATATACGGACTGAATATTTTTGCATCGATGGTGTCCGAACTCGAAATCGATGTGACATTATAAACTGAGGTTGAGCTCCAGTTTGGTCGATGAATCGACTGTCAAAATGATTAAGATGAGGCGAATGGATAATGTGGGTTGAATTGTAGCCAGTTTGAAGGTGTAATTCAATTCGTAACGGAATAGACCTTTGGTTTGTGTGTACTTGTTGGCGTCGCTCAATTAGGGTTCTTGAATCTTGACGTTCGCGTTACGCGTAGCGAAAAGGTTTCATCGACAGGCACGTAAACGACTGATATTCCACGGTCTGATCTGGTATTCTGATGGACTTGATGCGGTGGTGACCGATCGAACTGCTGTTGCTTCGACGGAATCACCAGGACGTCGAACGTTCAACCCGTCGATTGACCGTCAGCATGAATTCGTGCTGAGATACGTTCTACCTGATCAGAGAACCATGACATGACGCACGATTCAACAGGTCACTCGCGCCGAGATGTGCTCAAAGGTGCTATCGCGGCGTCACTGGCTTCCATGACCGGCGGGGAAAGTGCTTCTGCGGCGTCGATAACGTCCAACCGAATTGTCGCCGAGAATTCTCAACCCGGCAGTCGCGATTGGCAAGTGACGCGAGTGGCACTCGATCGCATCGGCAGCGGAATTCGCTCGCCGAAGATAGAAGGTTATTGCTCGAAGCAAAGTGTTGCAGCCGGTGAGACGATCGATTTTAAAATCAGTACCGATCCCGCCGCGCCGTTTCAGATCGAGATTTTCCGGATGGGCTATTACGACGGAGCTGGGGCTCGATTGATGCATACGGTGGGCCCGCTCGACGGAAAACCGCAGCCGTTGCCGGAGGTCGGTCTGCAACGTCTGCGTGAATGCCTGTGGGAGACATCCGCCGAATTGAAAATCCCCGACGATTGGACGAGCGGCGTCTATCTCGGCCGTTTGACGACACTGACGGACGACAATGGCACCGGGTATTACCAGAGCTTTGTGATTTTCATCGTTCGCGATGATCGCCGGGCGGACGTGATGTTCCAATGCAGCGACAACACGTGGCAGGCATACAATCAATGGCCCGATTCGTATTCGCTGTATACCGACCCGCGAGCGGCTCACGCGGCGGATGTCTCCGTTTCGTTCGATCGGCCTTACGGAAAATTTCCCTTTCTGATCGAGTCGGCTCAATCGGTCGGTACCGGAGAATTTTTGCTCTGGGAATACCCTCTTTGTTACTGGCTCGAACAGCACGGCTACGATGTCACCTATTGCTCGAATAGCGACGTTCTCACGCCAGAATCGGCATCGCGTTGTAAGGCGTTCTTCAGCGTCGGTCACGATGAATATTGGGATTTGCGACAATACCATTCGCTGATGCAGGCTGTGAAGAACGGCATCAACATTTTGTTTCTCTCGGCGAATGTCTGTTACATGATGGCCCCGTTCACACCGTCAAGCGATGGCCGGCCCTTGCGAATCATCACACGCGACGGTCCGTATGGCGGACTGAGTGACGAAGAGAAAAAGGCGTACCCGAATATTCTCGGTCCGTTCGAACGTTCGGGACCGGAAGAATCGCAACTCATTGGTGCACGAACCGTGGTGCCGTTCAACGGTAGCGGCGACTGGATTTGCACGATGCCAGAACATTGGATGTTTGCGGAGACCGGCATGAAAAAAGGCGATCGCATTCCAGGCCTCATCGGCTGGGAATTTCACGGGGACCCGGCCGATATCCCGGGATTGGAAGTCGTCGGCGAGGGAAATGTTCTCTCGTGGGGAGAGACCCCCGGCAAGTGGGCGGCGACAATTTATCCCGGTCCCCAGGGGAACTTTGTGTTCAACGCCTCAACGATTTGGTGGGTACAAGGGCTTGCATCACCGCCGGGGCATATGTTACCATGGTCACATTGGTCCCGTCCTCAGGGACCGGACGAACGTGTGCAGAAAATAACGCAAAACTTGCTCGATCGCGCAATCAGTTCTTCTTAAGTAGAGACTGATAAATCCCGCCCGAATTGTCCTACCTTGAAATCGGAGCTTAAGTATGCTCACCATGCTTGGCAGTCCTCGGCAGTTTTGTGATGGTGTCACGCGACGCGAAACTCTGAAAGCGGGTGGCATCGCCGCGCTCGGTGGCTTCGGGCTCCCACAGTTGCTTCAGGCCGAGCAGTCACAGCCCGAGCATGTCTGGAACGGCAAAGCCAAAAGTGTAATTTGTCTCTATCTGCTCGGCGGTGCCCCGTGGCAAGACATGTACGATATGAAGCCCAAGGCAAGTGCCGACATACGCGGCGAGTTCATTCCTATCGCGACCAACGTTCCGGGCATGGATATCTGTGAGCACCTGCCGAAGCATACCGAGTGGATGGATCGCTCGGCGCTCGTGCGCTCGATCAATCATCGCGCGGGATGTCACAATTGCCTGCCGAGTTACACGGGTTGGGAGTTTCCCGAGACGAATCTCGTTAATCTGACCGAAACGCATCCGCCGAGTATGGGGTCGGTTTGCGAGTATCTCAGCGGCGGCAAAGCCGATTCTCCCGCATATGTCTACATGCCGTGTTATCTCGGTTGGGGACAGGCGATCCGTCGGCCCGGACCGACGGCCGGATTTTTGGGGACACGGTTCGATCCACTTTATACCGAATGTGCCCCGTACGTCGACAATCCTCCGGAAGTGGGGCATGAGCCGCAGCCGCTGCGCGGCATGCCTGTCATTCCGAATACCGGACTGAAGGACGGCATGACGATCGACCGCCTCAATGCGCGACAGAGTCTTTTACAACAAATCGACGCCGAGCGATTTCGCGCTGAACAGCAAGGAAGTCTCGGCGGATTCAATCGTCAGCAGGATCGGGCCTGGAGTCTGCTCACGTCGTCGAAAGTCCGCGACGCGTTCGACATCGACAAAGTCGATCCGAAAGTTCGTGAGCGATACACGCCTACGTTGTTCGGGCAGAGTGCTCTCATCGCCCGCCGCCTGGTCGAAGCGGGAGTCCGCTTTGTGAATGTGACATGGGATTGCTACTGGGAACGGTTGAAACTCCAACTCCATTGCTGGGACACGCACTCATCGAACTTCACGCTGATGAAGAATTACAATCTTCCGTATCTCGACGCCGTCTATTCGGCACTGATGCAGGATCTGAGCGAGAGCGGTTTGCTTGACGAGACGCTCGTTCTCGTGATGAGCGATTTCGGGCGAACGCCGAAGATCAATGCGAACGCCGGCCGCGACCATTGGACGTTCAATTACTCGATGCTCTTCTCGGGGGCGGGAATTAAAGGAGGGACGGTGTACGGTGCCAGCGACAGTCAGGCGGCGTATCCGGCTCTGAACCCGGTCAGCACGTCGGACATCTGTTCGACGATCTATACCGCGCTGGGCATCGACCACGAAACGCTGGTGCACGACAAGCTTGGCCGCCCGATGTCGATCAGCCACGGCGGTTCGCCAATCGCCGATATTCTGGCGTAATCGCTTCGGTCTCATTGGAACCAGGATTCGCCGCAAGGAGATGCACCCATGATCTGCAAGATTGCGATATGTCTCGTTTCGATTATGGCATTCTCTCTGGAAGCCGTTCACGCCCAAAGCCGACAGGCACCGCCGGGGATGTTCAAAGACCTCGACGACGAAATACTGGGCGAGGCGTTGCTCGTTCACGACAAGCAACTGTTCATCGACGATTACATCATCGATGCGATGCAGGGTGTCTCCAGGCACCTTCATCAACCGGTGAAGCATCCGCAGAATCCCATCATGCGGAGAGATCCGGCCAAGGAATTTGCCATCACTTACGGGGCGGTCGTGTTCGATGACCGCGACCAACTCTTTAAGATGTGGTATCACGTTTCGATTGACGCCAAGGATACCGTTACGTATGCGGCGTATGCCACGTCGATGGACGGCATCGTCTGGGAGCGGCAAGTCGTCGATCCGAATACAGGTTCGAATGTCATCACGTTTGATCCCGCCGAACCGTGGATCGGCGCACCGAGTATCGTGATCGACGATCGCGATCCCGACCCCGCGCGACGCTACAAAATGCTGTATCTCGCCAAACCGACGCTCGAATCGGCGTCGTTACGCAGTTGTATTGCGTATTCAGCAGACGGAATGCACTGGAAACAAGAACCTCAGAATCCCGTCGTGCCGTACAGCGACACACAAATCTGCCCATTTTGGGATTCCCGCACCAATCGCTATGTCGCCTATCTGCGATTCGGCCCGCCGAATGTTCGCATCGTCAGCCGCATCGAGAGCGAAGATTTTCTGCACTGGTCTCCCAAATTGACGGTCATCAATAAGAGCCGACTCGACCAGCCGTTTAACACCGAGTTTTATACGATGTCGGCGATTCCTTATGGCGGAGTTTATATCGGACTGCTCAATACTTACCACGGTGAAACGATCAAGCCGATACCCGAAGATCAGCCGTGGATGGACCGCGTCGACAATCAACTCGTTTTCAGTCGAAACGGCGTGACGTGGCAGCGCGTGCTTGCAGACGGAGCGGTCGCTATGGCCGAATTGAAAAAAGATCGCGACTGGAAAAAGGTTGTTGAAGAAGCGACGTTTCTTCCTTATGGCGAATTCAAGAAGGATTGGGACTGGGGGCAGATTTATCCGTTTCATTCGCCGTTAATTGTTGGCGATGAAATCCGGTTCTACTATTCCGGCATCAGTGGTCGGCATTGGAGAACATACCACAACGACGATTCCGATTATGCCGTCGGACTTGCGACGTTGCGACTCGACGGTTTCGTCTCGGTCAACGCCGGTGACGATGAAGGAACGCTGACCACGAGGCCTCTGGTTTTCTTCGGCGATACACTGGAGATCAATGCCAATGCCGAAGGTGGATCGTTGCGTGTGGAAGCCATCGATGACGAAGGGAACCCGATCAAAGGTTTTAACAAAACCGACGCTGATCCTTTGACGTCCGACGACGTCCACCACATTTTGAGTTGGAAAGGAAACGCCGATTGCCACCTGTTGCAAGGCCGGCCGATTCGATTGCGATTTCATCTGCAGAATGCGAAGCTGTACTCGTTCACACCGCGGATTACGCTCAATCATTATTTGCAATCGTACGATTGAACCTCGACCGTTTGTGCTTTTTCATGTCGTTGGTGTTCCGACAATTTTCTACCACAATCATCAAAAAAAACCGCTTGAGAACGGCCGCCATGATCGCCCGATATCATTTCGAATACGGAGCACCATTGACATGTTTTCCCGACGGATATCTTTCAACCGGCGATTCATCGCGTTCTGCGTCATCGTAATTCAACTGGCTGTTTCACCGCCGGTTTTTGCCGACGACGCTTCTGCCGCCGATGCGAGCGTCGATTTCACCCCGCCTCCAATTGAAGTTCCTGAAGGGTTTACCGTCGAACTTGTCGCCGGGCCTCCCTTGGTGAAGTATCCGATGATGGCCGCCTTCGACGATCGAGGGCGGTTGTTCATCGCCGAGAGCGACGGTCAAAACCTCAGCAAGGAAGGGCTGCTCGAACAGAAACCGCGGTTCGTCCGCATGATCGAAGACATCGACGGCGATGGCACGTTCGACAAGAGCACAATTTTCGCCGACCAGATGGTGATGCCCGAAGGGGCTCTCTGTCACGACGGCTCGTTCTACATTATGTCGGCTCCCTATTTGTGGAAGCTCGACGATACCGACGGCGACGGCGTCGTCGACCGACGCGAACAACTCGTCGGGGAAATGGATCTCATCGGTAATGCGAACCAGCATGGGCCGTATCTCACGCCGGCCGGCCGGTTGCTCTTTTCGGGGGGCACATTCGGTTATGACCTCGTCGGCTCCGATGGCAGCGGGCCGGGCAAAGGAAACTGGGCGAGCGTTTTTTCGTGTGACATCAACGGTGGCGACGTGCGCGTGGAAAGTCATTGTGGCATCAACCCCGTTGAAGTAGTCTTTACTCCTGAGGGGGAAATGCTCGGCACCTGTGCGATCTTCGATCGTGTCGGCGGCCGCTGCGATTCGCTCGTGCACTGGGTTCACGGCGGAACGTACGCCGAGCGACTGCGCGAACCAAACTTGAAGCAGACGGGACGGTTTCTACCTGCAGCGGTGCGCTGGGGCCAAGTGGCGCCTGCGGGGCTTGTGCGGATGCGCGGAGGACAATTCGGAGATGAATACAAAGGAAATCTCTTTGCCTGCTTTTTCAATTCCCACGAACTCATTCGTATCAAACTCGAGCGAATTGGCGCGACGTTTCGCGGCGAACACGAAGTCTTTCTCAGTTCACCGAGTAGCGATTTTCATCCCGCCGATATTCTTGAAGACGCCGACGGAAGTTTAATTCTCGTCGACACAGGTGCCTGGCTGACGATGGGCTGCCCGACCTCGAAAGATCTCAGTCACGGAAATTTCGGCGCGATTTATCGAATTCGAAAAACAGACGTGGAAAGTTCGAAAGATCCCGCGAGTTACCGTGGTCTGACGATCGATTGGGTCAATCTTTCCCCATACGCATTAGCTATGATTATGGCTGATGATTCGTCGCCTGCGATAACCGATCGTGCTGTGTCGATGCTTGTCTCACGAGGCAATCGTTCCATTCCTACATTGACAAAAGTCATCGCGACCGCAAACTCTTCTGAATACATTGAACTGCGCCGCAATGCCGTCTGGTCACTGGCGCGCATTGGCACTGTCCCCGCCCGATCGGTCTTGTGTGCTGCGCTCCACGATGAAGATCCTAGTGTCAGACAATCCGCCGTTCATGCCGTCGGTGTCTTGCGAGAGCGTGCCGCCGTCGAACGATTGAAGACGATCGTCGTCAATGACGAATTGCCGATCCGCCGTGAAGCGGCAACAGCTTTGGGATTAATCGGCGATGCAACAGCGGTCCCGGCGATCTTCGATTCGCTCCGTACCGCCGATGATGAATTTGTCGAACACGCGCTGATCTATGCCCTCATCGAAATCGGCGATGTTTCGTCCATCGAACCCGGTTTGACCGTATCAGATCCCCGCGTGCAGCGTGGAGCATTAATCGCGATGGATCAAATTGCCGGGGAATCGTTAACGCGCGAAGCCGTTGCGCCGCTTTTGGCCACAACGAATGCCGATCTGCAACACGCGACGCTCGATGTCATTGCCAAACATTCGACATGGGGGGAAGAAATTACGGATTTGCTGCGTCAATCATTGTTAGCGGAAGAATTGCTTCCCGCACATCAGGCGATTATTGTTGGGGCCGTGCCGGCGTTCTTTGCGAATGTTAATGTGCAATCTCTGGTGACAGACACATTGGCACGCCCCGACGTACCCGCCGCGACATTGGTCGTACTGCTCGAAGCCATCGGTCGAATCGAACAACCGCAACTTCCCGCAGCTTGGATCGATTCGCTCGGACGATTGCTGTCGCACCCGGATGAAGCGGTACGACGGCAATTGCTGGCGAGTCTGCGGCCGTTCGATGCTTCGCCGTTTGAAGCACCACTTCGGGCTACTGCAGCAGATACCACACAACCGAACGCTCTTCGTATCGCCTCTCTCGCGCTCGTGACACATAATGGCGCTGAACTTGACGATAACGAATTGACACTGCTGACTGATGCGCTGCAGTCCGACACACCCCCCGTCGAACGCTTAACGGCGGCGAATGCGCTTTCATTGGCAAAGCTATCGACGTCTCAACTTCAGTCTCTGATCACAATCGTGCGCGAAGCCGGCCCTTTGGAGTTGTCCGCATTGCTGCAGTCATTCGCCAATGCCGCCCGGAACGATCGTTTCACCAAGGATGAAGCAACCGAACTTGGGTTCGAACTCGTTGCAGCTCTTGTCGCATCGGCGGGGAAGGATTCTCTCTCTCCGGCAGGGATTCAAGCGACATTCTCCAGATTTCCCGCCGACGTGATGGCCGCCGCCGCGAAGCAGTTTCCCGCGACGACAGTGGCAAATGAAGTACAGCTGACGACCTTGAATGCGATCGAATCGGAGATCGGTGCAGGAAATCCTGAATTGGGACAGCAGGTCTTTTTCAGCAATCGCATCGCCTGTGCCGGCTGCCACAAGATCGCAGGAAAAGGGGGATCCGTCGGTCCGGACCTTTCGCAAATTGCCAAAGTCCGAACGGCGCGGCAACTTGCCGAGGCCGTGCTCCTTCCCAGCGCCACGCTGGCCAATGGATTCGAGAGTTACACGATTGCTACTGTGACGGGGAATTTGCACACGGGTCTAATCCGCCGCGAATCGGCCGATGCGATTTATCTCGTCGGCACAGACGGTCGCGAAGTTCGTGTCGGTCGCGATGAGATCGATGAAGTAAGGCGCAGCGAAACGTCGATCATGCCGCAAGGGCTTGATAAGCAGTTGACCTCTGAACAACTGCGCGATCTCGTCGCGTATTTGAGTACGTTAAAATGAGGCAGCGCTTCAGAGCCATTCAACAACTCAACGAGGTAATCTGATGATCCGACATGTTGTGACATTCCTGGTATCGACTGCGTTCGCAAGCGTTGTCGTTGCCGCAGATGACAGACCATTTCCCGCTCATCGTGTCATCGGTAACACATACTACGTCGGCACTGATGCACTCGCCACCTATTTAATCACGACATCGGAGGGACACATTCTGATTAACAGCGGTTTCGACGAGACGGTTCCACTAATTCAGGCGGCCGTCGAATCTCTGGGATACAAGATGGGTGACGTCAAAATTATTCTCGCTAGTCATGCCCATTCTGATCACGTTGCCGGTCATGCCCGATTGCAGGAACTCACCGGAGCCAAAGTCTATGTGATGCGCGGCGACGATACCGTAATCGCATCGGGAGGAGAGGGACAGTACCTTTACACCGACAGCCGCTGGCCCGCTTGCCAGGTCGACCGTGTGCTCGACGACGGCGACAAAGTAAAACTGGGAGAGGCAACGCTGGTCGCCCATTCGACTCCCGGACACACTCGCGGCTGCACCACCTGGACCTGGCAGGAATCCGACGGCGACAAAAAGTACGATTTGGTGGTCATCGGCAGTCCGAATGTGAACCCCGGCTACCAGCTGATCGACAACGCCGATTACCCCGACATCGCCAAAGATTTCGCCAAAACGTTCGCCGTTCTGAAAGAACTTCCTTGTGATTTCTTTTTGGGGGCACACGGCAATTACTACGGCATGCATGCGAAATACGACCGCGTGAAAACTGCGAAGACGAATCCGTTTATCGATCCGGAAGGTTATCGGGACTACGTCAGCGAGCGGGAAGCGTTTTATTTGAAAACGCTGGCCGATCAAAAATCCAAATGATGCCCGGCTTCGACGTTATTCCACAGACGCCGGGAGACTGCGGCTCGATGACTCTGGCTTTACTCCGGTATCGCTACCCGGCAATCGGAAGAGACATGAATTTTCTATAAGAACGTTGACAAAAATCAACATTGTGCGTGAGCCTCTTCACCCGATCGTGCACGTATTTGTATTGCGATGCGGGCAAATTCAAGCCATATATGGACAAGAGCGAGAATTCTTCCGGCTTTCAAGCGATTGGCACGTCGATTGCATTTCTCCTGAATTTGCACCTGAGGGAGATACGCCGCCATGTCGCCGATACCATCGAAACCGTTCGTCAATACGTTCACGTGGGGACTGATCTTCTGCGTCAGTCTGATCGACACGGACGCTCATCAGGTGCATGGAGATGACATGGCCGATGAGGGCCGACTCACCATCCAGCTCACCACCGGCCGAACTGTCTCCGGGGTAATCGACGCGCAAACCGACGAGACAAGATTATGGCTGCGTCTGTCCGAACGGGACATCATTCTGTCGAGCGCATTTGAGTGGAGCGAGATTGAACTCATTCACTTGAAAGAAAAGCAACTGACCAGAGACGATGTTCTGAATCTCGTGCTGGAGGTTAAAGGAGATACCACTCCCGAAACAGAACTTGCACGGCGGATCGCGTTCTGGTTTCCAGGTGGCTCCACTGCACCGGGATACGACGAACCGATGTTTCCCGAGCGCGCGATACCACCTCCACCTCAACCGGATGTCAGCCTGAGAGAAGCGACTTCTGTCGACCGAGAACGACGAATTACATCTCTCGAAATCGAGGCGTTTCCTATGAACTGGGATCGCGACCCCGAATTGGATGGACTGCTGGTGATGGTCCGGCCGCTTGATGCCAACGAGAACGTCGTTCCCGTGCGGGGTCAGATTCGATTGCAATTGTACGGCGAACGGTATGCGCAATCGACGTTTCGGTCGTTCGATTCTTCAATTCTCTTTCCACAACTGGGAACCTGGACGGAGCGTCTGGATGTCGACGATTTCGGTCGTGACGGGGCTGCGATCAAACTCCCTTACCGTCGATTGAATCCCGACTTAAATACCGATCTGGCAGCATACGCCCTGCTGACGGCCCGGATGGGAGTAGCGGGACAAGGATCGTTCGATGCTTCGGTAGCCGATGTGCTCATCCGCCCGGCGAGCCGCTATCGCGATGAGTTGTTTCAACGTTCGCCGCATCATCTTCGCTTTCGGCCCGAAGAAAATCGTCTTCGGCGCTGAGCGACTGCCGGATTCCAGTCGGTAAGAACACGACAATCGCTGCGATCGTGCGATCCGGAAAATCCGGTTTCTTTTGAGCATTCGTCCCACATTGACGAAATCCGGCGGCGGGATGTTGCGATTTCGCAACACACCCCCCAATCGTGGGCTATTCTTTCACAGACAGCATCATGTGATTGACCCCACCAACGATTTGAGAGTCGCTGCGTATCCGAGAGTTCGTATCCCCCGATTGGATCAGTCGCCATGGTCTTAAAATCTCCAATTCGGAAGATTGGCGAGAGGCGGATACGCCCCGGGTTCACCCTCATCGAGGCGGCTCTCGCGATTCTGATCATCGGAATTTTGTCGGCGGTCGCCGTGCCGAAATTTGCGCTCGTGTTAGATCAATATCGTGTCAATTCCGCCGCGCGACGAATCCAATACGACATAAGTCTGGCGCGACAACATGCGATTTCATCGAGTTCCACGAGAACGATTCAATTCACCCTTGGGTCGAGCACGTATTGGATCGCCGGTCTTTCGGATCTCAATCATCCCGGTCAGTCGTATTCCGTTGATCTCACCGCCTCACCTTACTCGTGCCTGCTCTCATCTGCGGCATTGGGAGGAGACACCATTCTCTCGTTTGATATGCATGGGCAACCCGATAGCGGCGGAACCGTCACCGTCCAGTGCGGTGACGTGAATCAAACGGTCACCATTAACTCTGATACCGGTCAGGCGACGATCCCGTGAAACATTATGTCTCGTCGAAAACTCGTTCGGGGTTCACCTTTCTGGAACTCCTGATTTCGGTTCTGGCGACCGGCATTCTGCTGGTCGGCCTGAATTCGGCGATGTTCGTCGCGCTAAAAGCCAGCGATACCTCATTGACACCGGCACGAGTAACGAACGAAGGGCTGTCGCGATTAAACGAAATGTGTGCCGAATTGCAATTCGCTCTGACCGTAACCGAACTGACGGCCACATCGATAACGTATACGGTTCCCGATCGTGATGACCCCGACACCAATCCTGAGACGATTCGATATGCCTGGTCGGGAACTCCCGGCGCGCCTCTCACTCGGCAATACAACGGTGGAACGGCAACAACTGTAACGAGCAATGTTTATTCTTTAGTCTTTGATTCCCTCTATTCAGGATCGAATGTGAGATACATTTCCGTCCGACTGCAAATCGGTGCCGATGCACGGTCTGTCGTCGAAACGGGTATTTCGCTAGTCAACCGGCCATGAAAACAATGCCTTTTCACTTTCGTCGTCGGTCGAAACTGTTGACGGCGGTCCAAAATGGCGGCGCGGGGGGAGTGTTGCGGCGGTTGAAACTGGCGGCGCGCT
>JAQCEJ010000108.1 GCA_027618475.1 Planctomycetota bacterium | reverse complement strand
GGCACTGGCTTGCCTTCCTCGGACTCCTACTCTCGAAAATCGCCATCCAAAGTGCATAACAGGCTCTAGTGACCTTAACGGTCGTGGAGGTTCGAGTCCTCTCTTGGGCATTTCGCAGACAAAGGTTTACGGCACTGCTGTAAACCTTTTTTTCGTTGCGACGAGTCCCCTGGAATCAAAGGCCGAATCCGATTTACATCCGGAGTTTCGCGCGGCGTTGGACTTCCTTTATGACTGCCGAAAGGGGTAACGCGGGATCGATGTCTTCCGGACGTTTACCTACGCCATCCAGTATATTGGTAACGTTCCATTTGGAATAAAAGTGAAGTGGCAGCGATTGGTCATTCTTTTCGTACAGGCGGGCGGGAATTTGTGTCCATTCGTTCGTCCGCTGGTCGAGGCGATTCGAGTAGTACGCCTGCAACGTGCGGCGCTGGGTGCTGTTTTGTTTCAATCGGGCGTTATGGATTGCGCGGGCATGGAAAATGACGGCGGTCCCGGCGGGGCCAATGCAATCGATTCCGGCGTCCATTGGCACATCTTTCGGATTGAGATCGATCAGGCGGTTATGTGATTCTGGGATCACCGAAAAGCAATGATCGGTCGGCGAAACATCAGAAAGATAATACATTATTGAGACCGCATCGATTTCGTGGCGGCGGTCAAACTCGCGGACAAGATCACGATGCCAACCTTTAATTTCGTTCAGGTTTGCTGTCGGATTGCGAAGCATGATCGCGAATTCCTCAAAAGTGATGTTCTTTCCCAGTATCGCACACAGTAGGGGTAACGTTTTTGAGTGTTCGATAACCTCATCGAAGTCAGACGTGTGCGGTAGAATGTTTGTTCCTTCACAAAACGAATCACTCAGCGAAATCCAGTCATCGGGAAAATTGAGCCAATGGCGGTCGACGGCGGCGTTGAGCCTCGCGGTTTCGTCAGCATCCAATGCGTGTTCGAGAATGAGGTAACCCAGTCGATGGAATTCGGCAGCCAAATCGGCAAGCTGGGACGGCGTCCAAGGTTGATTCATACCTCACTCATTCCATCGAGAGTACTAAGCCGGTGTCTTTGTCGAACGCTCGATACTCCAGTTAGGTACGGGAAATTCACCGGAAACATTTCGTCGACGTGAATGCAAATCGACAGCTGAGTCTGGGCGTGTCTGATGCTTGATCCGGTTAGAAGTTCGGCTTGACCTTTTGCGGAGATTTCTCAGCACTGGTTCCGCCCGTTTTTTTCCGTTTTCCTGAATCTCCAACCGGTGACTCTTCGGAGGTATCGATAATCTCCGCACCTATGGGGTTCCCCGTTTCGCTCCACTTGGCGGCTTTCGATTGCCTATCGAGATTGAAATCGTCGATGGTCCAGTCCCCGGCGGATCCCGATTTAATGTGCCCACGCAAGGCAACGGCATTGGCGTCGACAAGAGGGCGTTGAACGCGTGAGGAACCCCAGAATTGTTCCCAATCGTTTGAGAAGTCTTGCGGTTTACCTGACGGGGAATCGGAGATGGAGTGGAAATATTTAATCGATTCTGCGTAGGCGTTGGAGAATTCCCACCAATCGAGTTGATCGCGAGAAACATTAGGTGCCATCGTTAATATCACCTGTCGAGAGTCGTCACCCTTTCTGTAATCTTTTGGTGCTGCAAAGAGTGACGCTTCCGAAAAAAACGACAATCGCGCAGTGGAGACCGGGGTCGCTCCCGTCTGTGATATGGTAAACAACGAGAGTGAAGGACTAAAAGTGCATCGCTCGAGATCAACATAATTTGGTGATGGACCGTCGGGGAGCTTGAACTCTGCGAGACTGCCCATGCTGCAAAAAACGGAATTGCGCCCCTGCAACACTTGGCCGAATAGTTCGCCAAAAATAATTCTGTCCGGCCCATACAAAAACGAGTCGCTGATGACTCCCGCCGATTGAGGTGTGACCTGGGAACGGTCATTCTTGAGTCCCGACCAGTAAATCAATCCCTTAAACCGATTCGATACCGAGCTTGGTACGTATAGAAAACTATGTTGGAGAGAAAAACTTCCCTGCTCTATGCGGAGCAACCACTCGGGGAGGGAGTCCTTCCGTTTATCAATCTGCTCGTCCACAACAATCACCGCATCGCGAAGTTCCAGTTTTCCGTTACTGACCAGGATCATAGTGGGATTGACAATCGACAATCCCTGTGGAACTTTTGGCATCTGCGGCACTAAAATCGGCGGACCATCGTCCTTCGCTCGAAATTGAATCGAGACGGCCGTGTTAGCTATTTCGATTGGACTGCAGGGACATCTGCCGGACCCCTTGGCAATTATTGTCGCCCCTTGTGACAAATCCTGGTTCGCCAGCCAGAGTCCGAGATCTACTTCGTTGATGTCGACTGTCAGAATATCGCCGGAGGTAGCGTCGAAAAAATCGGAGGGAATCACCGGTTTTTTCGACCACGCAAACGCGCGATCGAATTGAGAGGAAAGAGGAAGGGGGAGTTGCTCAATAAAGCAACCTGGCAGTCCCGATTCAGTAATTTTTGTGGCATCAAACGGCAATGTTCCTGCATCAAATTCAAACGGAGTCGCTCGAGCGAGATCGTCAATCGGACGCGTTGGCCAGCGCTCTGTATGAAAGGGATTGACTGCAAGACTCTGCTTCCAGAAATTCTGCCAGTCTTGCTTATTGTTCAAATGGACGATTGGTTTTCCGGCATCGCTTTCTATCCGCACGAGTTCCCGCCAACCACAGAAAACCGACGCTTTTGTTTTCCAATCTAGCCATCGTGTCGGACCCGACACAGCGGCATTGTCTCCCGACGATGCGTTGAAACGGCCTTTCGCGCGGAACATCGGTCGATCGGTATTTTCACCGCTGCATGCGATTAATGAGTTTACGGTGTTGATTAACATTCCGGGAATTTGATCCGCTGTGCCTTCCGCAATATCCCAAATGGATTCGGCAACCAGCGTGCTGGAAAGTACGCGACAATTTTGGCTCGAAATCGTACTTTGATCACCCGCAGGAGATGACTGATGGAATGAAAAAACTGGAGCGGAACCAGTAACAAACAGTGAATTACTGACGATAATGTCGGATGAAGGCTGATCGATGGCGAGTCCTGTCAGACCGTTACCTCGAATATAGACGCGATTAAACAAAATGCGCGACTGATTGTCAGGAACGCGCCCTTTCCATTTTCCTTCGCCGGTCAATCGAATTGCCGAGACCGATCCGGGACGCGACCCATAGAGCGTAAAAGAACAATCGTGTACCGTCAAATCTCCAGATTGCACTTCGATCATTGTCAACGATTCGTTCGGGGGAACCTGATCGCATACGAGTACGAAATTCAATCCGACAAGACTCACCGCACTGTCGGAAATGCGAATCAGACTGGCCTTCGTATCTTCGGGGTCGATCTCGGGACGGAAAACGAGAATGGGTGCAAATCCTTCCGCGGCACGCAACACAATGCGTTGACGTCCCTGAAGATCGATCGCCGGCAGAAAATACGGTCCCGATCCGGTCAATTCGATCGTACCCCCTTCGGGGGGAAGTTGCATCAACGCTGCATAAAGAGACGAATCTGATCCGGCGATGTGCGAAGGCAATTTGCCCGGCTCCGAATCGTTACCTGGCGTCTGGGAACTGTTAATAACTCCTGGAGACGATGGGCTGGTGGGAGAAAAATCATAACGAGGGGGTGAACGTGGTTCAATTGTTACATCGGCTTTGGGGCGGGGGGCGGACGCTCCAGGAGCCGAAAGCGACGATGGCGTGACAGGCGATCCGGCTGTCACAATACCAGCTTGTGTCAGCACTTCGACGTTTTGCGACCAATCTGGCAAATGTTCGATTTCATCAGCCCGGCTGATAATGCCGCCAACCGCCTGTGTGGCTAATAATGAAGTGTTCCCCATTCCGAAAACCTGTGTTGAATTAGGACTAACCCCGCCGATTACCGGTGATGGAACTGATGGATCCGTACCAGGAGGAGGACCGAAGGGCGACGTTGGACTTACACCGTTCGGAGTCGCATTTTTTTCTCCGTTTGGATTTCCCGCCGAATTTGAACTGTTGCCTTCTCCCTCCTCATTTCCTTGTTGAAAAATAGAATGACGACTGATTGGTACAGTTCCATCGTTTGATGAAAAACTCTGAGCGGCCCACCAGAACAATCCGACGACAGCGGCGACCAGTAACACGCCACCTGCGATTTTTATAGTCGAAATATCGATTTGTTTTTCTTCTGACAACAACGGCACGGCTTCCATCTTGGGAGGAAGTTCGACTGAGGGTGATGGTGACGCCCACTTTTTCACCGGCTCAGCTTCTCCTTCGGCTCCGGCGAGTGCCGCCAGAACGTCGTTAGAGATGGATCCGCGTGTCAGAGCATTATTGTCGAGATCTACTAACAATTCTGCAGGGGTCTGATATCGATCTTTCGGATTTTTCGCCATCATTTTACGGATCACCGCAACCACGCCTTCGGGAACCGCTTCGTTTTTCTCTCGCGGATCGGGAGGAGATTTTGTCGCGTGTGCGGCAAGTTTGTTGGTGAGACTTCCTTCAGAAAATGGCGCTTCACCGGTCAGCATCTGATACCACGAACACCCCAGCGAATAAATGTCGCTGCGGACGTCGGCGGCCTTGCTATCGCGAGCCTGTTCCGGCGACATGTAATCGACGGTTCCGACGGTTGTTCCTGCGCGGGTAATACCCGTTTCGGCTGTCTCATCGATCGATCGAGCCAATCCCATGTCGGTCAACTTGACCGTACCGTCGCGTTTGATCAGAAAATTCGACGGTTTGAGGTCACGATGGACTATGTTCTGTTCGTAGGAGTGTTGCAGAGCCCATGTCAACTGACGGATGATTTCAATCGACCGTTTAACCGGTAGAACGCCACGTTTCGCAACCAGATTATGGACGTCGGTTCCTTCGACATATTCGAGCGCGAGATAGAGATACCCGTCAGCCTCTCCTGCTTCGTATACTGTCACAATATTCTCGTGACGCAACAACGCAGCGGCTTGGCCTTCGGCTTTGAACCGTTTGACGAGCGTCGGATTTTGCGCTTTTTCCCGCGGCAAGATCTTGAGAGCCACCGTCCGATTCAGCTCGACGTCCACCGCAAGATACACGGCCCCCATCCCGCCGGCACCGATTTTCTTTTTGATCTCATATTTGCCGAGTCGATTCTTCTTGAACTCCGAACTGAGAGACTTTCCGGAACCGGCCGGTGACTTCTTCTTTTCGGGGATATTCGATTCGGACGCCATATGATCAACCTTGAGGACGCATCATTCGTCCATGTCTTCCTCGTGGGGAATTCTTTCACCATGATCTACAAGCTTGGAATCCCAGAACAATTCCATTCGGTCACCAATACGCCATTTTACAGAAAAGGAATTCAAGCGTTGGATGAGGGGAACGCATGGCCTCTGTGCGTCGTCTTTTATTGTATCGCCAAACAACCTCTTGAGTCAAAACGGACTTGCCCAAATCCACGGTGATTATAAAAAAGTAACGATTCAATCGGAAAAAAATTGTGAAATACCAAACTCTGATCTACGAATATTGCTACTTCACAATGCGTCTGGTGATATGTCGTGTCATTGGAGCAATTTGCAACACTGAATGGATGAACTTCAAACGTCCGGATTCCACTGCAGACAAATGACCCTTCCGTTTTCCAGGCCGCAGAGCAGTCGATGACCTAATGGGTTGGCAATGACGCGGAGAATTTCAGCGTCCATTGTTGTACCCCATATCAATTCTCCGTCACCGTCCAGCCAGAATAGATGCTGCTCGATCGTCGAAGCGGCAATGCGATCTCCCTGATAGGAAACCGAGACCCGATTAATCGTTCCTTCAGTTACCAGTGATGCCCGATTTTCTCCTTCGGAATCATAAAGCTGTAATCCGTGGTTAAATCCGGCGATCCACACCGCGTCACCATCGCCGATAACGCTGATATCTCCCACATTCGACCATGTCTTGTCTGCCCACAGTTGTGTTCCGTCGAGTTGGTGCCGGCAGAGCAGACCATATTCGGCCGCAGCAACGAATTCAGGAATTTCAACGAGAAAACGAGCCATCGCCAAGGGGCGAACCGTTTCAAATCGGCTCGTCGAATTTCGATTGCGGTCGAGAACGATATTCCGGCCATCGGCAAGGCATATCAGCAGATAGTCGCCTCGAGGATCGAGAGAAATCGTCAGACAGACGTCGGGGAGATCAATCGACCAGATCGTTTCCCCTTTGCGGTCGTGCAGACTAACTTGCGTTTCGCCAGTCAGTACGGCGAAAATTTCACCGGTATCGGAAATCGCCAGGGCACGCACATCTCGAAATCCATGCGAGACATATTGAAATCGTCCCATACGGTCGACGAGAAACAGACTCCCCGTATTGTCTGCGGCGAGCACCTCGCCGGTTTCACGAGTCCATTCCAGCCCTACCAGCGACCCTTCAGTCGAGAATGCCCATTGAATCTGTGGCGTTCGGCCACGCCCACGAAGAAGCCATTCTGGTTGGTCGCCGGTCATGAGGAGGCTATCTGCTTTTGAAGTACCCTAAGGCCTTCCTGAATGTCAGGATCGTCAGTCCATTTTTGACGCGGCAGACCTTTATAGATCAACCGCTTCTCTTCGGGAGTCGGAACAACGATGTCGGGTCGCACTCCAATTTTACCGAGCGTGCGACCGTGAGGCGAATAAAACTTGGCCGTGGTCAGCCGAATTCCACTGCCTCCGCGGATATCGATGATCGTTTGCACCGACCATTTTCCATACGTTGGCCGGCCGACGATGGTGCCTCGATGATAATCGTTGAGTGCTCCCGCGACAATTTCGCTGGCAGATGCGCTGTCACCATCAACCAGGAGGACGATGGGTAGATTCCATGTTTGAGCGCGGTAGGCCGAGTAATTTCGGTTTTGATCGGAGGTCCGTCCCTTCGTCGAAACCAGTACACCATGATCGATGAATCGATCGAGAACTTCCACCGCAGCTGTCAGAAGTCCACCGGGATTTCCCCGCAGGTCCCAGATGAGTGCCCGCATTCCCTGTTGATGCAGGGTCCGTAACGCGTCGTCCATTTCTTGAGCCGACGTCACCTGAAAACCAGTCATCTGGATATAACCGACCCCCGCATCGCGGTCGAGCATCTTGACGACCGGAATACTTTTGACGTGCACGGCTCGACGCTGTAACACCAAAGTTTCAGTCTCTTTTGTATCAGCTCGATGAACCTCCAGTGTGACACGACTCATGGGGTCGCCGCGCAGCAGATTTGCAGCGACTTCGGTCGAAAGATAACGACAGTCTGTCCCGTCGATGCTCAGAATGTGGTCGTCGGCGTTTAGGCCCCCTTCAGCAGCGGGACTTTCGGATAGGACGTTGACCAGCAGCAGTCCTTTTCCGATTTCTGCCTTCATTTCGATCCCAAGACCGACGAATTCTCCTTGAATATTGCTATAAAGGTCTTTCAAACGTTCGGGAGTAAGAACACTGCTGTAATCATCGAGTACGTTGCAGCCGCCGAAAATATATTCCATCACGACGGCGCCGCTCGAAAGGCCGGCTGATTCTTCGGATATCTGGCAGATATCATTGACGACTGCACGGGCTTCCGCCTGATTGGTAAGCGGTCGGTTCCAATACTGTTCACGGAGTGCGCTTCGAATACTTCTGACGCGATCGGGTGAGACTCCGGGTAAATTCTTTTCGAGATATTTGGGATTCGCGAGAGCGAGGTACAAGCTTTCTGTACCATGAGCAACGAATGAGGTCGACGAAACAGGATCGACGTAATTCGAACGCACTCTTGCAAGGACATCGTCGAACAAGTTAAGCGCTTCGTTTCGCGTTAACTGAAGCAGTTCCTTTTGGAAGCTGATATCGTTGTAGCGTCGTTCGATCGAGAAATGAATACGAGATCGCCGCAGACCGAGTTGAAGTTCTTTGTTTTCGGGCCAGTCTTCGACGGCGGTTTCGTAAAGCTCGATCGCTCGAAGCCATTCGCGCGAGCGTTCGAGCGATTCTCCGCGTTCGATTGCTGTTGCACTGTCGAGTGCGGTCGCCCCGGTCGTGGCAGATGTCTTGCTTGCCCCATATGTCGTTCCCAGATAGCTCAGATCGCTCCAGCAGAGCAAAGCCACGCATATCGCCGTGACCATCGAGCGCCAAATAACGTGTGCAACCGGCATGATTTCCCCCAGGTAACTGTGAACGTTGTGGCGGTATACGATTCCGCGGGCGTTCTTCGCAGCGTGTCAAGTTGTTGATGCTCGTTTCATATCCTCACTGACGTTTCGCCGATCGACGGCCCACCGACAGATGAAACGATTTGTGAGATTCCGCACAACGGTTCAAGATGCCATTCGGCTGCACGATGGGGTCAGAATCCAACACTCACCGAGTGAAATAGGCAACAAGTCCGTAGATACATGTTGAATATAAGACACGTTTTGGGGGGGGGCAAAAAAATAGATTGGTTCTTTCGTTGTGCATTCCGCACAACCGTTACGACCTACAGGAGACGCATGTGTGACACCGATCGCGGTCTCTCTGCGTATTGGTGAACCCTTGCGGTTAAGAACGTTCATGTAAGGTGAGGTGGTGTCACATTGCTCGGCGTGAGTCAATCAATAAATTGCTGGAACGCTGGTTCGTACCATTGGATGGGATAGTACGTGGTGTACAATTCAAGTTCTTGTTTTAGACGGTCGAGCATCGTGGCCAATAAATCTGCTAGAATTTATCGTTGTGAGCATGAACGCAATTGAATATCCTCAATTCAGCAAAACACCAGTCATGTCGCGATGCTTGCAGCTGACATTTCTGTTCTCGATTCTCTCCCTTTGCTGGCTGGCATTTCAAGCCGTGCACGAGTTTGGACACGTACTGGCGGCATGGTTGACGCACGGAAGAATGGCGTACGTGGTACTTCATCCATTACGGGTGTCGATGACAATTCTGGATGCAAATCCACATCCAGGTTTCGTTGGTTGGGGAGGACCGGTATTTGGCGTGGTATTTCCGATGGCCGTGTTTTTGATCGCGAAGCGCATTCGCAATTCGCAGACGTATCTCTTCCGGTTCTTCTGCGGATTTTGTTGTGTCGGGAATGGTGCTTATTTGCTTGTCGATGCCTTTGTACAATCGGGCGACGGTGCGACGCTGATTCGCTCAGGGACCGATCCAAACATGATTGTACTTTTCGGAGTGATCGTAATGCCGATCGGATTCTGGTTATGGCACGGACAGGGCAATCAATTCGGTATTGGCCCGAAAGCACGGTGCATCAGCCGACGAAAGACCTTTGTAGCGGTTATGCTACTCATTGGTGTTATACTGCTCGAATGCGTCTGTTTTCCTGGTGAAATCAGGCATTCAAACGATGCAACAAGCGAGATTGGTTTGTCCGCATGGTCACGCACCGGTGATTTGGTCAATTTCCTGACCGACGCGAATCATACTGCCACCGCAACGGACAATTTCGTACGCGGCAAAAAATGATCGATGAATTTGTCGTTCGGTGCAGTTCGGGGTTGAACTGGGGTCTGCCACAACAGATAATTAAACATATTAATTCAGCATTTCATATCTGACGCCTCTTTTCGATGTCTTCTAACGTATTGAGTTTGCAACAAGTCATTTGTGCACAGAATTCTTCTGGCTTGGTTCGGGATTATCTCCGTCAATTTGCATACATGATTTCAAAACCTGTTTTTGAGAATGGCCAGCAAACGATCTAACAGCTTGATTGTTGAAAATGACTCGCCTTCGAGCGAGTGTTGTAACCGCTTGTAAGAATTTGGGTCTCCTTTCATGTGGAGCAACGCATGACAGCGGTGTCCTATCAGATGTCCGTACCGATGTCTTCGGGTGAAATCCGCGTCACCGATCCCCAACGTGGGATCGAAGTCGAGAATAAACATCATCGCGTTGCCGCGTTTCTCGAGACGAATCAGTTCGATGCTCTCTTATTACGTTCACCACATAACTTCGCGTGGTTTACTACCGGAGGCAATTGCGTTCGGGGGATGTCGCATCAGGGGACGGCGTCGTTGTTTCTGACCCGAGAAGCAAGAGTCGTCATTTGTAGTAACGTCGACTCCGGCCAACTCTTCGACCGCGAATTGTATGGGCTCGGGTTTCAACTTAAGGAACGCCCTTGGCATCAGTCGCGAGACGTTCTCGTCGAGGACATCTGCCGTGGACGCAACGTCGCCGGTGATTCGTCATTCGCGAATACTGTAAACGTATCCGATCAATTAATCGATTTGCGGAACCCCTTGTCAGACTTTGAAGTCCAACGCCTTCGCGACTTGGGGGCGCAGGTTGCCCACGCCGTTGAGGCGACGTGTCGACATCTGCAATTGGGGCAGACCGAGGAGGAAATCGCAGGGGAACTAGCCCACCGCCTGTTGAAGCACGGCATCGAGCCGGAGACTCTGCAAGTGCTGGCTGATGGGCAGGGACATCGCTATCGCCATTGGAGCTACGGTGGAGATACCGTTCAACGGTATGCGGTCGTCTCGGCGGTAGGTCGCAGACTTGGTTTGTCGGCTGGTGTGACGAGAACAACATCGTTTGGTGAACCATCGCGCGACGTTCGTCAGGCTCACCATTTGGCATTGATGATTGAAGCGACAGCGGCCCATTTCTCGCAGTCAGGTTGGTCGCTCGCCGAAACCTGGCCTCGCGTTCAACGTATCTTCGAGAAATTTAACGGTGAAGAAGAATGGCAACTTGCCAGTCAGGGGGACGTCATTGGTTATCATCCCTGCGAGGTGCCCATCACTCCGAATAGTTCATTCAAACTCAAACCGGATACGGCGATCTGGTGGCATCCGTCCGTTGGTCCGGCGATGGTTGGTGACACAATTCTCGTCAACAGCCACGGCTTTGAAGTCGTCACCCCGTCAAACGAATGGCCTATGATTCGCGTCGATGTGAAAGGAATCCCGTACTTGTTTCCGGATATCCTACCGAGGGAATAATCGGCGAATGCGGAATTGCCTCATGACAAACGAAAAGAGGAACGCCGAAACCTTCGGCGTTCCTCTTTTCAGTATGGCGAGCCTTACGCAAACGGCAACGGTTCCGGAGTCAACAGAAACGGGAAAACCCGTACGGCTTTGCCATTGTCGACCGGCTGATTGTATCGTAATTGGGCGGCGCGGTCGGCGGCGAATTGCAACATTGTAAATTCGAGTCCGCAAAAGCGGATTTCGCTTGTCTCAGCAGCGACGTCTGCAAAGACTTCACCAGCTGACGCGGCGTGGCGACGGACACCGTGAATACTGTTCTCGCGAACCTTTACGCCGGCGGCTGATAGTTTGATCAATCCCTTGAGAAACTTTCCGACGAGCGTATCTGCTCCAGAGACCCTCCACAGGCGTTCCCATTCTTCATGGGCTTCCCAATAGTAACCATGATTGAACATATCGATCGCGAGCAGATACGATCGATTGTCGGCCCAAAAACTGGGATTAAGAGCTTTGGGTGGCCGCGCTTTGCGATTGTAGCTATGGCCGCGTGGATCTCGAATCGGGTGTGGTGTCACAGTCCCGGGAATATGAGTATATGCCGGCAATATTGCCGAAGGGAGAAGCCGATGAGCTTCAATGGCAGTCGTCTGAGGCATCCGAATCACTCCATCTTCTAAGCGGGCACTAAACTTCAGGATCATCATCTCAGGCAAACCAGATGCATCAACGGCCCGTTACATGTGACTGGTTTGTGAGTTGTTTCTCGGGTACGGTTACCAATTCCATATCAAACCGAGATTCTCAGAAAGTGTCAAACAGAAAAAAGAGATTCTGTCTCCAGAAATCGAAGTTTCTCACGATACCACGCAAGGTTTACCTCAGGCACGATACCGAAATCATATTAAATCGTCATTAAACGTCGAAATGTGTCTATCAAACAGGAGGGCAAACGGCGGTTGTGGCATTGGCGGTGATATCGTGGCAGGCTATGTTCGAGTTTGAATTGGCTTTTTTGTCACTCTGGACTTTGCAGGTCCAACGAGTCTCAGTAAGCCAATAAACAAATTTGATCGAGTTGGAACATCTATTGTCAGAGACCCGGAACCTTATTTTAGCCAGCCAATCGGTGAAATTCGAGCTTTCTTTGCCGAATTCTTCGAAAACGGTGCAAATCCTTAAGACTATATTGATGGCTCAATTTACGAGATTTCTTTGCATAAAAAGGCGAATTGCTGGTGGGTACACGTTCCATTCTGACAGAACTCAGCTCAGGGGGATTTGATGAGTCTGGAAACTTCGCGGGTAATGAATTGCAGCACACCGCGTGTTCCGCGCTGTCGGACCATTCCCAGCGTATCGGTCAATCCGAGACGATCGAGCAGATCTATCGGCATCGAGGAAATCTCCTCGGGCCGTGAACCTTCGACTCCTTCCACAATTAATGCAACCAGGCCGCGAACAATAGGAGAATCACGGGGTACGTCGGCTTGGAGATGAATCCGCCCTTCCTCCAGCGAAACACGGAGAAACACAGCGGTTTGACATTCCTGCACTCGGCAAAACGGTTGGCGTAATACCACGGATTCTTCGTCACTCAGAACCGGCAGTGAATCCGAGAACTCAATCAACGTCTCGAGTTTCTCCTCGGCGTCGAGACCGTTGAATTCGTCGATCAACTCATCAAAAATCATTTCATCATTCCGGTACGACAAAACTCAGATGTAATTCAGCATGCCGCAGATGGAGTTGCTGCCATTGCTCCGGCTTTAAAAGACCGAAAACCGGATGTTCGGCACGCGGAATTTCACGTTCCAAGCGGCCCAGTGCTGCTCGAAATTCATCAACTGCTGTTATTGTTTCAATTCCTTCTGATGGTATAAGTACTGTCGCAGTTTTCGGCAACTTAAATCCAGCGGGCATCGGCTTCGTAAGAAATTTTCTTTTGATGAGAGGGGCGATCATTTTTCGGACAATCCACGGGGCCTTGAATCCGAATCCATCGAAAGAGGCATGTACTGTTCGAGTGAGATGTCTCAAAATCTGTGCGAACGACCACTGTCCGACAGTTTGAATCGGTTGCGTTGCCAGTCGTTCCAAATCCTCGCGAATGTCATCGAGCGATTGATACGACACTCGACGGCGGCTTACATGCGTTTCAGATGGCGATCCCATCATTTCGTGCTCCCCAAATTGATTCGTACGGAATAAGCTCCATTATCCCGCAACAGCTCTTGAGCATCGATAAACCATTTTGGACAGTGTCGTCCTGGCTGACAAGGCTGAAGCAGCGATAAAGCCTCTACCGGCATAATTGCCGGATGTACGCAGAGAATTCTTATGTGCGGTTTTGCGAATCGTGTGCTATTTACGATATAGTGTGACGGACTGCATCCGAAAGTTTTGTGAAACACCACACGTTTAGAAATTTTCTATTGAGGATTATGACATGACGACGATCCCGCAACTCTCAGCGGACGCCCTGCAGGCACTTGCCAAGTACGACACACCAACTATCTGCAATGCTATCGAGTTGTTCGATGTGCTCCCGAGAAACTCTGGTTACATGAACGGCTCGATCAAAGCCTGTTTTCCGAAAATGCCTCCGATGATCGGTTATGCGTTGACAACCACGTTTCGTAGCATGTCCCCCCCCCGAGGCGGTGATGTCTACGCAGGAATCGATCAACAGCTGTCGAAGTTTACCGAAATCCCTGGTCCACCCGTCATTGTTTTTCAGGATCTCGACGAACCGGTCGCCGCCGCGACATTTGGCGAAGTGATGTGCTCGACCTACAAGACGTTTGGTGCCAAGGGCATTGTCACCTCAGGAGCAGGCCGCGATCTCGATCAGGTCGAGGCACTCGGATTCCCGGCGTTCACCGGCGGATCAATTTGCTCGCACGGGTATTGTCATATGATTTCGGTCAACGTTCCCGTTACCGTCGGCGGCATCTGTATTTACCCTGGTGACCTTTTGCATGGCGATCTCAATGGATTGACGACAATACCCCACACAATCGCTTCCGAAGTCGCCGACGTTTGTCACGAGGTGATGGTTGCCGAACAAATCGTGCTTGACTATCTGAAGGATCCCAATCCGAATGTCAAAGGTTTCGCTGAGGCCCGCAAAGCCTGCGGTGCACAATTCGGAGAGATTTCCAAGCGACTAAAAGGCCGTTCTCGATAAGTAATCTATCCTCTCTCGCCAAAATGGCCGCGACAAAATGTATCCCGTCAGAGGTTGCACGAGGAGGTGTTCTCATGCATGCCGTTTCGACGGGAAAATTTGCATTCGTGCTTTGAATCATCTACCTTAACAGCCAACTGAATCCAGGGGGAGCCGTTGGTTGTTGTTTTGCCCAGCAATCGCTCATTCGAAGGAGTCCGAACCATGTCATCTCTACGAATTCGATGGATAGTTGCAGTGACGTGTCTGGCAGGAGTGGTTGCGGGGGGCGTGACGGCTGTGCGTTCGCAAAATGGTGTTGAATCCGTTGCGCCAGCTACTCTGATTCCGCAGAACTCCTTGCTGTATATCAGTTACGATGGTCGGATCAATCATCAGGAGGCCTTCGAAAAAACTGCTACTTACGAAGCATTCTATAAGTCCGGCCTGATGGACGTCGTCAATCGCGTGATCAACTCACTTCTGACAAGTACGCCTGATCAAACTGCAGCGAAGATTGGCGAATTTGTCAAGCACCTTTGTGAGCACGGTGGTACCGCCGGAATGACAATCTCGACGGCGGGAGGCCCCCCTTTGCCATTTCTCACGATTGTCGTGCACGATGGCGGCAAGATGGAACCGGACTTCGGTGCGTTTCTCAAACAGGCAATGGGTCGTGATGTCGAATTTGATACCGAGGAAATAAGAGAGAGAAAGGTCACCAGCGGTGTCATTCCCAACTCTCCGGGTGTCGAAATCGGCTGGTGGAAGGAGGGTAATCATCTGATGTTTGCCGCCGGTCTGGGAGCGATCAACAGCACGCTCGATGTCGTGACCGGTGATGCCGAGAATGTCACGACGTCGGGGGCATACCAGAAATTTGCGGTGAACGCGATAGAGTTCGAACGAATGACGATGTTCTGGTTCGACTTTGGATTGTTGCGTGAAACGTATGGCACGGCCCCCTTACCTTTGCCCAATCCGAATCCGGTCACAGCCAACATGATTCTTGAAGCATTGGGACTCCACAATCTCGGCATCATTGTCCGTCAATGCGGATTTAAGGACAAGGCGAACTGGTCCGAAACATTCGTTGAAGTAGCGGGAGAAAAAAGGGGGTTGCTCGCGTTGTGCGAACAGGAACCAATCACGCTAGATGATCTCCCGCCGATTCCCTTCGGGACGAACGGTTTCTATGCAACCAGCTTCGACTGGGGAAAAGCATATGACACAATTCTTACAGTCGCACATGATATCGCGAAGTTAGGCCCGCCTGACGCAGCAACTGAAATTGATGGAGCTGTTGCGATGATCAATCGAGAACTTGGATTCGATCTACGAAATGACCTGTTAAGTTCGCTGGGAAATGTGCTGTGTGTTTATGGCGATACGCGTCAGGGATTCCTTGGTTTGGGGACGGGACTGGCGATCAAAGTCAACAACGAAAATAAAATACTCGACTCGCTCCGGACAATCGGACAGCAAATTGCCTTTGATAGCCAAGGAGATATCATTTTTCGCGATTCGGCAAAACAGGGACGCGAAGTCTTTTACATCGAACCGGCGCAAGGCTATTTCAGTATCGCTGTCGGCGTAGACGAAAAATGGCTGGTGGTGGGCTTGCCGCAGACAGTGGAAGGCTTTTTCCTGCGTCAGGATGGCGCATTGACGAACTGGAAACCGACACCTTCGTATCAGGAAGGATTTGATCTGGTACCGAAGGAGTTTACGACAATAACGGCAGTCGACCCTCTGAAGAGTTACCGCGCGTTGCTGGGAGCGGTCCCCTTTTTTCTCGGTGGAATTAACAGCGCAATACAGCAACAAAATCGAGACTTTTCGTTGCCTGTCGGCATGGAGGACATTCCTCCTGCCGAATTCATCGCACGTCCGTTGTTCCCCAATTTGTCGGTCACAACTGTCGATGAGGAGGGAATTCATTATATTTCGCGATCGTCAGCACCGGCGATTCCGTTAGTCGACGGAATTGGTGGCGGTGGGGGTGTTGCAACTGCCAGCACAATGGTCGCATTGTTGTTACCGGCAGTTCAGCAGGCCCGCGAAGCGGCCCGGCGGACACAGTCCAGGAACAACTTGAAGATGATCGGGTTGGCGCTGCATAATTACCATGACGCATTCAACAGCTTTCCCATGGGCGGACAGGATTACCCCACGCAGGAGGGAAAAGCCCCCCTTCAAGGTGACGACCGATTCAGTTGGATGGTCTCCATACTTCCCTACGTGGATCAAGCGGCGAATTACAACCGGCTCGATTTGACCAAACCATGGAATAGTGAAGCAAATGAACAAATTCTGAAGCTGCAGATACCTGTATATTTTAATCCGGGATATTCCGTCGATCCCGATGCCGAATGGGGAGTGACGCATTACGTTGGGATCGCCGGTGTGGGCGAAAAGGCTGCCGAACTCGATATCAAGGATAAGAAGGCTGGGATCTTCGGTTACGACCGAAAAACAAAAGTTCGTGATATTACTGACGGCACATCCAATACCATGATGGTGAGTGAAGCCAGTGACAATATCGGATCATGGGGGGCTGTTGGAAAAAGCAATATTCGTGGTTTGAGTAAAAAGCCCTACATCAATGGCCCCGATGGCATTGGCGGACCGTATCAGGGAGGCTGCAACGTCCTTTTCGCCGATGGTTCCGTACGATTTATTTCCGAAAACATCGACGCAAAAACGTTTGAAGCGCTGGCGACTATGCACGGCGGAGAAGTCCTCAAAGAATTCTAAGACCTGTGTTTTTGCATTTACTTCTATTCTTTTTCCTTGCTGGAGAACGAATAATGCTAGAACTGGTTTCATAACCCGGTTGGCGACGAAATAAACGACCGAATTGACCTGACAAGCTTGCAGTCCAGAGGGTTGTGAAACTGCTTGTAAGAGTGAAAAAGTATTATTCGTTTGCAAGATCATTTTCCCTGCGTTATCCGCGGGCTGATTCCGTGATGACGGAGTCGAAAAGGTAATCTCAATGACCGACCAGACTTTTCCAATAATTCAGACCGATAGTCTCGATTTGCCGGACGTCTATGAAGATCCCCTCGATCTCATGGACGAGATCGATCGTCTAAAAGTCGACAAAGATGCTACGATTCTCGCACATTATTATGTCGATGGCGAAATTCAGGATGTCGCCGACCACTGTGGTGACTCGTTACAGCTAGCGCGTGTGGCAACGACAGTGACAACGTCGACGATTCTCTTTGCCGGTGTGCATTTCATGGGGGAATCGGCCAAAATCCTTAACCCTGAAAAAACTGTGATAATGCCCGATCTGCACGCGGGTTGTTCGTTAGCGGAAAGTTGCCCTGCTGACAAATTGCTCGCATACCAGCACGAGCTTCGTGCAAAAGGACATGACTTCGAAACGGTCGCCTACATCAACACCTCGGCGTCCGTAAAGAGTTTATGTGACTGGATTGTCACCAGCGGTAACGCGCGCGAGATCATCGACCGCGTTCCTGCCGGAAAGGAAATTCTGTTCGTCCCCGATCAACATCTGGGACGATATCTGATGGAAGTGACCGGCCGCGATATGATTTTATGGCCCGGGTCATGCATGGTACATGAAGTTTTCAGCATTCAGGATTTGCTGCGAGCGAAAAAGAACAACCCTCAAAGCCTGGTGCTGGCCCATCCCGAATGTCCGAAGAATATTTTGGAACATGCCGACTTCATCGGTGGAACTGAAAAGATGCGAAAGTTTGTTACGGCCGAAACGAAGCCGCTGACGCTGCTCATCGCGACCGAAGCGAACATGATTCATCCGCTACAGAAGGCCGCTCCGCAGCACACCTATATCCCCGTACCGGGGATCATGACATCGTCGGGTGAGACCTGTGCTTGCAATCGCTGTCCGCACATGGCGCTCAACACTCTGCAGAAAGTGCGGAACTGTCTTAAAAACAGCCAACCGGAGATCGTCTGGCAACCGTATTTCGAAAAGGCTCAAGCTGTCATGCGAAAGAGTTTGCTGTAGAACGGATTGACTCGATTGTTCCTAGAGCCTGTTATGCACTTTGGATGGCGATTTTCGAGAGTAGGAGTCCGAGGAAGGCAAGCCAGTGC
>JAQCEJ010000001.1 GCA_027618475.1 Planctomycetota bacterium | reverse complement strand
TCTGGCTTGCCGGCGGGATCAGCCATATCGATTCGTGGGACGTCAAACCCGATGCCCCGCGCGAAGTGCGCGGGCCGTTTGCGACGATACCGACCAGCGTGCCCGGCCTCTTTGTCAGCGAACATCTGCCGCGTCAGGCAAAGATGATGGAGAAATTCACCATCATTCGCTCGGTCGACTGCACATCGAGCAATCATCAGCCGAACCAGGTTTTGCAGACCGGAAATCTGAAGGCGGCACCTCGGGTTAACCCGAATGGTGATCGCTATCCCGCCATCGCATCGGTGATCGCCCGGCATCATGGGGCGAATCAACCGGGGATGCCTCCGTCGGTTGCGTTCTGGGTCGACCGCACACACATCGCCTGGGCCGGTTATCTCGGCCAGCAGTACGATCCGTTTCAGGGGAATGCGGGGCCGGGACCGTTTCGCTTGCCGAAAGGACTCAATGATACACGCGTCGCCGAACGGCAGAAATTGTTGACGCAACTCGATGAACTCCCCTCGGGTCTCGATCTCGGCGGCGGCATGAGCGGTCTCGAACAATTTGGAAAGCAGGCGGCCGACATGGTGCTCGGCAACCGGGCGCGCGAGGCGTTTGACATCAATCTCGAACCGGCCGAAATTCGTGAGGCCTACAATGCGGTTCCGTTTATCGATCACAAGGGGCTTCGCGGCGAACAGCCTGACCAGGTGCTGATGGCGCGGCGGCTGGTCGAATCCGGCGTCAGCTTCGTGACGGTCGTGCTCAGCGCGCATCGTAACTCGGGGACATGGGATACGCATGGCGAAGGGGTCTACGGCGGCATCGAGCAGGGCCTCAGGCAGTTGCTCAATCCATTCGATCACCTGCTGACAACGCTCGTCAACGATCTCGAAGAACGTGGCATGCTCGACGATGTGCTGGTGCTCGCGATGAGCGAATTCGGACGCACGCCGCGCATCAACGACCGGGGAGGCCGCGACCATTGGCAGCCGGTCGGTTCGATCGCGGTGGCGGGAGGGGGATTTCAGCACGGGCAAGTGATCGGAGCAACCGACCGACTCGGCAGCGAGATCAAAGAGCGCATCGTGCGCCCGGGCGATCTGGCAGCAACGATATACCATCACATGGGCGTACCGCTCGACGCGACCTATCTCGATCCCCGAGGACGTCCGTTGTATATCGTCGAGCAGGGTGAACTGATTCGTGAGTTGCTGGGTTAGGGTGATCGCCAACGAGTCGTGCTGTCTGTCAATGAGACGGCCTGACGGACGAACCCGTTTTAATCGCATCGCCGCGCGCTGACGTGGCATTCCGACGCGACCAAACACGTTTTGCGGCTTTTTAGGTAGCGATAAAAACTTCGCAATCCCCCCCCAAAAAAAATTCACGACGGACGCAACTGCTGGGGAATGGACCGAGAAGTGAGGGTGAATCCGTAAGAAAATGCAAACGGCCGAAAATGTGAAACTCCCCTCTGCCCTGCGTTTTGTGGATGCGTCCAACTGTGCGTCATGGCGACGGAAAGCGACTTGAGTCGGCAAAAAGTCCCCTGCGGAGTGCGCAAGTGGTGGATTTGAATGCACTTTTTGACTTCGGACGCCGGGTGATTGGGCTGCTGGAATCCGTCTGGACATGATTTCGTTCGAGTGCTACCATCCGCGCCTCACCTCACATTCCCTTCCCTCGGATCCCCCCATGCGGAGGTCGTCGTGTCCATTTCTCGCTGTGCCTTGACCATTCTGCTGGTGACGTTCACCGTCAATTCCATGTTCGCCGCGAACCGTACGTCCGGCCGCACCGATCAGCCGAATACGCTTACAAAAAAACATGGACCGTGGATGATTCTGGTCGCCAGCATTCGGCCGCGCATCGATGAAAAAAATAAGGACGAAGCCCAGTACAAAAAGGATGCCGCTAAAGCCTACGCCGCTGCCGATGCTCTGGTTGCCGAGCTGCGGAAGAAGGGGATTCCGGCTTATAAGTTTGTGCAAAAGGGTGAAGTCGAAGAGGTCGAGACGCTCGATCGGCTGGGACGGCAGCAGCTTCGTCACGTCAATACGCAGCAGGAACGCATTTGCGTTCTCGCCGGCAATTATGAAAGTATCGACGACCGCATTGCGCAAGACACGCTGAAGTGGATCAAGGAGGACTTCGAACCCAAGAGCCTGAACGGCGGCAATTTTCAGAAGACGCCGGGACGACCTACACCGCTCAGCGGTGCGTTTCTGACGATGAACCCGATGTTGACTCCGGCGGAAGTGAGGAGCAAACGACGCGACCCTCTGTTGCGGGAATTGAACAACGGCGCGGAGTTTTCTCTGCTGGAAAACGATGGCAAGTATACGGTCGTGGTGGCGTCGTTCTATGGCAAATCGTTAACGCAGATGGGTGCGATCGATCAACGAAAAGCCGATCAGGTCTTCCGCAAGGTATCGCGGCTTGACGAAGCGGGACTCGATGCCTGGAAGCTCGCCCATATCTTACGCGATAAACGGCACATCGAAGCGTATGTGCTGCACGACCGGTATCAGTCGGTTGTCACCGTTGGTTCGTTCGACTCGCCCGACGATCCCGAAATTCAGAAAATCATGCAGGTGTTCGGCGCTAAAATCACGATCCATCCCCAAAACGGCAACGAAATTCTGACGGCGGAAGTCATCACCAACCAGGAACAGGACTCGAAGCAGGGGAACATACTCCGTACGTTTGTCTTCGATCCGAAGCCCCAGTTGATTGAAATCCCGCGGTTGAAATGATTTCGAAATGGGGCTTTGGTTGCGAAAGAGTTGACATCGCCGGTGGTGCAGCACACACTTTGCACCATCATGAATGCACCCTCCGAATCGCTGCTCGTACTCGCCAGTCGCAATCGCAAGAAGCTCGTGGAAATTTCCGAGTTGCTGGCGCCGCATCACATTCCCGTGAAATGTGTCGCCGATTTTCCTGATGTTCCCGACGTCGTCGAAGATGGCGAAACGTTCGAAGAGAACGCCGCGAAAAAAGCCCGCGAAACGGCGTTGCGACTCCACACCTGGACTCTCGGAGAAGACAGCGGGTTGAGAGTCGATGCCCTGGGAGGGGCTCCTGGAGTTTATTCGGCCCGTTATGCCGGCGAGCCGAGTGATGACGAAAAGAACAACGCCAAGCTGCTGCAAGCACTGGCCGGCGTCGCCGATGAGAAACGGGGAGCTGGTTACATCTGTTGTGTCGCCATCGCCGATCCGACCGGCGCGATCCGGCTGAGTGTCTCGGGGACATGCCGGGGGAGAATCCTCCACGAGCCGAAAGGGACGAACGGCTTTGGCTACGATCCCTATTTTCTGATTCCGGAGTTGCATCAGACGTTCGGCGAACTTTCACCCGCCGTCAAACGTCACCTCAGTCACCGAGCGCGGGCCTTCGAACGCTTGCTGCCAAAGCTGGTCTGCTTGCTCAGCGAGCATTGAGCATTTTCGGTAAACTCTACCGATTTTAGCGATTCCTCCAAAGATGACGTCTCATTCTGCCGATGAAGGATGTGGAACATTCGATTGTCGCATGGGCTCCCTCGTGCGCTACGGCATCAAATTGAACGGAATGACGCCTGCACATGACCGAAATCAACGCCGACTATTGTTCTCAACTCATCTCGGCACTTCCGAAGAATATCGGAGAGATTTCCAACTCGCTCTCGAGTTGTCTCGACGAGACGATCCGATTGGAAGAAAAAGAGACGGGGAAATGGATCGGAGAAGTGCCGATTCCCGGCGGTGAAGGGCCTGGATTGCTGGTTTCATTTCGTCTGGGGAAAGCGGGGATCGTTGTGGCGATTCCCGAAAGTTTTCCCCTTCCGGAATGGTACAAGAAGCCCGATGAGAGCGAAACCGCCCGTCTGCAGACGCTGGCGATGGAATGGTCGATGAATCTGCTCCCCGCAGATGTCGATGTCAGCGAGTTCTCGGCCGGTGCCGTCAACAACATTCGCCAGGCCATCAACGAAACGCAACCCGATGTCGATGCTCAATATCTTGTCTTCCAGGGAACCTCTGAATCGACAGAAACGGCATCCCTAGGAAAAATCTGCCTGATTGGACCGGTGGCAACCCCAGCCGTCCCCTCTTTAAAGCAGGCCCCACCGAACTCCACGCCGCGAGAAGCGAGTCACAGCGAGATTCCGCCGCAGAAGGCTGATGTTTCGCATCGTCAGGAACCTACGGTCGATCGTTCCCCTCCGGTCGTTAAACCGTCTGCTCCTTCCGCGAAACGGAAGAGTCCCTTGTTGGAATTGCCGGTGAACGTCGTGGTGATGCTCGCCGAGAAGAAAATTGAACTTGGTCAATTGTTGTCGCTATCTTCCGGGTCGCTCATCTCATTCGACAAGTCGTTCGATGCACCACTCGATCTATTTGTCAACAATCATCTGTTTTGTCGAGGCGAAGCGATTAAAATCGGCGAGCACTTTGGGCTGAAAGTCAATGAAGTGCGTCCGCGCCCGTCGCGCCCGACAAAGGTGTTTTGAGAGTGAAGATCATAGCGATTCGGACCATTCAATGGGATGAAATGTTCAGTTCTGAAGCTTGTTGTCAAATGCAAAACTCACACCGAATCTGTCATCGAGTCATACGAATCTTAAAATACCCTCCCACTTGTTCATATCGTTTTTCCGTTTCATGAAATCATTCTCGTGCTTAATGATTGTGCCAGAGAGATTTCCGTAGAAATTCAGGTTGTTTCATATCCGTCGGTTCGGTACATTTCCGCGACATTTCAAAATCATATCGTTTCCTTCATATCGATTCCCATCGCCAATCGGGTCTTCAGATCCGTTCTCGTACTATTATCGACTTCAATTGTGTATCGCTGCCCGACGTCGTTTGGCGCTGACGGCTGACCTACCGACCTACCGAGCATAACAATGAAATCTGAACCCCATCCTCAACCGGTTCACAAAGTGATTATTTCCGGCACAGGCCGTGCGGGAACAACGTTTCTCGTCCAGGTGATGAACGCTGTCGGGCTGGATACAGGAATCGATCGTGGATTGGGAAAAAAGTACGACACCGCCAATGCCGGTTACGAGATTCATTGGGACCACCCTGACGCGCCGTATATCCTGAAAAGCCCTTCGTTCTGTGAAACGCTGAGACCATTACTCGCCGAGGGTCGCTTCATTATCGACCATGCCATCGTCCCGATACGAGATCTCGAAGAAGCAGCAGCAAGCCGAATCCACATTTCGGTGAAGACGAAACGTTCGTTCTGGCGGTGGCTGCTCCGTCGTCCCCATCGAGCTGCAGGGGGCATGTGGGGCACGACTGATCCCGATCAGCAAGCCAGTGTATTAGCCGTCAATTTTCACCGACTCCTCCACACACTCGCTGTGTATGATATTCCGGTGACCTTTCTCGAATTCCCCCGTCTGGTGAATGACTCGCTCTACCTGTATACGAAATTGAAACCGATTCTTGGCAACATCACGTTTGCCAAATTTGACACCGCTTTTCATGACATTGCTCAGCCGGAGCTGGTTCATTCGTTTAAGGAGAGGTTGAAGTGCGCATGATGTCTTTCGATTAGATTTCAGATCCGAGAGAGATTCTCACATCCGCGCCCGATTTTCGGTGGCTCCGTCGTTTATGCTTGCGGTACACTTTCCGCATGAGCACTCTTCTTTCTCTCGCCGAAATGCGGCAAGCCTATCTTAGTCGCGATGCGTCGTATAACGGACTCTTCTTTTTCTGCGTGCGCACGACGGGTATTTTCTGCCGACCAACCTGTCCGGCACGTAAGCCGCTACCCAAGAATGTCGAGTACTTTGCGACCGCCCGTGAAGCATTAAATGCCGGATATCGGCCCTGCAAACGTTGTCTTCCATGCGAAAGAGACGACCAGCCGAAGTGGGCCGTTGCACTCTTGAATGATCTGGAACGTGACCCTTCGAAGCGAATCACCGATGCTGATCTCGCCGCGCGAGGTGTCGACCCGGCGACGGTGCGACGGTATTTTCTCAAGCGGTTTGGCATGACGTTTCAAGCCTTCGCGCGAGCCAGGCGATTGTCGGGAGCGTTGCATCAAGTCCGGGCGCACAAGCCGCTTGACGACATCATTACTGACAGTGGTTACGAATCGCAGAGTGGGTTCCGCGAGGCGTTCCGTCGCCTCTTCGGCGAATCGCCAAGCAAACAGCGTGATGGAGAATGCATACGGCTCGCGTGGTTGCCGTCACCTCTTGGACCGTTGGTAGCCGGGGCGACTTCGGATGGTCTCTGTCTCCTTGAGTTTTCAGAACCCCCACGGCTCGAAGCGCAGTTGGCAGCCGTTAAGAAATTGTTCAAGCTTCCCGTCATTCCTGGCACGAACGCACATCTGGAAACTCTCAAACAAGAACTCGTGGCCTACTTTGAAGGTCGGCTGCGGGAATTTACGATGCCGCTCGTTTATCCCGGTACACCGTTTCAAAAACGGGTGTGGGAGCAACTTCTGAAGATCCCCTTTGGTGCGACTCAATCGTACGAAGATCTTGCACGGGCCGTCGGCGTGTCGAACGGGGCGCGGGCCGTCGGGCGGGCTAATGGACTCAATCGCATGGCGATCGTGATCCCCTGTCATCGGGTCGTCAACAAAAACGGCCAACTCGGCGGCTACGGAGGCGGACTCAGGCGAAAGGAATTTCTCTTATCGCTGGAACGAGATCATGAATCATGATTTGTCGTCGAGGAAAGCAACCAGCCATATTGTATACATTCCGGTCGAGTTTTTTAAATTTTCGAGAGATAATCCGATTCGGGTTGATCGACAGGGAACTGCGTTGCAGAATGGGGGCATAAACTGCGAAACCCTCTCATTCGATATAACTTTACTGAGAATCATTGCACTCGTAGAGTTCCTCTTTTTTAGGAGGTAAATGATGATGTCGCGATTTCGAGTTGCTGCATTCTGCATAACGGTTGCCACCGCATTGGTAGCTGTCCCTCCTGTTGCACAGGCCGACTCGATTGATACGGGGCCTGTACCGCTCCATCTTCTTCAGGGAATCAATTCTTTTGCCGAGATTGATTTTGGTACGTTCGGCGGGGGTATCCTTCACGTCGAGTTGAAAGGAGGCCACCCTCCGCTAATACCAGGGACGAATGCCGACACGATTGTCGACCGGTTAGATTCGCTCGGGCCGGGCGAGACGGGAGAAATTCCCATCGAACTTGTCGCCTTGAATTTACAAAGTGTCGCACCCATCGAAGTGACTACCGGAAGTTTTTTCGATGTCTTTGTCTCTTTAGATCCTGGTCAACAGTCGTTCGGAACGATCGATGTCACCGACCACAATGACCCCGATGGTGGTTTCTTTAATATCGCTATCAATCCTTTCATTCGAATTATTTTGCAGGAACAAGGGGGGCCTGGTTTTGAAATTCAAGACATCCAGTTTTTTATTGCAGCCCTTAGGATTGCTTTTTTCCACGGTGAGACTCTGAATATCAATCCCATCATACTCGACGATTTTCAATCGGGGGATCTGCGACTCGAATATGGGCCCGCTGAGGTTCTTGGCCCGGGTATTCCAGAACCCGCATCGTTAACGTTGCTCATGACGGGCGGCATAGGGCTATTGTTGTATCGCCGTCGAAAACGGAAAATGCCATGGTAATTCGTAAATAAATACTGCGATTGATCAACGACCCTCAGCCTGTGGCTAGGGGTTTTTTCGTGGAGATTGCAGTGACTCCATCACGCTGAATGGTTCTAAACAGTTCACAACAGAATCGTGTGTGATGTGTTTGCTACCAAATCAGAACAAGTATTGTGTGCCACGTTGAATCGTCATCGTTTACGTCAACGAATCGTATCTCCGTGGTGTATCTTTTCGTCCCACTTGGGGTGAATGTTCGTTCCATTCGTTATTTTTCGATTCAACCATGATATTGGGCAGGGAACCGCAACGTTTCTCGTGGCTCTCTCGTTGACTTATCCTCCCTTCTGTAGGATACTTAATGGTGGTCGACCCGCCTCATTGTCCCGCCACTCTGCATCTACAGACAAGGACGAATCGATGACTTTGATGACGAATTCCGCCAATCGACCCCTCATGCGGTTATTTCACATGGTGTCGGTCGTAATGTTCGTGTTGTTGTCGTTCGGTCAACCGACATTCGCCAACGAACCCGACGCTGCCGGGATCGAGTTTTTCGAGAAAAACGTTCGTCCGCTGTTCGTCAAGCACTGTTACGAATGCCATTCCGCGGACGAAAAAAACGGGGGGCTCTCGCTCGAATCGCGTGGCGGAATTCTCGGCGGCGGCGACACGGGTGTCGCGCTCGTTGCTGGTGAACCCGATAAAAGCCTGCTGATCGAAGCCGTGCGCTACACCAACCGCGAATTGCAGATGCCGCCAAAAAATAAACTCTCCGACGCCGAGATTGAGATCCTCGAACAGTGGGTGGCGATGGGAGCCCCTGATCCCCGCACCGAAGAACTCGTCGCGAAAAAAGCCGGGCCGACCGGCATGAGCATTGAAGAAGGACGCGAGTTCTGGTCGATGAAGCCGGTCGTCAACTCTTCGATTCCGACAGTGAAGAATAAGGATTGGGTGAAAACGCCGATCGATGCTTTTGTACTGTCGAAGCTCGAAACGCTGGGAGTCGCTCCTGCTCCCGCCGCCGACAAGCGGACGCTGATTCGTCGGGTGACGTTCGACCTGATTGGTTTGCCCCCCTCCCCCGAAGATGTGGAAGCGTTTGTCGCCGACGAATCGCCAGACGCCTTCAAAACCGTGGTCGAACGATTGCTGAACTCCCCGCACTATGGCGTGCGTTGGGGACGCCACTGGCTCGATGTCGCCCGTTATGCCGATTCAAACGGGCTCGACGAAAACCTCGCCTTCGGTGTCGCTTGGCGTTATCGCGATTATGTCGTCGATGCGTTTAATTCCGACAAACCGTTCAACCGGTTTCTCGTCGAACAACTTGCCGGCGATCTTGTTCCTGATGCGAATCAAGAGACCAAGACCGCAACCGGATTTCTCACGCTCGGTGGCAAGGTTCTTGCCGAACCCGACGTCGAAAAACTGCACATGGATACGATCGACGAACAGCTCGACACGTTGGGAAAAACATTCCTCGGCATGACGATCGGCTGTGCCCGTTGCCACGATCACAAATTCGATCCGTTCAAAGCTGCCGACTATTATGCACTCGCTGCGATTTTCAAGAGTACGAAAACATTCGGTACGACGCATACGGGCATCATCAAGCACTGGTACGAACATTCCTTTACCACTCCCGAAGAGCAAGCGAAGCTTAAAGAAGTCGACGCCGCAATCGCGGCTAAAGCGAGTGCTGCATCGAGCTTCAAGAGTACGGCAACCGAAAAAATTCGTACCGACGCCCGCAACAAAGCGACCGAGTATCTGCTGGCATGTACGAAATTTGATCGCAACATGTCGCTCTCTGACGTGAAGACGATTGCCGAACCGCTCGGTTTGCATTCTCGCATTCTGCATCATTGCCGGTTGCATCTGGAATACCATCAGGATGACCCGTTTTTCGGCAAATGGCATGAATTTGCTGCTACCGGTGACATCGCCGGTCTGGAAGCGCATTATCGTCCGTTATTCGAAGGGGCCGAAGCGGCTCTCGCTGAGGCGAAGAAAGCCGATCCCAAAGCGAGTACGCTTGCTGACGAAAAACTTGAACTGGCGCGAGCCGCCTTGTATGACCTTGCCGGATTTCTCGCCGTTCCGTCGCAGCCGCAGTTTGCTTTCGATCCCGAAACGCTGGCTGAGTATTATCGTCTGATGGACGAAGCCCGCATCGAAGAGAGCAACGCCCTTGATGCTTCGGTGGCGATGGGAGTTGCCGATGGCAAAATTTTCACGAGTCTGCCGATTCATATTCGGGGAAGTTATCTCAACCTGGGCGAACCTGTTCAGCGTGATTTCCCTGCCGTCATGCGGTTTTCGAACGTCCGTCCGATTCTGCCGACGAACCAGAGCGGGCGACTCGAACTGGCCGAATGGATGGCGAGCACGCAACATCCGCTGACCGCCCGTGTGTACGTCAATCGCGTCTGGTGTTGGCATTTCGGCAAAGGCATCGTCGGTTCGACCGAAAACTTTGGCGCGCTCGGCGACCGACCGAGCCATCCCGAACTGTTCGACTGGCTCGCATATCGCTTTATGCAGTCGGGTTGGTCGACAAAAGAGTTGCATCGATTGATTCTCGCCTCGAATGTCTATCAGATGGCCTCGACTCATCCCGATGAATCTGCCGGATTCGCCGCCGATCCCGAGAATGCGCAGCTCTGGAAGTTTCCCATTCGCCGACTCGAGGCCGAAGAAATACGCGACTCGATTCTTGCCGTCGCAGGACGGCTCGAGGAATCGCTCGGCGGGAAAACGGTTCCGTTGCGAAACAAGCAGTTTGTGTTCGATCATACGTCGATCGATCACACCAAATACGACAGCCTGCGACGTGCGATTTATCTGCCGGTGATTCGCAATAACGTCTACTCATTGTTCGAACAATTTGATTTTCCCGATCCGACGATGCCGACGGGGAGTCGCAATGCGACTGTGGTCGCCCCTCAGGCCTTACTGCTGATGAACTCCGATCTGGTCATGGAATCGGCTGATGAATTCGCCCGCACATTGCTGGCTCAAACCATCAGTGATGCCGATCGGGTGGCGATTGCATACGGCCGATCGGTCAGCCGCGCACCAAGCGACTCCGAGATTCAGCGAGCTCTCGAATTCATTCAGGCGATGACGACCGAATCGCTGACCGGAACAACCACCGTCGAACCCGTAGCGCAACTGCGGGCCTGGTCGATGTTCTGCCAAAGCTTGTTCGCGAGTAATGAATTTTTCTATGTGAAGTAAGTGGAAGATGTTGAATACGAGGGCCTTTTGTGGCTCATTAAGGCCTTCCCCGGTGTCGTTATCGTGAAGACATCTGCGAATCGAAAGCAAATCCATGATCAATCCCGCCTTCCAAACCCGCCGTCAGTTATTGAAAACCACCGCCGTTGGTTTTGGACACCTTGCGTTCAGTGCGCTCCTCAATCAGGACGCACATGCCGACGAAGCAAAAGGACCGCTCGCCCCTAAGCCATCGCATTTTCCGGCAAAAGCAAAGCGGGTCGTTTTTATGTTTATGACGGGGGGGCCGTCGCAGGTCGATACATTCGATCCCAAGCCGCTGCTCGATCGTGATCATGGCAAACCGATTCCGTTCGACTTGCCGCGCGTCACGTTTTCGTCGCGACAACTCAACCTGCTCAAGTCACCCTGGAAGTTCAAGAACTACGGCGAGAGTGGTTTGCCTGTCAGCGATTTATTTCCGAAGGTCGCGCAGCACGTCGACGACATGTGCATTCTGCGTTCGGTGCATGGCACCAACCCCGCGCACGGCGGAGCATTACTCAAACTGCACACCGGCAGCGATCAGTTTATTCGCCCGAGTATGGGATCGTGGGTGACGTACGGCCTGGGGACAGAAAATCAGAATCTTCCGGCGTTCGTCACCATCTGCCCGACGCTTGCGCACGGGGGGGTGAATAACTGGGGGGCTGCATTCCTTCCTGCCTATTGCCAGGGAACCCCCATCGGCAACGCCAGTATTCTCTCGTCGAATGCGCAGGTCAAGCACATCACGAACTCGCGACTCGACGCAACGTCACAACGTCGTCAACTCGATCTGATCGCCGCGATGAATCGCGATCACCTCGCGACCGTCGGCCACGATCAAGCACTCGAAGGACGTTTGAATTCCTTCGAGCTTGCCTTTCGCATGCAGACGGCGATGCCCGAAATTCAAGATCTTTCGGGAGAAACCGCCGCAACGCAAAAATTGTACGGCATCGACAACGCCGTCACCGAAGATTTCGGCCGGCAATGTCTGATGGCCCGCCGGTTTCTCGAACGGGGAGTTCGATTCGTGCAAGTCACGCACAGCGACAGCGAAGTACAATGGGACCAGCACAGCAATTTGTACCAGGGACACACGAAGAACTCCTCGGAAGTCGATGCACCGATCGCCGGGTTCTTAAGCGATCTCAAATCGCGTGGCATGTTAGAAGACACGCTGGTGTTGTGGGGAGGAGAATTCGGTCGCACCCCGACGGCCCAGGGTACCGACGGCCGCGATCATAACCCGTACGGATTTACGATGTGGATGGCCGGTGGCGGAGTGAAAGGGGGCATGGCCTACGGTGCGACCGACGACTACGGTTACTACGCCGCCGAAAACAAAATGCACATCCACGACGTGCACGCCACAATGCTGCATCTGTTAGGCCTCAACCACGAAGCGTTGACCTACCGCTACGCCGGCCGAGATTTCCGCCTGACGGATGTCGAAGGAGTGGTGGCGAAAGACATTCTGGCGTAGGGCGACGTTGAACGGCGGTCGTCTGGTTGATGCGTTTTGGGCATCACGTGCTGCACCACATGGGAGGACGACCGAGGACGTTGTTATGACAGTTTTGGGCATCGTCAACAACGGATAACTCGAAGCGAGATGCGTCTTGTTGATGACCGGACGGAAGTTTTTTATGCCAATCTACATTCTATTGAAATAGTTCATGTTCCATGCCGCGTTAAAAAATGTGCTTGATACGAAGTCTGGCGAAAGAGCCGCGTGTACATATCTGCGTGATAATGCCGAAATTGTCCACTGTGCGCTCTGCCCTCAGTCTGGCCATTTCAATTATGTTTTGTATGAGTTTCCATTCGGCGCCCAACACAAAGCGGACTTCGTAGTTCTGACGTCCAATTCCAGAGGATGGGATGTAAACTTTGTTGAGTGCGAACCTGTCGATGCAAAGGTGATCACAAAAAAAAGAAAGCCAGCAGACCGTCTTGTCGGCGCAATAAGCCAGACCAAGGATTGGGGGCGATATATTTCTCTTAACAATGGCACCGTCCGCCGTGATCTTGCCGATTGGTGTAAGAGTCGCGACAAATTACTTTATCACACTCCGGGCACTGAGCCAACAAGTTACACGGGGCATGAATTACGCGATCCTGAAACTTACATTGAGGCTCCGTCAAAACCTCTTAAGAATAGTGAATAGGCAGGCGAGTTGAGTCCACCCCAGGAAAATATCGGCTTTACGATCTTTCCGAATGGCTAGGCGACCGTAGCGATGCAACCAGGCGATTGTGCGTTCGATCTTCCAGCGCTGCCGCAGTCTCTTCTTGTGAGCGTGGTGCAGTTGGCGGGCTTTGCGATTGCGGCGCGGAGGCGCGATCAGCTTGATACCGCGCCATGCCAATCTCTCGCGCAGCGGATCGCTGTCGGCGGCTTTGTCGTACAGCAGAAGCGTGTCGTCGGGCAACGGAACAACGGCGGAATCAATCAGACGTTCGATGTGCTGACTCTCATGTTCGTTCGCGCCGGTGATGACGACGGCCAGAGGAGTTTGCCGATTATCCATCAGCACGAGAGCCGTGGTACCCGTTCCCTTAACACCGGCGGCAACGAGTTCACCCCTTTTTTTGCCGGGCAGAACGTGCCATCGGCCATCAGATGCTTCCAGTCGACTTGGCCGAGTTCGTCGGCGAGTTCTACCAATCTCGCCCAGACTTCGGTGAAAATTCCCAACGTCGTCCACTCGGTCAGTCGCCTTCGTAACGTGGACTCGGATGGTAAATATTTTGGTAAATCTTGCCAGCGACCGCCGTTTCTCAGCAGCCAGAGCAGCCCCTCGAAGCACGGACGCGGCGGGGCCGGCGGGCGACCGCCAGACCGCTGCGGGGGATCCCAGGGGAATACGTCTTCGATCAGAAACCATTGGTCGTCAGTGAGTTGGGGTGTGACATCCGTCCTGGACGCCGCGTCGTACCGTGCAAGAGACGGAAAGCAACAAGGCGTCAACATGGCTCAAGGCCTCCTTTCGGAAACCCACCATACGCAATTATCGGGCCATTCTATTCAGTAGTTATGAGGTTTTGACGGCGGCTCATAGGATTTGCAATAACTAGATCAACAATATTGCTCAGCAAATCGCGTATAACGGTTGCCCAGTCGATTGCCGACAATTTTTTCCGGCGAAAATTATACCTTGACGGCCATTTAACGTTCCAATTCAACGACCGTCAAGTCGACAATTGAGAGTCGGACGTCGTCATGTAAAAGATTGCCCATGGAAGGATGCTGCCTCGATTCAAGCAGGACTGCGTGAATCGTAGCGGGCGATTTCTTCTTTCAACTGATTGATCAGGCGTTTGAGCGATCTTTGACTCAATTCTCGAACGTGTTCATCGCCCTGATCTTCAACCTTGTGAGCCGCGTACCGCTCTTCGAGTCGTCGAAGTTTTTCGCGCGTCGCGTCGAGTTCTCGCTGATTTCGCAAACTCATGAAACAACCTCCACAAGGCCCTTTCCGACGGATTGTCGATCGGTGGCAAAGAACTCATTGACAAGTAGATCGAAATCGGCTTGATTGACAAGACTAATCGCCAGAAACGGAAGCCCTTCAATCAATTCCTCCTCAGCCGATTTATCGTATGGAAAACCGGAAACAAGTAATAGCACGCAATCGACGTCGTTAGGTTCCAAAGTGTCCGTAACAAAACTTCCATTGATCACCAATCGCTTGATTCCGGCTTTCCGTGACAATTCTACTAACCAACGTAAAGATTCTATCTGTGCGCGTCGAATTTCTGATTCGCGACCGAATCGCTCGTCGATTTCGTCGAGCGTCGCCGGATGAATTCCCGGTGGCAAATAACCTCGATCATCAAACGGCGGAATCATAGGCGACGTTATTCCATGACTATTGTGTGTGTCGATCTCAATTAAACCGCTGTGATTGACACTCGTCAAGACGAAGTCGATACGGGTCTTGCCAGATTGGTGCCGAGCGTTTCCGCTTCTGCCAGACGCCGTAAACCGTCGAAGTTTTTTTCGGCGAGATGACACCATTCCTCCAGCCGGCCGGTCATATCCCGACGCGATTCACTCAGCGATCGATCTACGCGATCGGACAGTACGTTACGGAATTCGGGGACGTCGTAATCGATCGGCGAGGCGATCGAGAGCATCTCGGCGAGGGCTTGGTTCTTCAGCGTATTCGATTCGCACATCACGACGGGAACCCCCAGGCAACTCGCGGCAATCGTGTGATGAAATCGGCCGGAAATCAATAAACTTGCCCGGTGAAATGTGTCGAACCACTCTTGCAGCGACTGCGCTTCGATCAGTGTCCAGTCGACGCGATCGATGGTGTGAGCCCACAACCGTTCGACAAAACGGAGATCGTCGCCGGCGAGATCCGACTTCGCTCCGATGAGTACATTGACGTCGTACCCGCGTTTCGTCACCTGTTCCATCACGTGGGCGAGATCGGGTATCCGTTCGTCCGGAAACGACACCGACCCGGCGATGACGATCTGCGGCTTCGTTAGGGCCGTGCGGTTTGGCTGATAGAAATTCTGCACGATCAGCGGCAGCGAATCGAAGCTGCGCACGACCGGCAAGCCGAGTTGCTGCATCAATCGAAAGCTGATCGGTTCGCGAATGGCAACGTAATCGAGAGCACGGTAGACCCCTTTGTAGATATCGAATGCCACGCTGTCGCGCGGCGTGGTTGTGACTTCGGGATAGACCGAATGATTCACGATATGCACCGGCTTATTCAGAAATTTCTTCGACGCATACGCCAGATAAAGCAATGACAGCGACGCCTGCGAAATGCGATGCAACGTTCCTTCGCCGTTAACCACGACAACGTCTGCCTCGGACAACGCGTTGATTACCGCCGGGTATTGACGGTAATGGTCGCGAAAAAACTCGATGCTGTCGAAGTCACCCAGCGTTTGTGGCAGGCGATGAAGCTGATGCACGACCTGAATCGGAATCGACATCAACTCGTAGCCGAACTGCTTGATCCGAATCCGCAGCGCCTGACTGGTAGCGTTACATCCCCAGTGATACCACGAAAACGTGTCATTGACCAGAACGGCTTTGGACATGATATTTGCTTTCTTACTCTTTCCTGGGGAAAGAGTCGCTTTACGGCAAAGGATGAGTCCGACGGGAAACCGGTGCGCTGAGTCGATCGGCCAATCGCGACGCGGCGATCTGCACGGGGGCGCTCCAGTCGTTCCAAGTTGTCTGTCGGATCAGTTGCATCTTCTGATACCAGTGCGTTCGTTCGCTTTGCAGTCCCCATCGCCAGTCGGGGACGACCGGAAGGAGCACCTCCGTCGGTACCCCCAGCGCACCGGCGAGATGAACCGTCGAGTTATCGACCGAGATCACGAGATCGAGTTCTGACAATAACGCGGCGAACTGTTCGAGGTCGCGCGTCGGATCGATGTCGTTCCAATGATAAAGATGCAGGCCCTCTTCTCGGTGAGGGCCGTATTGAAGATTGACAAACGCAACATCGGGAACCGACAACAGATCGTTCCACTGCGTCAGCGGGATCGACCGCTTGTGACGGGTGAGAGGCGTACCGCCGCCGAACCACGAAACGCCGACGCGATATTTCGCGGGAAGTTGGTCCAGTCGCTCGCGCCAAACCTGTCTGAGAGAGACATCGGCTTGAAGATAAGAATCGGAGTACGTCGCCAAGCTAAAATCATCAGCGAGCACCAGCGGCAGGCTCGCCAGTGCGATGTCGAGTTCAGACGATGCCGCGTCTGTCGGCGTTGCATCGCCGCCGAAATCGATCTGCGGAAACGAACGCTGAAACAATGTTTTCAAACGAGGATCGCATTCCACACGAACCTGAGTTGCCCGGTTTTGCACTTCGGCAAAATAGCGAGCGAACATGACTTCGTCGCCGAGCCCTTGTTCGGCACGAATGACAAGGCGTTGACGAGTGAGCCGTTCACCGTTCCACGGTTGTTGCAGACGACCGGAGTGCAGCAATTCGATGCGAGTGCTCCGAAATTCGTGTTCGACGAGACCCTTCTTGATCTCGCCTTGCAACAGCCAGAGGAGCGCGCGGTTATGTCGCGCCGCCGTTTCACCGGGCTTGAGAGCAAGAATGGTTTCGTAGCAGCGTTCGGCTTCATCGAAACGCTGCAGATCCTGCAGAATCGCAGCACGGTTGGTCCATGCAGAGCATTCATCCGGCTTAAGCGCGACCGCCTGGTCGAGCGTTTTCAGGGCGTTGTGCACATCTCCCTGAAGCTGCAGCGCGGCCCCCCAGTTGCTCCAATGCGACGCCACGTGCGGCTGTAACATCGTTGCTTTGTGAAACGACTGCACCGCCTCGACAGCGCGATTCTGCCGGTAACATAACGAACCCCATAATCCTGTCGCACCGACATGTTCGGGTTCCTGATTGAGCAGCGTACGCAAATGAATTTCGGCGGAGGCGTCGTCGTTCTGCCGGTAGAACGACTCTGCGAGGCGAAACCGTGCTGACGTCCGCGAGGGATCGATCTGCGTCGCCTGCTCGAAACTTCGATGAGCGTTGCTAACGTCGTTTTGTGCGGCCTGTACGCAGCCGAGAAGTTCCCACGAGAACGAATCTTCGGGGGTCTGCTTGACGACGAATTCGAGCGCCCGCTGTGCTTCGTTGAATTTCTGCAGATGATACCACAGCTCGCCGAGGCGTTTTTCGATTTCGACCTGTTGCGCCATGTCGGGTGACGTGCCGGAGGGATTGCGTAAACCGACAAGAACGTCGCAGGCATCGCTGAATCGTTTCTGCAATTGCAGAGCGGTTGCGAGATGCAGCGCGCAGGTGAGGCGACGGGGCGATTCGGCGATCAGTTGACGATAAATCGCTTCGGCGTCGCACGGGCGGTTCGTGGCCAGCAAAATTCCTGCGAGATGAGTTCGTGCCTGCGGTTGGGCCGGGTCGAACCGCAACAATGTGCGATACGACTGTTCTGCCCGATCGAGTTCGCCTCGACGCTGATGGGCGATCCCCTGCGACAGCATTTCGGCGAGCGGAGGATGGGACGGCAGATGGGTGGTCGACATCAAATTCACTTTCTCAGACACGCCAACGTCGCTACGAAAGACTTTCGCAACGCCGCTCGCCGCAGTTCGACAATTTCGCGTTAAGTTGTTCCTGGATTTCTGCCAGCGGTTCTTCCCAATGACCTGGCTGTTGTTGACGGAAGAGCCGTACGCTCGGATACCACGGCGTATCGCGGCGGTCGATCATCCATCGCCAGTCGATCGAATACGGCAGTATGGCCCATGTGGGAACATCGAGTGCGCCGGCAAGATGAACGGTCGAGTTGTCGATCGAAATCACCAGGTCGAGCGAAGAAAGCAGCGCTGCAAACTCGTCGAGGTCGTGCAGGGCATCAATTTCAGAAAAATGATGCAGTCGAAGTCGATGTCTTTCGAACAGATGATGACGGTCGTCATCGCTTGGTCCGTACTGCACGTCGATGAACGTCGCACCGTCGAGCGAGAGAATCGGGTTCCATTGTTCGAGTGGAGCCGAACGCCTGAGTTGCTTGCGAATCGCCTTTCCTCCCCGCCACGAGATGCCGACTTTCAACCCCTTCGGCAACGTTGCCAGTCGGGAACGCCAATATTCGATACGTTGTTCGTCGGCCCGCAGATACTCGTGATGCACGGGTATTGTTTCGGGGGTCCATTCGCAGACCTTCGGTAAACTTCCGATGGCAATGTGACAATCGGCCCGTTCGTTCACGACATTCGGGTTGCGCGTTAGATTGACCGGACGCGCAACGAAATCCAGCGAAGGAAACGATCGCCGAAACAGCGGGATCAGACGCCGATCGCATTCGAGCACAACCGACTTGACCCGCGAACCGATGTGAGGCAGGCACGAGGAAAACATAATTTCGTCGCCGACCCCCTGCTCGGTCGAGATGAACAGCCGGGTCTGCCGATTCGGTTGACCGTCCCAGTCCGGGACCGGAAATTCGCGGAGCTGGGCGCTGTCCTGACACCAGCGGAATTCGTATCCCTTCCAACCGCTGAGCCAGTTTCCGCGAAGCAGATCGATAAGTCCCCGATCGAACCGGGCCGCTTTGTGCGAGGGATCGCGTTCCAATAATTTCTGGTTGCAGACGCCCGCTTCATCAAGCCGTAACAGATCGATAAGGACGTTGCCGCGGTTGTAGAGTGCCTGCGTATGGTCGGGATGAGAGGCGAGCACCGCTTCGTAGGTCGCCAGCGCTTCGTCGAGTCGATCCCCCATTTGCAGCACCGTTCCCAGATTGTTGAGGGCATCGGCATAATCGGGTTTCAGCGCCAGGCAACGATGATAGGTCTCGATCGCCCGCTCGACGTCCCCTTCTTCTTTGTAAACGGCGGCGAGATTGTACAACGGTTCGACATAGTTCGAATCGATCTTCAACGCTTCGAGAAAACAGGTCGCGGCTTCCGTAAGTCGCTGTTCTGAAAAATGGACGTTCCCAAGATTATTCCAGGCGCGTGCATGAGCCGGTTGAATGGCAATACACCGCTCGTACAGTCGCTGTGCTTCGACCGTGTCGCCGAGATCGTGGTGCACGCTGCCGAGATTGTTGATCGCTTCGACGAAATTCGGATCGATCGTTAAGGCGCATTCATACTCGGCGATCGCCTGATCGTATTGTTCGAGCGTTTTCCAGGTGTTGGCAAGATTGTATCGCGCTTGCAGATGTCGGGGATCGTACTTCAGCGCCATCCGATACGAATCGATCGCGCGGCGGAATTCTCCCTGTTGCCTTAAGGCGTTACCCAGATTGAAGTGCGCGTCGACCGAACGAGGATCGAGCGAAATCGCACGGCGGTAACAGTCGATCGCAGTGGTTACGTTTCCGGAGGCCCGGTACGCCGCTCCGAGATGACAATGATATCGTCCGATCGAACCATTCGCGGTGATTGCCCGTTGCAGCAGATCGATCGCTTCGATCGGTCGCGATTCCTGATAGGCGACCAGTCCCAGCAAATGCAGCGCATCGGCATGCCGGGGATCAATACGCAGAATGTTGCGGTAAAGATTGCCCGCCTGCTGGAATTCGCCACTTTGATGGTGGTGAATCGCAGTTTGAAGCGTCTGCGACACCGTCTGCATAAAACTGTACCCCCGCACGTCGACGTTCGTGATGTCAGGGCGAAATCGAATCGCCAGGCGCGGATTATCTCCGTCCGATTCTGCATCCTGTGCAGGAACTATCGTCCGGGCCGGTTATGGTGATTGAATGCAGGCCTTAGCAACGCCGAGATCCGGACGGAATCCGCCAGAACGATGCCCAAAGTTTTCCTGATCCGCAAAGTCGCCGGTGCATACCTTAGATAATCCGCAAAGTCTTCCTATACCCCTCATCTTCGGCGATAAGATCGCTCCAGCCGGCGACATGCATAGGCCGATACCTCTGAAGAGGATGTGTGAAATCCTGCGCGCACCGTGTCGACACTGGTGCTCAAAATCAGTCACTTGGGAAATTTATGTCATCTCTGAGTATCGGTACGGGACTCATCAGTGGTCTCGATTTTACGTCTATTGTCTCGGCTCTCACGACGTCGTCGCAAACGGCGATTGCCAGGCTGCAGCAGCGCGCGCAGGCGTTCGATACCAAGAATACCGCCCTCAATCTTGTTCAGACGAGCCTGTTGACGTTGAAGGCGTCGACGCAAATGTTGAACACCGAATCCAGTTTTTCGAAATTCGCCGTCAGCAACAGTTCGCCCGCACAAATGAACGTGACGGCGGGAACCGACTCACTCACCGGATCGTATTCGCTCCGTTCGCTGCGACTGGCGTCGACCAACTCGCTGCAGTCGACCGGCTTCGCCCATGTCGGACAAACGCTGGGGACCGGCACGATCACCATTGCCCGCGGCGGACGTCTCAATCCCGAGACGCTGCTCGGTGCGCTGAACAACGGCAACGGCGCCCAACGCGGAAAAATTCGCATCACCGATCGATCGGGGGCGTCAGCCGATATCGATCTCTCCAAAGCCTATACCGTGACCGACGTGCTGAATGCGATTAACGACGCAGAAGCGATCTCCGTCACGGCGACCGTAGAGAACGGGCACTTCGTGCTGACCGATACCAGCGGCAGCACCAGTTCGAATCTGATTGTCGCCAATCTCTCCGGTGGAAAAACGGCAGATGATCTGGGAATCAAACAGTCGGTCGCCGCTAACACATTAGCCGGAAGCGACGTATACAGTCTGTCGAGCAACTTCAAGTTGTCGCTGTTGAACGACGGCAACGGCATGCGTCTTATCGACAACGTCGTAGACCTGCGTGTTACCGCGAAAGACGGCACCGAGATCGACATCGATCTCAACGCCGCCGTCACCATTGGTGAAGTCGTCGATGCCATCAATAACCACGAGACCAACGCCGGTAAAGTAACGGCGGCACTGGTCGACGGCCGGTTGACGCTCACCGATAACACCGGCGGAGGGGGAACGCTCGCCGTCGAAAACCTCAATACGGCATCAGTTGTCGACGAACTTGGTTTAAGCGACGCCGAGGTGGGTGGCGTCATCACCGGACATCGCCTGCTGGCCGGTATGAATTCTGTGCTTCTGAAAAATCTGCGCGGCGGGCAGGGAATCGATCAACTCGGCGATCTAACACTGACCGATCGCACCGGAACCTCTGCGACGATCGATCTTTCGAACGCCGAGAGCCTCGACGAAATTCTCACCGCGATCAACGGTGCCACCAGCGTGGGAGCGGTCAAACTTCAACTCACCGCGCGGGTCAACAGTACGGGAACGGGTATCGAAATCATCGACACCTCGGGAAGCACCGCGAACAATCTGGTCATCGCCGACGTCGGCGGCAGTACGCTTGCCGAACAACTGGGAATTGAAATCGATGCGGCGACGACGTCGGTGAATTCCGGTTCGCTAGGATTACGAACGGTTAACCATGCCACCGCGTTAAGCACTTTCGGACCGGGTCAAACAGATGTCGGCACCGGTACGATTCTGATCACCGATACCGCCGGCAACGCCGCATCGGTCGTCTTTACCAGCGGCACCCAAACGATCGGAGACATCATCCAGCGCATCAACGCCGCCGATGGAGTGCAGGTGCGGGCCGAGCTCAACGATACCGGCGACGGTATTGTTCTGATCGACGAAGCAGGAGGCGCGGGAAGCCTCGGTGTGCAGGACGTGATTGGCACAACGGCTGAAAAACTGCGGATCGCGGGATCCGGGACCACGGGGGGAGACGGCTTCGAACGCATCAGCGGTAGACAGGCCACCGTCATTTCCGTCGAGGAAAGCGATACCCTTCAAACCATCGTCGACAAAATCAACGCGCTGAAAGATCACGCCACGGCGTCGCTGGTCAACGACGGCTCGGCGTTCAATTCCATTCATTTGAAGATCGATTCTCGCTATAGCGGCAAGCAGGGGGAACTGATCCTTGATTTCAGCGGCTTTTCGCTCGATTTCAGCGAACTCTCGGCAGGACAGGATGCCCTGCTGCAAGTCGGTAATAGTACCGGAGGCAGCTATATCGTTGCCTCGCGCTCGAACGATTTTCAAGACGTCGCCGCCGATCTGGATGTCACCTTACTCGACGTCGGCGCCACTTCGGCTCAGGTCGTGCTCACCAAAGATGTCGGTTCGATAAAAACCAGCATCGCGAATTTCGTAACCAACTACAACAAGCTGATCGATCAGACGACGTCGTTAACGAAATTCGATTCCAGTACCAATGCACGCGGTGTGCTGCAGGGAGACGGGGCCATTCTCCGTGTGCTCACCCGGTTGAGCTCGGCGGTGACAAGAAACTATTTCGGAACGACGGCCGATATCCGATCGTTTTCGGACCTCGGAGTTCGCATTACCACCGACGGAAAATTGAGTTTCAATACCGAGCAATTCGACCAGTTGGCCGCCGATGATCCCGATGGCATTACTCAGTTCTTCCTCGACGAGAATAACGGCGCAGGAAAAGAGTTAAACGAAACGCTCGACTCGCTGACGGACGACAAGACGGGAACGTTTCATTATCAAATCACCGCGAATACCGATTCGATTGAGGATCTGTCGACACGCATCCTCCAGCTGCAGAATCTGCTCGAAAAACGAAAAGATCGACTGCTCCAACAGTTTTACAACATGGAAACGGCGTTGAGTGCGCTGCAAGCGCAACAGCAATCGCTCAGTGCGCTTTCGGTGATCAAATCGACCGCTAAATAATCGTTGAACAGTCGCATCGAGTTATTGAGAACGACAACGCAATCGGCAAAAGGGCACACCGATGATCATTGATGAATACCAGGAAACACAGGTATTGACCGCTTCGACCCAACAGCTGCATCTGATGGTTGTTGAAGGGGCGTTGCTGTACGCCCGACGGGCCGTGCTCGCGCTCGACGCCGAAAACCGCGAAGAGGCGTTTTTTGCCCTCAATCGAAGCCGGGAATTTGTCAGTGAACTGCTCGGCGGTCTGCGGACCGATCAAAATCCCGCGTTGTGTGCCAACCTCAAGCAACTGTTTTCATTCGTGTTTCATCGCCTGGCGATTGCCGATCTGGAACAAAACCCGACCCGAGTCAACGAGGCGATTCTTATTCTCGAAAAACATCGGGCGACCTGGATCGAGTTGATGGGCCAGATACAGAACGAAAATGCCTCCGCTTCCCCCGCATTTGACGACGAATTTTCCGATCGACACGATCTATCGCAGGGGCGCTCCTGGTCGGCTTAATATGGTAAATGGTGTCCCGACGACTTCAATCCGACTGCGATTCGTGGGGATTATCTTGACGGCGAATTCATTCGGGGGTAACATAAACATATAAAGAACAATCGACGTGTTAGACGCGAAGGCTTTCTGTTCGCGCCGATGACGTTATAATTTTCTTGTTGATGATGTGACTGCCAGGATCCCGCCCACGGGCCGAAAGTCTCCATAACCGAGAGCGTACGAAGGAGTTCTTCCATGTTGACGATCTTAGGTGCACCTTTGCGGTATTGCGACGGCATCTCTCGTCGTAGCTTCCTCAAAATCGGCGGCTTGTCGATGGGAGCCGTGGGGGGTATGAACCTTTCCACTCTGCTGCGTGCCGAAGATGCTTCGGGCGTAACAAACGGTCACAAATCGGTGATCAACATTTTTCTCGGCGGCGGTCCCCCTCACCAGGATATGTGGGAAATCAAGACCGAAGCCCCAAGCGAAATTCGCGGACCCTTCGTCCCGATTGCGACTAATGTTCCGGGAGTACAAATCGGCGAATGCTTCCCGAAAATCGCCGCGATGATGGACAAGTTCATCGCGATTCGTTCAGTCGTCGGCTGTAAAGCGGGACACGATTCGTTCCAATGTTTCTCGGGCTGGGATCGGGGTTCGCTCGCTTCGATGGGGGGACGGCCCAGCATCGGTTCGGTTCTCTCGAAATTGAAAGGCCCGGTCGATCGTGGCGTTCCGCCTACCGTCGCGTTGTCCGCTCCGACGCAGCATGGACCGTGGTCGTATCCGGGTGGTCCCGGTTTCCTCGGGTCTGCTTATTCTGCATTTCGGCCAGACGGCGAAGGCTTGGCCAATCTCTCGCTCAATGGCGTGACCCTCGACCGGCTCGAAGACCGCAAATTGCTGCTCAGTTCGCTCGACGGACTCAAGCGAGAAGTCGACGCCAATGGAACGCTCGATGGCATCGACGCGTTCAACGAAGCGGCCTTCGGTGTGTTGACGTCAAGCAAGCTGCTCAAAGCCCTCGATCTGAATAATGAACCTGCCGAAACGCGAGCACGTTACGGCGACGGAAAACCGTATCAATTCCAGTACGACGGTGCCCCGACAGTCAACGAACACATCCTGATGGCGCGGCGACTCGTCGAAGCCGGCGTTCGCTCGGTCACGTTATCTTACGGCCGTTGGGATAGCCACGGCGACAACTTCGGCCTGGTTCGCGATCACGGTTCGAAACTCGATCAGGCGGTCTCGGCATTGGTGCAAGATCTTGATGAGCGGAATATGCTCGACGATGTCACCGTTGTCGTCTGGGGCGAATTCGGACGTACGCCGCGCATCAATCAGAGTTCCGGCCGCGATCACTGGCCGCAGGTCAGCTGTGCCTTGATGGCCGGCGGCGGTATGAAAACCGGGCAGGCGATCGGAGCAACGAATCGTCTGGGCGAATACGCCGTCGAACGACCGGTCGACATGCAGGAAGTCGTGGCCACAATCTACCACAACATGGGAATCGATCCGTCGGTGACCCGCTTGATGGATCCCGCCGGCCGGCCGCAGCAACTCGTCGATTTCAACGACCCGATTCGTGAAGTCGTGTAATTAAGAAACGACGATCTGCGATTGTTCTCCGTCTTCGATTCGCGTTATGGGAACGAAGGTTCGTCACCTTACGGGCGAATCGCTGCGGCATTGCGAACGGCGTTTCGATCCATCTCTGTGAGATACTCCTGATACTGTCGGTCGAGCGTCTCAAAATCGACACCGGTCAGGTCTTCAAGCGTTCGGTGTCCATTCCGGCGCGGTCCTTCGTACAATTCCTTGAGGTGCTCGATCAGTGCATCGCGGTAGACGCCCCGGTCGTAATTCATGAAGAAATGGGCCAGCCCCGAAGCCTGGCTGTAGTTCATCGCAATCCTGGGATCGGCCTGAAAGGCTTTCATTCCCATCGAACTGAATTGCGCGAGCGGGACGTAATACGGTTCGTTTTTGTCGAGCAACCGCCTACGCGCTGCACGAAATCGTTCGAAATTCGGATCGCCGATGCTGAAATGCCCTTCCTCGGCATGAAACGATTCGAGGTAACAGGCGATTCCTTCCACGATCCAGAAGTGCGCTGAATCGGCGATGGCGCGTTCCTTTTCCTGACTTTCGTAAAACAGTTGATGCGACGCCTCATGATAGAGCGTAGCAAAGCCATTCGCATTGGGATCGTCGAAGAAATAGGCGATTCGATCGCTCGTGTAATACAGGCCGTTAGTGATTTCAATTTGAGGAATTTTCGGGCGCAGTGTTTCGTAATATTCGCCGGAAGTTCGATAGTAATGCACGACGTAAGGTCGAAACATCGTCGTCCGCGTGGGAAAATCGTCCGCCGAATTGAAAAACCCGTTAAACGCCTGCATGAAGTAACTGTAAAACTCTTCCAGAGCCAGACCCAGCTCTACGCCCCGTTCGAGACTGTGATTCGTCTTGATGAGATAATGATCGGTCCGAATTTCCCAGGCCTTGCGAAAATCGCGGCGGAGTTCGGCCTCTTTATCCGGAGAAACCCAACTGCCGTTGAAATACCGTTGTCCTTTTTCGTACCTCTCGACATGGTTCTTGGGAATCCAACCGAATTCGGGATGCCAGGCCTTGTGCTGTTTGAGCAGTCCCTGAGCCACCGGCGTGACCCATTCCTGATCGTGCCGAACGTAACCCAGCAGCTTTCGCACCTGCGGGTGATCGGAATTATGAACAGCCGCCTCGCGAATCAGATCGTACGCCAGACTGAGATGGCCTTGTCGTTTGCACGTCGCGGCCAGCGCAAATAAATCGGCGGCGTAACGTTTACGCAGATCCAACAAGGCCGTCCGCCGCGCTCGTTCCGCCGCAGGGAGCGTCATGTCGATCGGCGGCTGAATCTCTCGGGGCAGTCTCTCGACGTCGTCGGCGAGAGTCTCGATATTTTCAATCAGATGTCCGACTTCAGCAGTTTCCTCACCGGCACGATCGTCGAGACATCGCTGGTAATGGGCATGCAGCTGACGCAGAAAATCGTCTCTGAGCTTCAGGTGCCGATCCTGAAACGGCCTGACATCGTTACGCCGCTCGCCTCGGCGCACCCCTTGTCCCCAGACGACGGAGTGTGTCATGAAAGCGTGGAGAGAACACAGTCCCAGAAAAACCATCACAATCGTCGGGCCTATCAGCCGGCCAACCGGAGAACGTTCGCGGCACCAATGATGCGAATCTGCTTCGGTCGAAGTGAGGGAGAAAGGCGGACGCTGCATTGAGTTTTTCCCGTACCGGCCTGTGCGATCGCGACCGAATTTTCTTGTCGAGTCAGCGGAATGCTCGAAATGAGCCCTCATGCGTTGTGACGTGAGTCACGTGACGTTCTATCTTAGGTGACTTCCCTTCATGAGAAAAGCGGAGTTTCCGACGAAGGACATGACACTACGACATTGAGGGATCCAAGTGTCGAGCCGATGCATTCAGATCTCGCCAAGTCGCGATCGACGAATTCCCCTGGTGAAGAGGGTGTGTCTGATTCGCTGATTTTGAGGGAAAATCGCCAGTTTCGTCGCATTTTTTTTCTTGGGATCGACGTTATTCGCTTCCATGCGGCAACATTGATATTGCCCAATTTCGCCAAGTTGGGATAATTTCATTGATGCGTCAAGAAGCCTCTTTCAAATACGAAAGAACTGCAAGCACGACACCAGGGACAGTAGGCGGGCCAGTAACGACCGGACGATTTCGACAACACAATTGTTTTTGCGGGCATCGTCAGTGGATGTTGATTGCCGACTGGGAACTCCCCAACGTGTGACCTTGAAGACAGGGCACACGACATGACGCGACTGACGGCCGAACCTGTCGGCCTCAGGCATGTCGAATTTATTTCCAACCCTTTCAACTTGGGATCGACCATGGATGGTCAACACACTTCTCGCGGCGAATAATTTTTTCCCGCCAGGAGTCTTTCACTGCTGCGCAGACAAGAAAAACTGAAGCATAAGGACATGAGATAACAACAGAGTCCATTCACTACCAGCGGGTATTCAAACGGACGGACACTTGAACTGCAACATGCGTCGAATCGTGCGAAGTTTTAGGAGTTATATGAGACACTGACACAACTCGAAACGCCGTCAGAAGCGAAACCGACATTCGCAGTAACTTCCTGGCACGGCGGTCGGGTTAGAAACGAAGGAGTGGTTCCATGGGAAACGGTCGCACCATACTCGAACAAATTTCACGCCAGATGAATCCCGCCTCGTATCAGCAGGAACATTGGCGCGGAACGTTTGATGAATACCTCGACATCGTGAAGAAGCACCCCGAAGTCGCGCGGACCGCCTATCAGCGACTGTACGACATGGTGCTCTCGTATGGCACCTATGTCGAAGAAGGCTCGAAAGAAAATCTGGTCCGCTATCGCTTTTTCGATGACCCCGATACCGGCGGCCAGGATGCCATCTTCGGCCTGACCAGACCCCTTATCGAACTGGTCAACGTCTTCAAAAGTGCGGCCCTCAAATACGGCAGCGAACGTCGTGTCCTCTTGTTGCACGGACCGGTCGGTAGTTCGAAAAGCACAATCGCCCGACTGCTCAAACGGGGACTCGAACGGTACAGCCGCACCGACGCCGGTGCCATCTACTCGTACGGCTGGAAGCAGGACGACGACACGGTGATGTGGTGCCCGATGCATGAAGATCCGTTGCATCTCGTCCCCGAAGAGCATCGCAGCATGATGATGGATCTGCTGAATACCGAAAACGATCAATCGAAAGAACATTCTTCGTTTGTCGAAATCACCGGCGAATTGTGCCCGCTATGCCGTTTCATGTTTGCCGAGAGACTCCAGGCCTCGGCGGGCGATTGGACCAAAGTCACCGATTCGATCGTCGTCTGCCGCATCATTCTCTCCGAGCAAGATCGCCTCGGAATCGGCACCTTCCAGCCGAAGGATGAAAAGAACCAGGATTCGACCGAACTGACGGGCGACATCAATTATCGCAAGATCGCCGAATTCGGAAGCGAAAGCGACCCGCGTGCGTTCAATTTCGATGGTGAATTCAACGTCGCCAACCGCGGCATGATCGAGTTTATTGAAGTCCTCAAACTCGATGTCGCCTTTCTCTACGACCTGCTTGGCGCGTCACAAGAACACAAAATCAAGCCGAAGAAATTCGCTCAAACCGACATCGATACCGTGATCGTCGGCCATACGAACGAACCTGAATACCGTAAACTTCAATCGAACGAATTTATGGAGGCTCTGCGCGACCGCACGGTGAAAATCGACATGCCGTACGTCACCCGGCTCTCCGACGAAGTGCGGATTTACGAGAAAGATTACAACTCGCGCCGCGTTCGCGGCAAGCACATCGCACCGCATACGCTCGAAATGGCGGCGATGTGGGCCGTGCTCACCCGGCTCGAAGAACCGAAGCATCACGGACTGTCGCTGTTGCAAAAATTGAAACTCTACAACGGCAAGACGCTTCCCGGCTTTACTGCCGACAACGTCTTGCAGCTTCGCAAAGAAGCCAAGCAGGAAGGGATGCTCGGCATCTCGCCCCGTTTCGTGCAGGACAAAATCTCGAATGCCCTCGTCGCCAATACGAATGCGACCTGCCTCAATCCGTTTATGGTTCTTAACGAAATGGAGAACGGTCTCAAGCATCATTCGCTCATTCCGAACGAAGAAACGCGAGACCATTACCGCAGGTTGGTCGCGGTGGTCAAAGAGGAGTACACCGATATCGTGAAGAACGAAGTGCAGCGCGCCATCGCCTCCGACGAAGATGCCCTCATGCGGCTTTGTTCCAACTACATCGACAACGTGAAGGCCTACACGCAGCGCGAACGCGTGAAGAACCGATTCACCGGCGAAGCCGAGGATCCGGATGAACGCCTGATGCGCTCGATCGAAGAACGCATCGACATCCCCGAGACGCGCAAAGACGATTTCCGCCGCGAAATCATGAATTACATCGGTGCGCTCTCGCTTGATGGAAAATCGTTCAACTACAAAACCAACGAACGGCTGCAAAAAGCCCTCGAAATGAAGCTGTTTGAAGACCAGAAAGATACGATCAAACTCACAAGTCTGGTTTCGAACGTCATCGATAAAGACACCCAGGAGAAGATCGACATCGTCAAGGCACGGCTGATCCGCAACTTCGGTTACAACGAAGAATCGGCCACCGACGTCCTGCAATATGTCGCCAGCATCTTCGCCCGAGGAGACACGAAGAAGGAATGACCAATGACTAATGACTAATGAATGACCAAATGACGAAGGTGTTGGAACTATTGCCCTTCTCCCCCATTTCTTCATTGGAACATTTGGTCATTGGGATTTCCTTAGACATTCGTCATTAGGATTTAGACATTAGCCCAGCCGCAACACTTAACCAACAACCAAAGGCCATAAACCAACCAGCGCAATTAACCCCCGGAGTCACCCCCCGTGTCACGCAGTATCGACCAGGACTTGTCGCGGTTTAAGAATATCATCCGCGGCCAGGTTCGGGACAATCTGAAGAAGTACATCACGCACAGCGAAATGCTGGGGCGCAAGGGAAGAGAAACGGTCAGCATTCCCGTCCCCAATCTCAATGTGCCGCACTTCAGACATGGCAACAAAGGGAGCGGCGGCGTCGGTCAGGGGGAAGGAGACGTCGGACAGCCGATCGGGAAATCGCCGCAAGAGGGAGACGGTCAAGGTCAGGCGGGTAACGAACCCGGTTCACACATCCGGGAAGTTGAACTCAGTCTGGAAGAACTCGCCGATCTGATCGGCGAAGCGCTGGAACTTCCCCACATTGTTCCTAAGGGGGACGATACCATCCGCAGCGTGAAAGACCGTTACACGTCGATCCGACAGACCGGTCCCGATTCGCTGAGACATTTTCGCCGAACATACAAACGGGCGTTACGCCGGCAAATTTCGTCGAACGACTACAACCCGCTGAATCCGGTCGTGATTCCGATGCGGGAAGACGAACGGTTTCGCTCGTGGAAATCGATTCCCGAACCGCATGCCAACGCCGCCATCATCTACATGATGGATGTCTCGGGGTCGATGACCGACGACCAGAAATCGATCGTTCGTACCGAAGCCTTCTGGATCGATGTCTGGATCAAGAAACATTATCAGGGGGTCGAACGCCGATACATCGTACACGACGCCGTCGCCCACGAAGTCGACGAAGAAACGTTTTACAGCACGCGTGAAAGCGGCGGCACGCGCATTTCTTCCGCTTATCACGCCATGAAAGCGATCATCGACCGCGACTTTCCTCCGAACGACTGGAACATTTACGGATTTCAATTCTCCGACGGTGACAACTGGGGCGAAGACAATCAGGATTGCCTCTCGCTCTTGCTCGACAACCTGCTGCCGGTCTGCAATCTGTTCTGCTACGGCCAGGTCGACAGTCCTTACGGCTCGGGAGATTACATCCGCGAACTCAAAAAAATCAACGACGACTGGGAACATCTGATTCTCTCGGAAATCGAAAGCCGCGACGCGATTTACGATTCGATCAAGGAGTTTTTAGGGACGGGGAAGTAAGCCATAACTCGCCCGAAGCACAAGCGAGGGATCTTGAAGTCCTTCTCCCTCCGGGAGAAGGTGGCCGCAGGCCGGATGAGGGTGCCTTTGAAGAAAAGATGAATTACGAGGGATGAAGGATAAATCAGAAAAAAAGCAATAACTGTCCTCTCTGATTCATCCTTCATCCTTCAATGTGAAGACACCCTCACCCCGGCCCTCTCCCAGAGGGGAGAGGGAGAAAGAAAACGAGAAACAGCCATGTCGACTCTCTTCCAACGCACGCTTCCTGAAAATCTCCGCGAACAGCAGCAGGAGATCGAAGGCTATGCGCGCGATTACGGACTCGACTTCTTCGAAACCATCTTCGAAGTGCTCGACTACGAAGAACTCCACATGGTCGCCGCGTACGGCGGGTTTCCTATCCGCTATCCTCACTGGCGGTTCGGTGCCGAGTACGATGAACTGATGAAAGGCTTCTCGTACGGTTTGCAACGCATTTATGAAATGGTGATTAACACCGACCCGTGTTACGCCTATCTGCTCGAAGCCAACTCGATGACCGACCAGAAACTCGTGATGGCCCACGTCTACGGGCATTGCGACTTTTTCAAGAACAACCCCTGGTTTTCGCACACCAATCGCCGCATGCTCGATCAGATGGCGAATCACGCCTCGCGAGTGAATCGTTACATCAGTCGTTACGGTTACGAAGCGGTCGAAGAATTCATTGATGCCTGTCTGTCGATCGAAGATCTGATCGACCTGCATGCCCCGCACATCCGCCGGGCCGACAACAGCGGGCTCGTGCAGACGAATACTTTTCAGGAAGAAGCGAATCCCGCAAGCGCGCCGTCACTGCAACCGACGCGTTTCGCTTCAAAGAATTATATGGATCCGTACATCAATCCCCCCGAAGTATTGCAGGCGGAGGCCGATCGCAAGGCGAAAGATGCCCAGTCGAAAGAAGATCGCCGGTCGTTTCCCGAATCGCCGCAGCGCGATGTGCTGCTGTTTCTGTTGCAGCACGCACCGCTGAAGGACTGGCAACACGATGTGCTCTCGATCATCCGCGATGAGGCTTACTATTTTGCGCCGCAAGGACAGACCAAAATCATGAACGAGGGGTGGGCGAGTTACTGGCACTCGACGATGATGACTCGCAATATCCTCAAAGATGCCGACCTCATCGAATACGCCGACCATCACAGCGGTACGATGGCGACCAGCCCGCAGCGTCTGAACCCTTACAAACTCGGCATCGAACTCTTCCGCGACATCGAAGAACGCTGGAATAAGGGGCAATTCGGTGCCGAATACGACGAATGTCAGGATACCTACACCAAAGAACGCTGGGACAAACAACTCGGCCTGGGACGGGAGAAAATCTTCGACGTCCGCCGCATTTACAACGATATCACCTTTATCGATTCGTTTCTCACCCCCGAATTCTGTGCAAAACACCGCATGTTTTCGTTTGCGTACAACGACGAAGAATCAACCTACGAAATCGCCTCGCGTGAATTTGAAATGATCAAACAGCAACTCCTCAACAACCTCACCAACCACGGACGACCCTTCATCTTCGTGACCGACGGCAACTACCATAATCGCGGCGAGCTGTATCTGACGCATCAGTACGCCGGCATCGAACTCAAGCAGGACGAAGCCCGCGACACGCTGACGAACCTCTGCAAGCTGTGGGGCCGCCCTGTGAACATCGAAACCGTCATCGACGACGCCCCCGCCGTCATCTCGTTTGACGGCAAACAACACGAAGTCAAAACGAAAAGCAGTTAACCCCCTCGTCGGCACCATTAGACTTCTCTCCCTGGGAGAAGGCCCGCAGGGCAGATGAGGGTCCCTTTTGTATTGAGTTTTGTAAAATAGAATGTGATCGGCGAAGCGGAGCTTCGAAGACGTGCGTTCCCAAGCGGGAGCTTAAGAACGAGATAAAAAAGCAGTTAACACCCTCATCCGAGAATAGAGGGATGCAAAAACTAGAACAGACTCATGGATATTATCTTACAACTCACCTCTGAACTGACTCGCTTGCAGGGGCTGTCGTCGGCGAACCCGGTGCCGGTGACGTTCGCCGAACCGCAGGGACGGTCGATCGACCTGATGTTTCACGCCGTCGACCGCATCGGCTGTTCGCTCAATCAGATCCGCCTGACGGCTCCGCAATTGTCAGGAAAATCGATCGACGAACTGCGCGAATGGGCCGAGATGCTCTGCCGCAAGATCACGTATCTTTCGGAGCAACTCGGTCCGCTGGAAGTCGACGCCCTCGACCGCCAGGTGCTGATCCGTTCGACTCCCCCCGACCGCACCGCCGACGAAACGCGGTATTATGAAATCCTGCTGCAAACGCTCGGGGGCGGCCAGTTCAGCATCAAGCGCTACGCCACCGAAAAAAATCCCCCCAGCCGCGACCAGGTCGAAATCGCGCTGACCCATGAGATTCTGAAAAAGCTCGTGCAAGACATGTGGGACTTGGCAGCACCGGCGTGAGGAAGGAGTGCGGCGGGTGGCTGGGGCGCACATTGGCGTGAGAAACATTTCACGCCACGAGTTCGCGATCATCGTCCAAGCGTCAACAATCCCCGACGGCCCCAGTCTGCTGGGAGACGCTTCATTAACCATCGACTGGGACCGTGGATGTTGTTTATGAATTCAATACCTTTTGCGAAATCGACGGTGTGATTTTTTCGTAGGCGTCTTGCACGCCCCAGCCACCCGTCGCCGAGTCCTAACCAAACCCTACAAAATCGCCAGCGGATCCCGTTTCGTCTCCAGCGTCCCTCGTGTCACGCCGATTCGATTTAATGCTTTCAACTGCGTCCAGACCTCGGTGCCGGTGATTTTTCCGGCGAGCAGCGATTGGTAGAGGTCGATGACGCGCGGGATTTCTCGTTCCTCGTCGTGCAACAATTCAATGCGGTAATCGCCGATACCGTGCTGTAACAGCGTCGGCACGAGCTCGGCTCCGCTTTGCGGCGTGGCATTGAAGAGGGTGTTGCGGCAGCCGACGTCGGCGGTCAGCGGGTGTTCCATGCCGATCTGATCGCGCAGCTTTACCTCGTGTACATCGCACGGTCGGCCGCAATTCGTTTTGTTCGTGCCGGGAGACATCACCGCACAAAAGACGCAATGCTCCATGTGAAACATCGGCATGTGCTGGTGAATGACAATCTCCCACCACGTCGGCGGTACGGCGTTGACGACGCCGATCAGTTGATCGCGGTTCATGTCGTACGACGCCGTCACCCGCTGTGCGCCGCGATCGCGGAGGTATTGCACCGTCAGTTCATTCGTAGGGTTGAGTGAAAAATCGGTGACGAAGCGAATATCTTGCGATGCGTAATAAGCGACGGCACCGAGATTACGCGCGAGAATGCCGTCGGCACCATGTTTGGCGAGCGCCAGAAAAATTCCCCGCTCGCCCGGTTTTTGAATACGCGGCGTCGCCAGAAAAATCTCGGCAGCGTGCGTGTGAGCGATCTGCACCGCTTCGCGATATTCGCGGATGTCCTGAAAATCGACATACAGCTGCCGCACACCAGCTTCCAACACCGCGTGCAGTTGCGACAGTTTGCGGCAGAGCACCCAGAGCCGCGGCGATGATTGCGTTTCGTCCGACGGTGGAATCGCCTTGCGGAAATCGGCCAGCACCGAACCCTCGGCGATGCGCCGCGGTGAGACTTCAGTCGAACGGGCATCGAGCTGCGTGATGAGTTCCTTACGCAACTGCGACAAGAGGCTTAAGGGGAGCATCGGCGCGCCTATGATTTCGGCGGTCACGTCGCGAAGCTCGTACGCTGTTTTGCCCAGACGGCTCATCTGTTCGCGCAGCATCTCGATCGTCAACGGGTGTTTCTCTGCGCGGGCGAGAGGTTGTTCCGATGTTACCGTCGCCGTTACCCCGGTTGCCGTATTCGCCGAAAGGACGATCGATTTCCCGGTTTCGGCATGCACGGCGATATCAACAGGCACACGGCGCTGACTCTGCGAACCTGTGAACGTCTTTCGTAATCGTTTCGTGAGTTGTGGATCGTCGGTTTTCCAAAGCGATTGGCCGGTTCGCAATTTCGCGGCATCGATCGCACCGTGAGCGAATTCCAGTTCAACGACGCCCGACGAAATCGGCACATCGATACGTTTGCCACGCTGTGACACTTCGTAAACCCGCCCCCCCTGCTCTTCTTTTGCGAAGCGGTCACCCTCGAAGACGACACCGTCGCCACGCGACAGTGGTGCCGCGAGTGTAATGCTGATTTGCTTGCCGCGGATCGATTCAACCGTTCCCAGAAAGATGCCGCGCTTCGCCGAACTGACGGCGGGAACCAGCATCTTGTGATCGCAGCCCTCAAGCCAACCATGCGAAAACCCGCGTGAAAACGACAGTTCCATCTCGCGGACGTCGTTGTCGGTGAATTGCACCGTGCGCTGTTCGAACGCCGCATCGATCGCGCGGCGATAATGGCTGGTGATGTTGGCGACATACTCGGGCGTTTTCAGCCGACCTTCGATCTTGAAGCTGATAACGCCGGCCTCAATGAGTTCGGGAACGAGATCATACGCTGCGAGATCCTGCGGGCTGAGCAAGTATTTCTGATTCCCCAGGTCGACATCCTCGCCGTCGCAGATCAGTTCGTACGGCATGCGGCAAGCCTGTGCACACTGGCCGCGATTGGCACTGCGTCCCCCGAGCGATTCGCTCGTCAGACATTGTCCCGAATAGGCGACGCACAGCGCCCCATGCACAAAGGCTTCGAGTGGAACGCTCGAAGCATGGCCGATTTTGCGGATTTCATCGAGCGACAATTCGCGGGGGAGCACGACACGTTCGATGCCGAGTTCTTCGACGGCGGCGATGCCTTCGGCACTGGTGAGCGACATCTGCGTCGAGGCATGAATCGGCAAGTCGGGGCAGATCGCCCGGATCAACCGAGCGGCTCCCAAGTCTTGCACGAGAACGGCGTCGACGCCCGCTTGTGCGATGGCACGAACATGTCGTTCGAGTTCGTCGAGTTCATTCGAAAAGATCAGCGTGTTGAGAGTGACGTAACCTTTCACGCCGCGGCTGTGGAGTTCGCGCATCACATCGTCGACATCGTCGATCGAGATATTCGCAGCACGGGCGCGGGCGTTGAAACCGCTCGCCAGTCCGAAATAGACGGCGTCGGCACCGTTTTCGATCGCCGCGCGAATGCAGTCGCGATCTCCCGCCGGTGCGAGCAGTTCGGGTTTAATGAATGCGGATGTGGGCGGGCTGTCGTTCATAGCATTTCAGGCGATCCAACAGGTTTCATCGACAGATTCAACCCGTACACGACAACGGCACCGACGATCAGATTTCCGACGATCAAGACACCGCGCGATAAGTGCCTGTGTTTGCGTGCGATGATTTTCACCAACACCATCACAAACGCCACGATGCCGAATTTGAACCACAACATCCCGGTCAGACCCCAGTGATCGATGAAGTAGCTGGCGATCGGATTGACCTCGGTGAGATGTCCCGAGGCCATGCCGGTGTACGTGATCACCACGTCGATGCCGTTCAAAATGATGAAAGCCGTCGTAAGAGACAGATGAGGAAACGGGCGGACCAGAAGTTCATCCAGCCAGCGCTGTACGATCCATGGTTTTTGAGGCGGCTGCGTCGACACGAAGAAATCTTTCTGATGATTCTGGCCGTCGTACCCGACCCGTCTCGGCGTAATCGATCGCCACGCTCTGAATTCAACTCGCAATAATGTCCCGCAATTCCTGCAGATGGCGGGGAATTGCTTCGTGCGGCTCTTCTTCGGCTTCGTATTCGAGAACGAGATAGCCGCGATACCCGGCATCTTTCAGCACACCGACCATACGCTTCAAATCGGAGGGCTGTTTCGGTTGTCCTTCGGGTGTCACCTCGACCTTGAGCTGCGCATTGACCGTGTATGGAGCAATCTGTTCGAGCGACGCGTACGGGTCGGCGGTATGAAAATTCCCGCCGTCGAAGTTGACGCCGAACCACGGTGACGGTTTGACGGCGGTAATGATTTTCAGAATCTGCTCGGGGGTCGCGGTGATGCCGCCATGATTTTCGAGTGCGAGAATGACCCCTTTAGTTGCGGCGTATTCGACCGCTTCGTCGATCGCCGAGATGCAGCGTTCGCGGGCGGCCTCTTCGGTGTCTCCCTGTGGAATGGTTCCCGCAAAAATGCGGATGCAGGGTGCTCCCATAATCGCCGCGTTGTCGATCCACTGGCGGGTGTAGGCCAATTGCTGTTCTCTCGCTTCAGAACCGACGACGCAGAAATCGTTGCCGATCGCCGTCCCCGAAATATCGAGCCCCAGCCGAAACGTCATCTCTTTGAGATGCAGCAGATAATCGGTGGTCGTATCGGTCGGGAAGTAATAGCTCGTGAGTTCGGTGCCATCGAGATTTTGTTCGGCACAGAAGTTCACGAAATCGTCGAGGTTCATTTTCGCCTCGCCCTCAAACGGTTTTTTATAGTTGAACGGCAGATACCGATGAAATGAATACGCCGCCAGACTCAGCTTGAAATGCGACTTGCCGGTCCGCACGATCGGTTCGGCGGCGGAGACCACGCCCGTCGGGGCGATCAGCGACGAGAGATAACTTCCTCCGGCAACGGAAGCCGCAGACGTAAGAAAACCACGACGGGAAAAACCGGCATTCGACATAATGTGGGCTCACAATTAGGGTTTGAATTTTATTCGAGTCTGTCGCGAGAAATATCTTTCTCACCACGCGACGGAAAATGTGAATTCGTCTATTGGATTCATAGTAACTCTGTGCGCGATGATCCGCCAGCAAGTCTCGAAAAACCCTGTGTCCTGGAGTGAAAAGGTCTTACAGGTTGCTCGTTTCTGACGTCACCGCAACGAGACATGCCTGAAACGACTTGCAGGCATGCCTCCCCGTTGAGCGCGGAAGCCTTCTATCTCTTGTTGGATGACCGGAGGGCGAATGAACGGAATTTTCTGCACCGGTTGATTCAAGATCACGCTGCCTCCAGGGGTCAATTGCGAATGCCCCCGACCGAATTGTGCACCGGCGGGGAAAATATACTTCGGCGGCACGAACCCCTTTAATGTCTGTTCGAGCGTAACCCACATTTTCTGATTGAGATAGTCTTCGACCGATTGCCCGGCGGGAATGAACTCGATGTGAAAACCGGTGTTGTCGACGAGTTCGGAGTATCCCCATACGGTTTCTCCGTTATGCTCGACGGTGATGCCGATTTCGATTTGCTGGCCGGCGACGTCGATATTCTGCGGCTGGCCGCCGCGATTTGGTCCGAGCATTCGATATTGCCGGGTCTGATTGGTGTTGCGATGCATTGCCTTGACATGCAGCGTCACGGGCTGATTCTCGGCGATCTCAATCTGATGTGCAGCGAGTTTTGTCGACAGACTTCGTCCGACGTCTGCCGAAAGATTCGGGTTCTGCGGCGACGGCATGACGTCGAGAACAACGCCGATCTTGCCCCCCGGCTCGACCAGCAATTCGGGGGCGGCATTGGCGATTTTTTTCTGCACCTCTGCGTCGGGGAGTTTTGCGGAAGCGACGACCCAAGCCGCCGACCCCAGTTTTTTCGGTGAGAGATACCAATGCCGTCCCGCGACACTTTCGTCGGCGTGCATTCCCTTTGGAAGCTGGTACGTCCACGCGACGACCCCCCGTTTGACGTCGAAGAGGGTCGTATGATTCAGCAGTATGTAATCGCCCTCGACCCAACTCGCTTCCGAGGCGTACAAGGGAATTGGAAACCGTTCGGTGATCGAACCGTTTTGCAGATCGACGAGAGCGACCGAGTCTCCGCCGACTTCGGAGAGATGAGCCAGCAGCCGTCCCCCGGCGGGGTCGAAAGCGAGAGAGTTGAGACGGTCGGTGAGTGCGATTTCACCCGTCACTTGTCCCGAGCGTGCTTCGACCACGACCAGCGTGCCGTCGACCTGTGCCGACCAGAAACGCCCCGTCGGGCTGACACCCAACGCTGTCACGCCGTCACAGACATAGAGCGGGCGGCATTCGGGGATCGTCCAACAGACCAGCCGGCCTTGCGTACTGACGGTCAGCAGATGCGCGTCGTCGATGAATTCGAGCCGGCGGATCACCTGCGGATTCATGCTCATGTTGTACTGGTTCGGCGTAAAGTTCTCGGGGTACTCTTCCTGATGGTACGGACGAAAGCCCGCGACATGCTTGCCGGTTTCGACGTTCCAGAGATCGATGCGATCGTGTCCTTGCAGTAACCGCGTTGCGGCCGTTTTTCCGGCGGGGCTGACGCCGATCAGTCCACCCTTGAATGCCAGCGACGTCGTCTGTATCAACGTTCCCTTCGCGAGATCGATCAACTGCAGCTCGGTTAACGTCCGATCGCCGCCGGTGCCGGAGGGATCGTCTTCGGTTGCGCCGGCATTGTCGGTCTCTTTCTCGCGGGAGGTGTTTCTCTTGTTGCGTTGTTGTCGCCGATCTTTGAGATACTCCTGAAAGCTGGGAATGTTCGGCGGCGACAGGCCGACGGGGCGAAATGTATCGGTGACACCGAGCGCGATCAGTGCCCTGCCGGACGCACGAGTCAGTTCGAGGCGTTGAACCGGCAACGACGACGCTGTGAACTCGTACGCCTTTCCACCGTCGAGGGGAGGCGTTTCGATGACGTCGTTCACCCCCTGCCAGTTACCCGCATTTCCCGGCCGTAGATCGTTCGCGGCGGCAAGATCGACTTCGATCAGCGGGGGAAGCTGAGCATCAATGGCACGGCCTCCCTTCTGAATCAGAGCCGATGCTTGTGCCAGCGTTTCGGCTGGAAGTTCGGTAATGGCCAGCGCCATCGGTTTTTTCAGATCGCCGGTCGCCGTCAGAATCTGATCGTTGCTGACGACGCGTCCTGTGTGCAGCGCGCCGAATTCGCGATTTTCGGGGGACGACCAGATCGGAGCGGGAGTCGTGCGATCGAGAATCACCGAGCCGTACAACAGCCATTTGCTCTTATCGGGGAACCATTCGAGCCGATTTCCTTTGTGCGAATGCGCGGTCGCCACCGACTGCTGCAAGTTCTCTTCGTAGATCTGTTGCACGAGCAGCTTGCCGTTGTGCAGATCCCACGACATCAGTTGCGACTCTTTAATCCCCGTGAAAAATCCCGCGAGTTCGGTTCCGTCGGGAGAAAACGCCAGGCCATCGCATTGTAGAGGAACGCTTCCCGCCTTCGGGATCTGAATTTGTGCGGCCGTTTCGCCGCTGTCGAGATCGGTGATCACGATGACTTTCGTCACAGCATCGGCAAGCGCCTGGTATTTTCCACCGGGACTGTAGGTGACGCTGTTCTCGGTGATGTGCTGAATCAGTTCGATGCGTGGTTCGAGTTCACCGGAGGGGATTTTCCACATCATCAACGGTTCGTTGAACGTAGCAACAATCAGGCGATTGACCCCTGCGAATTTGAGCCAGCGGACTGGTTTCGATTCGGCCCCCAGCTCCAATTGACCGAGCGGCTTCTTTTGCTCGACATCCCAAACCAGAATCGCCTTTTGCGGTGGTGAAGCGAGACCGGCGAAATAACGGCCGTCGGGAGAGAGTGCCTGTTGTTGTGAAAACAGCCGGATCCCTGTGATTTCACCAGCCTTCTTCCCGGTGCGCACATTCCAGATCTCGCGTACGTCGCGTTCGAGATTGTTCGATCCGATGGCGATGAAATCGCTGAAATGGATAGGGTACAGCAGATTCGGCACTCCCTGCGGCAACTTGGTCTTCCACTTCGCCGGTGCCGCGTTGACATGCAGTTCATATTGCGGGGCGTCGACTTCGACCTTCCACTCACCAATCAACGTCGGCTGGCCGCCGGTCAAGTTGTTGGCATCGCCGCCGGGGACGGTCTGAAAACCCGATTTGGGCGTATCGCCGGGGGGAGACGTTTTCGGTGGTTCAGTCGGCGTCGGATTATTCGGCGTGGGAGTATTCGGCGCGGGATTGAAACCCGATTCAGGTGTGGTGGCAGGCTCCGGCGTTTTTTGCGCAAGGGGGGTGTCGTTGGCATTCGCTGCGTTCGGCATCACCTCTGCCGGCAACGTATCGTTCTGTGCAACCTCCACGCCACCTGCGGGAAGTACGGGATCGGGAACGTTCGGGGCTCTGCCAATCTCAGCAGGGGGGGGATTGACGACGACCGGTGCAGCAAGAGGCTGAACTTCCTTCTTGCCCGAAACCAGCATGACACCGACGATCAGTCCGACCAGCGTCGCAATACCACCGATGGCGTACTTCACGACTGGCAACGAACTATCCTCTTTTTTGCGACGATTTTTTCCGCCACTCGTTTTCTGGCGACGGCGTGAAGTCGTCCCGCCGCCAAATTCCTCCTCTTCGTTGTCGAAAGGGACTTCGATATCGCCGCCGCAATCTTTGCACGAGAGTGTCATACCGGCACGGTCTTCACCGATTCGATATTTTTTGCCGCAGTGTTCGCATTCAACGACGATGGCCACGACGAACTCCTCTGACGTTAAGACGAAATGAATTGCGCCCGGCGACGTCATGATTGAGTCAGGGCGAAGTGTGAAGGGTCGACTCTCACATCTTGTGCAACAGTATACAAAAAAGCAAGGGAAGTCGAATGTCGAAGGAACGTTAAAGATCGTAACATTTTAGCCGAATGTAGTGCACTCGGATCGGTCAGACGATTGTTTCGCGCATAGTCGCTATGCCGCCAAGCAGAAAAAGCAATTTTAACCACAGAGACACTGAGAAAAGACCGAGGAGATGAAACCCGATCTTGACTGAACTCTGCGATTCTCCGCGATCTCCGCGTTTCCATGAATTTCAAAAGCAGATGATTTGAAACGCAGAGGTCACAGAGAGTGAACACGTCTTTTTGTGCGACTTTTGCGTTGTTTTGCGGCCATTCTTCTTGGTGGCTCGTCGATGCCTTCAGTCGGCTGAAGAGCTACTAAAGGTCAAACATGCTCCATCGGCGAAATCGATCGCGGCTGACGAGTGCATGTCGCGGAAAAATGGTTACAATCGATCGCACAACCACGCTTACAAGTAGTTTCATAACCCTCTGGACTTCGAGCATTTCAGGACCATCTGAACGTCTTTTCGGTCGCCAACCGGGTTATGAAACCAGTTCTAACCAAATTCGAATTCGACAGTTGAATCAAGGAGCCGAACGATCATGAAACTCGCGGGGAAAAATGCACTGGTGACGGGAGCATCACGGGGCATCGGACGGGGCATCGCCGTCGCGCTGGCGCGCGAAGGAGCCAACGTCGCCATCAACTATCGCACGCACCCCGACGAAGCAAAAGAGGTGGCCAAAGAAGTCGAGGGCTTCGGTCGCCAGGCGCTGCTGATCAAGGCCGACGTCAGTGAGCAGGCCGACGTCGATAACATGGTCGCCGAGACCGCAAAAACGTTCGGAAGTCTCGACCTCTTCGTTTCGAACGCAGCATACAGCGATCGTCAACTGATGGTCGACGCCGACGTCGAGGGTTTCAAACGGACAGTTAACGTGACCATGTGGGGGGCGTTCTGGGGCGTGCGGGCATCCGCTCTGCAGATGATCAAACAGGGCAAAGGAGGGGCAATGGCCGTCATCAGTTCGCCGCATGCACTGATGGCTGTCCCGACGTCGATGGCCTACAACATGTCGAAAGCGGCGATCGATCACATGGCCCGCACCGCCGCCATCGAACTCGCGCCGCACAAAATTCGCGTGAACATCGTGCATCCCGGCTGGATCGACACACCCGGCGAGCGAAAATACTTCACCGACGAACAGATCGCCGAGAGCCAGAAAGCACTGCCGCTCGGCCGCATCGGCCAGCCTGCGGAAGTCGCGACGGGCGTGGCATATATCCTTAGCGACGAAGCCGCGTACATGACCGGCAGCACACTGACGATCGACGGAGGGGTGCTGTTGCCGTGGTGGTCGAACCGCAACGGCGGAGAGCTGTAACGTTTGCCGCGTTGTTCGCGACTTTATCGTTGATCATCGACATTACCAATCGGCTACCGTCGCCTTCAAGAGATGCGACAGGCGGGCTCGTTCTTCGTCGGTATGCCATGCAGCAGGAACTTGCTCGTCGTTACCGGCGATCGCCCGTTTGATTCTCGTGTACAGTCGCGATTTGACATCGTCCGGCAACTGTTGAAACGGACGCGAATACATCAAATAACTGACGCGAAACCGAAACAATCGCGTATGCAGATCGAACGCACGCAGTGAGTGGCCGGTGTCATCTGCCGGACCCTGGTGTTCGAACCAGGTGCGATATTCGCGGGCGCCCTGCAAAGGCTGCGTAAGCGGGGGTTCGTCGAGAAACAACAGATAGCGGAATAACTCCTCTTCGACATTCGATTTCACATTCAACCGTGCCTCATAACTGGCACGAAGAATCAGATTCTGCCCATGTGCCTGATGATTGAAAACCAACATCGGTACAACGTCGCTGTGTGCACTCGGATAACTCGTCAGATCGCAAAACTCGGCAAGATCGACGACCGTTCCGCGAAAGGCATGATCGTCGATATGCCGACGAAACTCGTCTTTGCCGATAAGATTGCCGAGGTGAGTCAATCCGTCAGAAAGGCCGGTAACATACCAGCCTCCCCAGCGTTTGGCGTAGGGACTGGCATGAGTGATGCGGGGAAAACCTTCGTAGGGTTTTCCTTTCTGGTCGACCGACATCGAGCGTAGCATCACACCAGGAATATTGAGCGTCGATGAGTTGATGTGGCATGTCAAACAACTCTGATCACGAGAAAGCTTTATCCCGGATTGCGGGTCTTGCGGCAGCGTATAGAACAGAAACCCTTTGACGGGGTCAACGGCGGCCAGTTCGAGCGTCTTCGCACCAGGAACCCAGGCGACGTACACTTCGTCGTTAAAGTAGATGGCGCGGGGAGTTTGCGGGCTGACCTGCCGGGTGTTCACAGCCGTCTTCGAGAAAACCAAAACCTGTGATTCGACCGAAAGTGAAAGTTCTTTGAGCAGATGAGGGAGATAGCCAGTCTGTTCGTCAAAGGTGGCATCGGGCGGATTGACATCAAGACGTTTTGACCACGTTGCCAGCGCATCACTGGTCCGGGCGTCGTGATAAAGAATCGGTGTCTGCGCAAAAGGAAGGGGATCTTCGATGTGAACGGGCTTGACGGTGTCGTCGTCAGTCGGAGGAACTGACGGAGTGGAAAGCGAATCCCTGGCGAAGAGAGAAAGGGCCAGCAGCATCATGCTGATCAGGGCATAGGTCGAATACCGCGCGAGCTTGAGTATCATGTTCGTCGACCTTTACATCTCCATGTAAAAAATACAGCGTCTGTTGTCATCCGCACCGATCGGGGAATCTCGCCTGCGCACGTCGCTATCGACGCGGCTCCACCGAGAATACGAACGGCGATGAAAAAAATGAACCCCCGAAAGATATTTTCGGGGGTTCATGAAAATCTGAATCGAGCCATTTTCACATCGCGTTCCTGGTAACGAACGGCGACGGACTCAACTGATGATTGCCCAAGACCAAATTAGTTCGTGGCTTCTTCGGTTTCGGTTTCAGAATCAGTTGACTCTTCAGTTGACTCTTCGGTGGATTCTTCGGTCCCTTCGTCAGTGGTATCGGCAGTACCGGCGTCGTCACCTTCAGGAGCGGCATCGGTAGCCGTATCAGCAGGAGCGGCGGCAGGATCACCAGCTTTGTCCGGCATAGCGGCGTCAGCAGGACCACCAGCACCACCAGGAGGAACGGCAGCCGGGCCCGGAGGGGGAGCCGACGTTTCGCTACCACCACCACATCCCAAAACACAAACGGCGCAGAACAACGCCAACACTGTCAGATATTTCATCTCAATCCCCTTCACTACGGAACCATTTTTCGTGGAACACCCCACGCGGGTCGTTCGCGGCATATGCCTTCGATACCTAATAAGATGCGCTGGACCCGGTGCTTATTCCAGTCCCGAACAATGTTTTTCGATTTTTTCCTGGTATCGATCGTGGAGCAACGACCCGGACGACCTATACCTCCCATTATCAAGGATGGTTTTACTTCGCCGACCGTCGCAGGGATAGAAAATCCAAACCACCGAAACTGCTGAACGATCTCATCCGAGGCAAAATCTGGGGCGAAGTAACGTTGCGGGTAATTTGGGATAAATAAGGTCACGATTCTGGTTAGGTTGAACCGCTAAACATTGATTGCCTTGTAAACCGTTTTATGGAAATGAGTTACATCCCCATAACGGAACAACTGTCGTAAACAGAATAATTGGATTCAACTTCGCGACCATTTCGATCCGAATATCCATGATAAGTGTCAAAATCCATATAACCGCTACAGTTCAACACTGAACGTCAGACTACGGCACGCGACTTTTCGGGGATTTACCGAATTCGGCGCTGGAGCAATCGATGAAAACGACACGCCTTAGAATCTTGTCTTTAATGCTGGTTGGCCAAATCCTTTGGACTTCGGCGAACGCTCAGGTCACAACTCCTGACGGAGTTGTCAATTTGGGCGAACCAAGTGAGGGCCGAGCGGTCCTCACTTCGCGAGCCCAATCGGACGGCCCGGTGGATGCCACACTGCCACCAGAAGGTGCGGCTCGTGTACCCGACGCACCGGGGGGCACCGACGATGGTGTCGCCGTGGTAGACAACCTCGTCGAAGACGAAGTGGTCTACGAGGGCATCGGTTACGCCGTAACCGATCCCTTCGGCATAAGAGGTTACGTCGACCGAACCACGAGCGGTGGCGTCGGCTGGACGGATGGGTTTACCAACGTCGGTGCGTTCATTCCGTTCCACCTCGATCCCAATTACAGCCTGTTGTTCCTCGATGGCCGGGCGCTCATCAGCGATTACGGCCAGGGAGGCGTGAACTTGAACCTGGGCTATCGAGCCTTCGATCCGACGATCAATCGAATCACCACGATCGCCGGTTTCTGGGATTACGACGGTGCGCACTCACAACCTTACTATCAGGCGGGTGTGAGCCTCGAATCATTGGGACAATTTTTCGACGCCCGTTTTAACGCCTATTTACCGTTCAGCGACAATTCGGTTGTCTTATCCGACACGGTCACCGGCACGCCGACCTTCCAAGGCATGAACATCATGTTCAATCGCCTGCGAATGATCGAAACCGCCTACAAAGGCTTCGACGGTGAAGTGGGTGGTCCCATGCCGGTTCTCGGACGTTACGGATTTCGCGGTTATCTCGGTGCCTATTATCTCGACGGCAATGGTGATCGCTCGGCCGGGGGCGTGAAAGTTCGCGTCGATGCGAACATCACCGAAGACTGGCAAATGTCGGTCTCGGTCGCCGACGACCGCGTGTTCGGTACGAACGTCTGGATGAACGTCGTGCTGTCGCTCCCCGACGGCCGTCCGAGTCAATTCTTCCGTCAGCCCACCGTTCAACAGCGATTGGCCGCTTCGCTGCAACGTACCTATCGCGTGCAGACACATATCCAGGCCAAACGCGATACTTCACCGGCTATCAATCCGGTTGACCTGATGCCGTTCATCGTCGCGCACATCGATCCCAATAAACCGGACGGCGGCACCGGATCGTTTGAGGATCCATACGGATCGTTTGTCGATTTCACGAACGACCCCGACTTCGATATCGTCCTGGTCAACCCACATGCCAGCGGCACCGACACCGACCTGAATACCGGCATCGGACTGCTCGACAATCAACGTCTGCTAAGCACCGGTGTCGCTCATGATTTCACATCGACGCGCGGTACATTTACTCTCCCGGCTGCCGTCGGGGGTGTTCTCCCGGTCATTTCGAACTCGGTCGGCGGCAGCCCGGTCGTCACATTGGCCGACAACAACGAAGTCTCGGGCTTCGTCATCGACGGCAGTGGCACCGACGACGGCATCACGGGAACCGGCATCGTCGGCTTCAATATCAATCGCAACGAATTCCGTGATTATCGCAATGGTCTCTTGTTGACCAACGCCACCGGCACCAGCGCGGCCGACCGTCTCGGCATCGTGGTCGACAACTTATTCACCGGGACACCCGGAGCGTCGGTCCACGGTGTGGAAATCGACAACAGCGCCGGCGGAACACTCGATCTGCTCGTTCGCAATAACGACTTCACCGATAACCGCGAAGACGTCAACCGTAACAACGTTCTCGACGCCGGTGAAGACGCCAACTTGAACGGTGTACTCGACGGTGCCGGCCTGGTGCTCACCGCTGAAGGTGGCAGCATCATCAACACCATCATCGGTACTCCCTCGGAAGACCTGAATCTGAACGGAGTCCTCGATGCCGGCGAAGATGTCGACGGCGACGGAATTCTCGACGACATCATTGGCAATACCTTCAGCGAAAACGGAGACGGCCTGGTCTTCAATACCGACACCGGCGGCGTAATCAACGGCTCGCTTAACGGTAACACCATCGACAACAATGCTCGCAACGGTGTGGCCATGAATCTCGCCGGCGCCTCGACCATCGACTTTGGCACCGGTGCCGTTATCGACTTCGACACATTCGTCGCGACTCGCGGCATCTTCGACAACACGGTTACCCGCAACGACGGATCGGGATTTGAAATCTCGTCGACCGGTGCGTCGACACTCGACCTCACTCTTATGCGTAACAATGTCGGTTTGCCGAGCGACCTCTTCGCCGGCAACGGTGGAAATGGATTCCACATCGCCGCCGACAGTGGCGTCTCGACCCTGGTCTTCGGCGGTCCCAACGTCAACGAAAGCGAAGACCTCAACCGCAACGGCGTTCTCGATCCGGGTGAAGATTCTTCGACCAACGGGGTTCTCGATCCGACCGAAGACACCAACAATAACGGCATTCTCGACAGCGAAGATACCAATAACGACGGAATTCTGCAGTTCGCTGAAGACCTCAACAATAACGGCATTCTCGATATCGAAGACCGGAACGGCGACGGCACGCTTCAGCTTGCCGAAGACGTCAACAACAACGGCATTCTCGATCCGGGCGAAGACACCTACTTCAACGGAATCCTTGACGCTCCGATCGACGTTGACGGCGATGGCATCATCGATAGAAGCGACGGCAACAACTTCATCGCCAACGGCGATTCGCAAATCAGCATCGACTTCACAGGGACCGCCACAGGAACCGTGCTGGCTCAGAACAACAATATTCGTATCTCATTGCCGCTGGCAGGTTCAGCCATCCGTAACGGATTCGACTCCAGCTTTGTGGCGGCCGGCGATGATACCACATCGGGACTCGAAGCGCTCGGCTTTTCTCTCAACTACTTTGGTACGCTGTATAGCGACCTGTTCGTCAACAACAACGGTAACGTGACATTCGGAGCAGCCTTGCCCGATTATACGCCGCTCGGATTGCTGAACACCGCAACTCCGATTATTGCCCCGTTCTTCGGCGACGTCGACACCTCACAGGGCGAACTCGTGACATACGGACTCGGTTCGGTGGACGGACACAACGCGTTCGGTGTCAACTATGTCGACGTGCGACACTTCGACGCCACCGGTGGTGCTAACGCCGGTCTGCCGACCAACAGCCTTCAGGTCGTGCTGATCGATCGTTCGGACATCGCCGTGGGTGACTTCGACATCGAATTCAACTACGCGAATGTCGCGTGGGAAGCGGGTGAAGCCGACGGTGGTAACGCCGCAGGTCTGGGAGGAACGGCGGCCGTCGTCGGGTTCTCGAACGGCGTCGACACCGAATTCCAACTGCCGGGATCGGGTGTCAACGGAGCCTTCCTCGACAGTGGACCCGCCGAGACCAGCTTGATCAACAACAGTCTCAACAGCTCGATTCTGGGGCGATATGTCTTCGAAGCCCGCAGCGGTGTGGTCTCGACCTTGCCGCTGGGTAACGGTGCCGACGCCATCGAAATCAATCTCTCGGACACCTCGTCTCTTGCCGACGTCACTATCATCGATAACTTTATCGACGGCGGCAGCGGCCAGGGAATCGACATCTTCACCGAAGACACGGCCACCATCGTCACCGCAGCCATCGACCGCAACCAGATGCGCGGCAACGATCAGAACGCCTTACGCGTCATCGCCGAAGGGCTCTCGCTGGTCAACATCGATACCATCACCCAGAACAACATGAGAGGTAACAACCTCAGCGGCATCAACCTCGTTGCCAACGGCGGTACCATCACCGTCGCCGATATCAGCGGCAACGATCTTTCGAGAAACGTGCTGGACGGCATCCGTCTCGAAACGACTGACGGCGGCACGATCGACATCACTTCGATCAGCGACAACGATCTCGATGCCAACATCGAACATGGCATCGCGGTTCTTGCCGACGTCGGTACGATCGGGCTGGGAACCGTCATCGATAACACGTTCAACCGAACATTGCAGGGAGAATCGGGCATCTTCTTCGATACCCGCGATGCCGACATCTCGGGCATCATTCAACGCAACATCTTCCAGGGCAATGCCGACGCAGCCTCGTCGACCAGCATCGGCCTGGGAGGCACGGTTAACGGCGGACTCCTCGATCTGACCATCGGGGGACCGAACGTGTTCGAAGACATCAACGGAAACGGCGTCCTCGATGCCGGCGAAGACGTCGATGGCGACGGCGTACTCGACATTTCAGACGGCAACCAGATCATCTCGAACCGAGATGCAGGTATCGGATTTAATCTTCTCGGCGGCGGTACATCCGTCATCGATCCTGATCCCGCCATCGGCCTGGTCGCGACGCTCGATATTCGCAACAACATCATTACGCGAACCACCGACGATGCCACCACGACACTGTTCAATGGCGACGCCATCAACATCACGATGGGCGACCAGGACGCCACCCTCACATCATCGGTCATCAATAACAACGTTCTCGGCGATCTGAACAACGACGCTCTCGGCAACGCCGGGGCCGGTATCGGACTGTTCATCGACGACAATTCCGAAATCGAAGATTTGGAAATTCTCAACAACATCATCTCCCGAAACGGCAGCGACGGCATCGCCTTCCATCGTCAGGGAGACGCCCGTCTGACGCGAACCAGCGCCTTCCTCTCCGACGGTGTGACAGCTCGCGAACGAGCCGTCACCATCGGTTCGGATAACGGCGACGGCAGCCAGAGCAACCTCATTCGGCGAAACGGCGGAAACGGTATCAGTCTGGTCGCCGAAAACAGCCGGTTCCTGTCAGGTGGCATCATTCTCAACGATCAGGACTTCCGCATCGAGAACAACGATGTCTCGTTCAACACAGAAAACGGTATCAACCTGCTCGCTCAGGCCGATGCAGCCCTGTACGCCGACATTATCAACAATACCATTAACAACAATACGCTTAACGGTATTCAATCCGATACCGACTTCGTGCCGGCTAGCTTCGATCCTGCAACTGTGGGTATCGACGCCGCAGGCGACATCATGAACTGGTACCAGAATACGATTTCGGATAACGGTGCCAACGGCATCGCCCTAATCGGCGGAACGGTTGTCGAAATCGGCGACGGTACACTGGCCAATCGCAACGTCATCGAACGCAACGTGCTCGACGGTATCGATATCTCGGGCGACGCCATCGAAGCGTACATCGATGGCAACCGCATTGCCTTCAACCAACAGCACGGTATCGATATCTTCATGCCGGGTAACCTCTTCGACTTCTACGGGTCGATCGACAACAACGTCATCACTCGGAACGTCCTCGACGGTATCGAAATCGGTGCCTCGGGAGCCGCCTTCATCGGCTTCTCCTTTGATCCGGTCTCGATCGCCGACAACGAAATCAGCCACAACGGCGGCCGTGGTATCGACATCCTGAATCAGGTGCAAGCCCAGACGAATCTGACCATCGATCGCAACACGATTACGCGTAATGGTGAAGAAGGGGTCTACATCGTCAACACGGCAAGTGGCACACAGACACAGGACGTTCAAAGCCGCATTGCTCTTGCACGAGACGGTTCTGCGACGGCCAGCACGGCGGACATGAACCTGCGATTCTCGGATAACGTCGTCACCAACAACGGCAACGTCAACGAGGCGCTCAACTACGGTGGTTTCGTCCTTCGCGTCGGCACGACTGCCTTCGGATCGGTCGATCTCGAAATGGAAGACAACGATTTCTTCGGCAACTGGGGCGACGACCTCGTGATGGAATCGTTCACGTCGACTGTTAATCCGCCAACCACCACCACGACCGTATTTGAACCCGATCCACTGGCTCGCCTGAACGTTCGCCGCTTCCGCGGTAACGAAGGAGGCAGCCTGAGCGTGACGCGAGGACAGGAAGATTTCGTCGTCGGAACCATCGGTGTCTTCTATGAAAATGCCGATACGTTCAAATCGCCGATACCCACCAACGTCCCACCGGGACCGTTTGACAGCAATTCTCGCCGTCGTAATGCGACGCGATTGGTCGGTGGCACCTTCGGACTCTCGGTCTCTCCCGCCTTCATCGGATACGAGGGAACCGGCCGCAGCACCTTCCGTGTTGAGTCGGGCTTCGAAGACGCCGGATTCCTCGCGGGTCGAACCTTCGCGACCGACACCTACTTCGGTGGGACGATCATCGTTCCCTTCGATGCCGGTGACATTCGCAACGGTCCCGATTTGATCGGTGAAATCGACTTCTCGTGGGATGGGTCGCTCACACCGGGCTTCGTCTTCCCGTAATCTGTACTTTGCCGGAGTTGTCGGTCGCCGTGTGTGCCACTCACGCGGCGACCTCTCCGACGCTCGATATATGCCTGTCGTAACGTGACTGGCGACCTTCTTCGGAAGTGCGTCAGTCACGTCGTTTTATCAATTGTCCATTATTTACTCTCCGCTGCGCCAGCAATACCACGAGGCGATGCTTGCGTACGGTCGCCAAGGTTCACCGATGTTGAGACATGTCTGGCGGTCGGGTAGTTCCTCGAGATTGTAGATGCGCATCATCGCCGAGCGGATGCCGAGATCCTGCACCGGTAATACGTCGAGCCGGCCGAGCGAAAAGATCAGGAACATTTCCGCCGTCCAGCGGCCGATTCCTTTCACCTGCACGAGTTCTTCGATCACCTCTTCGTCGCTCATGCGCCCCAGACGTTTGATTCGCACGCTTCCATCTGCCACTTTTTCAGAGAGATCGTGCAGATATCCGGCCTTCTGCGGCGAAATTCCGACGCTTCGCAATTCTTGGGCGCTCAAAGCCCGCAGAACCTCGGGAGTCGGTTTCTGTGGAGCGATGCGATCCATCAATCGCTGACGAATCGACCGGGCAGCGGCTGTAGAAATCTGCTGCGATATGATCGACCGCACCAGCACATCGAATCTGTCGCGCTGCAATTTCAGAGTGAACGGCCCGATACGGTCGATCTGCGCCTTGAGCAATGCATCCGACTTTCGCAGATGTCGAATTGCGATTTTGATCTGTTCTTCGTTCATCGCCAACTATCGCACTGTCAGTAAAATACGATTTGTCGTTTCGGACTATTGTTCTGTCATAACACGAGTCAGGAAACCAGTTCTACGACAGCAGCCTGCGTACGACCAATTCGTCGACATCTGAAAAGGTCTGTACTTCACCCAGTTGTGTCGGCAACACGAATCGCAAACGTCCGGCGACGGCTTTCTTGTCGAGCCGCATCCGTTCGATGATCTCATCCGCTGTCCAATGCAGATTCTCTGGTAACGCAGTCGGTAAACCGATCGCTTGCAACAGTTCGATCTGGCGGTTGGTCACGTTTTGATCGATCAACCCCAACTGCTCGGCGAGCCGGCTTGCGAAAATCATACCGATGGAGACCCCTTCTCCATGCAGCAATTCGCCGTAATTCGACAAGGCTTCGAAGGCATGGCCGAACGTGTGCCCATAATTGAGACAGGCCCGCAGCCCGGTTGTTTCGTATTCATCGTGTTCGACGACGTTGGCTTTCAACCGGCAACAGCGGGCGATGACGCTGCGCAGGTAGGCAGGCTCGCGCCGATTGATTTCCTCGACATGCTCTTCAAGATCAGCGAAAAAGGTATCGTCGAGTATGACGCCGTACTTCACGACTTCGGCCAGTCCGCTACGATATTCGCGCTCGGGAAGCGAATCGAGCGTTGAGGTATCGATCAATACGCCGAGGGGCTGATAAAACGCGCCAATCATATTTTTGGCAGAGGGATGATTGACTCCCACTTTTCCGCCGACCGAACTGTCGACATGTGCCAGCAGTGTCGTCGGAACCTGCACGAACGGGACGCCGCGCGCGTACGTAGCGGCGGCAAAACCGGCCATATCGCCGATGACTCCCCCTCCGACCGCAATCACGACGGTCTGCCGATCGGCCTGCAGGCGAATGAGTTCGTCGTAAATCTGTTGAACGCTCGCGAGATTTTTTTCCTGCTCTCCCGCAGCAAGTACAAGCGCGTTTGTTCGCAATCCGGCTTTGCGTAAACTTTCGGTCACGATTTGCGCATGCGGAACGTTGACATGCTCGTCCGTCACGACCAGCGTCGCAGAACCATTTTTCTTCTTCTGGTTCATCCAGGTCTGTACCGCTTCACCGACAGACGACAATTCGCCCGTCGAAATCACGATGTCATAACTGCGCGGACCCAGCCTGACCGTAACGCACTGCTGAAACGATTCCACCGGTTTGCTCTTTTCTTCAAGTCGAGGTGATAACCCTGAACGGCAGATCTATTGTAAGTGCCGCACGGCTCCAACGTCGAGCGAAACGTGGATCGTCACGGGGATTGCCTTACTTCGGCAGCGAGGGATCGGCTTCTTTTGCGATCGTCGGTGTGACCTTGACGAGGCGTGTGTCGTCGATTGCCCCGAGAAATCGTCCGACGGCGCCGAAGCGACCGCTGTGCAGAAGTATCAGGTAAGCGGGTACGAGAATCGGACGAACGACGAATGTGTCGAGCAATACGCCGAACGCGAGCGCGAACCCCAATTGTTGCATGCCGAGCAGCGAACCGGCCATCAGCGACGAGAATGTTCCTGCCATGATGATACCGCAACTCGAAATGATGCTCCCCGTTTTCTGCAGCGCGACGACGACTCCGGTTACGGGCCCGTGTGCTTCCTGTTCTTCGTCGATTCGCGTCATCAGAAAGATGTTGTAGTCCTCACCGACGGCGATCAGAATCGTGAAAAGAAAAATCGGGACTTTCCAGTCGAGGCCGGCGAATCCGACCGGATCCCATAAATTGAAGGCCAGAACCGTAACGCCCAGACTCACGAAATAACTGAAAAAGACGCTGATGATGAGATAGAACGAAATGGCCGGGCGTTGGAGAAGTGCGACGAGAATCAAGAAGACTCCGACAAGCACCAGAATCTCGATCCGTAACTGATCGCCGTCGGTGATCATCTTCAGATCGCGAATACTCGCCGTGGCTCCGACGAAGTGGACATGGGCCAGGCTCGGCCCATTGTCGAGGATCCACGGCTGGTCGAGGGCTGTGCTCACCGGGTCGTCGATTTGCCCGGTGGAGTCTTCGTCTTCGGTGAACGTATCGTCCATACCGTCAGGTTCGTCGAGGCGCAGCGGCTGCGAAAGAACGGTGTGCAGATAGTCGTTCAATCGATTGAGTTGCAGAATACTGTCGCGCGAAAACGGATCTTCTTTGAAGACGATATCCAGCCGGGCCACGTGATTTTCAAGTTCACCACGCCCCCCCACGTAAAAATCGATGGCCCGCTTCCGCACGACCGAGCGTTGCAGCAGCGGCACGGCGGCCATTCCTTCTTCGCCTCCCAGCGGATGCGACACGCTGCGGATATCTTCCAGCCCCAGTTCGTCGCGGTTCTCTCGCAATCGTCGCGTCAACGCGTCGATGGCGTCGATACCGTCCTGTTCGTTAAACAGAACGGACGAATTCTCGATCAGCACAGTCGCCGGGCCGGTGGCACCGGCGGGGAAATAATCCTGCACTGCTTTGGTTCCCGTCACGCTGGGGGCAGTCGTCGGCAGTTCCGAGAGTAATCCGTAACTGAGGTGATCGAAATTGCGTACGCCATGTACGGCGAAGGGAATCATCAAGGCGACGCACAGCACCCAGATTCGCCCGGGCGCTTTGAGTAGTAATCGTCCGACATGTTCCCAGTTTCCCCAATTCAAGTGCTCGATGATGATTCTTTTCAACGGATTGGCCGGCTGCAGCCAGTCTCCTCCCGAGGCGGAAACTCGCTCATTGCGCATGAACGGCCAGAAGACCCAGCGGCCGAACAGACGGAGAAGCGTCGGTGAAAAGGTGAGCGCGGCGAGCATGACGATTACGAGACTGAATGCGATTCCGATCCCCGCCTGTTTGAACTTACCGAATTCAGCAAAGTACATCATACCGATGCCGCACGTCACTGTTCCGGCGCTGGCAACGAGTGCTGCGCCGACGCGATCGAGCGTGGTTTCGATGGCCGATTCGACCCGTTCACCGCGATCGAGTTCTTCGATATATCTCGCGATGAGGAACAGGCAATAATCGACGCCGGCTCCATACAGCACCACCGAGATATAGATCTCCATGCCGTGGAAAGGGGTAATCCAGCCCCACATCGCCGCCAGCGAAAGAAGCTTGATCGAAATGTGCACCGAAAAACCGACCGTCAACAGCGGAATGAGAGCCAGCCCGAATGAGCGATAGATTATCACCAGCAGAATGACGACGAGAATGAACGTCCATTGTTCGGTGGCGGAGGCACTTTGGGCCGCGGCGTGAATCATGTCGCGGCCGACGACGGCAACACCGCTGAGCGATAACTCGAGTCCGGGCGGAATCAGCTTCTCTTTGGCAAGCGGCCCGTCGACGGCGACCAGGTTCTCGATTTTTTCAATCGTGTAATGGTTGCTCTCTTCCAGAAATTCTGTCGTCAGTTCGATCAACACCAGCGAGGCTATTCCATCTTCGCTGTCGAGCAGATTTCCTAAAGCACGGTCAGTATAGGTTCGAACGCGAGAGATGATCGATCGCTGCGGTTCTTCGAGACCCGATGCCGCGGGAGTGTCACCGGCGGGAACTTCGGCGACGTTGCCTGCCGGTGGTGTTTGAGCAGGGGGAGTAACGCTTTCCTCTGTCGGAGTAGTCGCCGCACCCTCTTTCGATGGAGGAGGTGCCGGCGGTGGAGGAACGACGGAATCGATCGACGACTCTTTGTTGTTCGTGGCGTCGCTGTCGGACACTTCTTCATCGACTTCATCGAGGTCGGCGAGGCCTCCCATTTCTTCCGCAATCCGTTCGATGCGCGGCTTGAGAATGTCTTCGATGAAATCGCGATCGATTTCGAGCAGACCATCTTTCTGAGTCGGCCGATGGACGACGACGATTACACTGCTGGCCAATAAGTCATCGGGGAACGACTCGGCGAAGAGCTTTTCGGCAGCAAATGTGGGAACATCCTCTGGCAGAAACGAGAATTCACCATCCTGACAGACGTCTTTCCACTTGGGTGCCACGTAGGTCAATACAATAGCGGCACTCACCCACGCCGCGAGTAAGAATACCCAGGCGCGTGAGACAAATCTTCCCAGAGACTTAAAGAAACCGGCCATCAGGACAGACTACAATCCATTTCATAACCCTTTTGACGAAGGGTCGTTCCGGGCAATTTGGACGATCATTCCGCCGCCAACCGGGTTATGAAACACGTTCTATGGTTGCCAGGTCATTGTCGATTGAAAGGAAATCCACCCGAGAGACCGGAATCGATTCTCGAAAGAAAGAATCCGGCATACGGTGGCGTGGAAATACATGGGGGGCGGATATCCGCACTGACGGTTCATGAATTGATGGAAATCACCGTAACGGTCGATTCACAGCTTCATGAAATTCGCAGACGTCTGACAACAAAACCATCCCGTCAAAGCATTCGGCCGACATCCCACTTCATACCCTAACCTGCTGTCGACGGAACGTCAAACAACTCGTTCCCATGATACTGAATGTCGGCAGGAAACGGTTTATATAGATAAACCAGGAAAGATTTTCCGGCGCATTTCGCCTCGACCGGCATCCGTTTGCGACATTCGTATGCCGCAATGTCTGACGATCTGTTTGTACAGATTTTCTCGAATTCGACGTCGACAACGAATTCGGCGAATGACATAATCATCCACGAGTGAACGCGCCACCCTGGCATACCAAGTCTGACGATAAGCCGGTTTGGTTAACCGGTGGGTGTCTGCCACGTTTCTACCATTTCAGAATCTCTGGGGAGTCGTCTTGTGACTACATTCTTTCGTCGGCAATCGTTTTACCGTAGATCGCTGAACGTCGTCGCAATTCTATTTGCGTTGTCGATGGCCGGAAAGGTCGAAGCACAAACGCTGGCCCGTTGCGGCGCAGGGTGGCTCGAAAAGATCGATGGCTATCTTGTCGTTCACGTCAAAGGAACGCCGTACGAGATGGGTTATCAGCAGGGGGCATTGCTGAAAGACCATGTTCACATCAGCCTCGATACGTTGCTCAATAAAAAGGGAGACATCGCACTGGTCGAGTACGGCGGTTTCAAGCTCAAGCCGCGGTTTCTCATCGAAACGATTATCGAAATTCAGAAGCCGTATGTTCCGAAAAAATACTTCGAAGAAATGGACGGCCTTGCCGCCGGCTCGGGCCTGCCGCTCAAGGATGTCCGAACGGCCAATTTTATTCCCGAACTTTTTCACTGCAGCGGTTTCGCTGTGATGGACTCGGCGACGAAAGACGGAACGCTGTACCATGGCCGCGTGCTCGATTACGCGTGTGACTGGGGCCTGCAGGATCACGCCGTGATCGTTGTCGCCGAACCGGACGGGGAAATCCCCTTCGTCAATGTCACATACACGGGCTTTATCGGCAGCGTGACCGGGATGAACGCCGAGAACATTTCCGTCGGCGAAATGGGAGGTAGGGGACTGGGACATTGGGCTGGTGTGCCGATGTCGTTCCTCGTGCGTGAGGTTTTACAGACCGCCGACAATTTCGATTCGGCGGTCGCCGTGTTTCGCGATAATCCACGGACGTGTCAATATTATTACGTGGTTTCAGACGGTGAAACGAATCAGGCGGCCGGGATGGAAGCGTCGTGGAACGTCTTCGCTCTCGTCAAGCCGGGGAAAGCCCATCCGCTGTTGCCGACACCGGTTGCCGATGCCGCGTTACTCTCCGCCGGCGACCGTTACACCGAACTCGTTCGCCGCGTGCAGGAACAACATGGAGAGTTGACCGCCGAATCGGCATTGCATCTGATGGACCGCCCGGTCGCGATGAAATCGAATCTGCACAACGTGCTGTTCGAACCGAAGTCGACGAAATTCTGGGTTGCAAACGCTTCGATTGACGGACAACCGGCCGCCGAGCAGAAGTATCATGCGTTTCAGTTGAGCGAACTGCTCGAACGCCAACCCGATACCGACAGTCCGGAGATACCACTCATTGTCGAAACCACCGCGAAGAAGTGACGGCTTAGCGACTTCACGAAGGGATGCGAAATCGTCGGTAGAAAACGACGATCCATACAACCAATAGCGACAAAGCCCCCACGAGCAGGCCGATCATCGGCCCATTTTGCAATTGCACCGGCTGGTTCGAGTTGGCGTGAATGACAAGTTGATGCACACCGACGAAAAATAGCAGCATCCCACACGCCAGCCAGACCATCTGGTCCATCAGGAGTTCGCGAGTTTCATCAACGTGCTCGGTTGACAGCCAATAGTCGCGATGAGGAATGTTGACCAGCGACGGCGGAACGTATTTGATCATCATCGCGATTCCGATCATCAGCGCCGGCAAAGCGATGCCCAATATTGACATAAACCACAAATGGGCCGTTCGGCTCATGTGGTCGTCCGGCTGACCTTGCCAATTGAAGTGAGATGCCACGGGATCGGGCAATACGCGGGCGGCGTATACGATCTGCCCGGCGAAGCAGAGCCCGGCTACGAACAAACTCGCCCACGCAACGGTGCGATGCCGGGTCGAACGTGCATCATTCGATTGTGTCGATGCGTTATCGCTGTTGGAGGTGACATCATCGACATCGGACATTTCAAAATCTCCGTTTCAGAGAATGCGGGGTGCTGCTTTGCGACGAATGGGAACTGAATGAGGACTTGTCGCTGCCGACGGAGGGCCGATCAGGTTATGATAACGTCTAACGTACGATTTCGATGCGCGGATCATTTTCATACTGGCTCATGTCGAAAACCGAACCATTACAACCTGAAATGTTTCTACCGGGACTATGGTGGAGTCTCTCGACCGGCCTGTTGTTCGCCGCGACACTTCCCGTCTGGCGACTCGATAACGATTCGCTGTTGCCGCGCATTCCCCTGTTTGGTTGGGGGTTATCGATACCACACGGGGTGGAAGTGGCAGCCGTCATCGGGGCGTTCTCAGCCGTTGTGTACGTTGCCTGTCGCTCGTATCGGCAAGAACGAGCCACTATTGGGGTGATTGTCTGGATGACGTCGAGCGGCGTACTGATTGTCGCCGATCAGCTGAGGTTTCAACCGTGGTGGATTCACCTGATGGTCACCGGCATCATACTGTCTTGTGCATCACCCCGGCGGATTCCGCAATGGTGGATCTGGTTTCTCGTCGGCATGTATGGATGGTCGGCGTGGTCGAAATGGGATTATAGTTTTCTTGCGACACACGGGCGCGAACTCGTTTTAGGCATACTGCAGGGGGTGGGCGTGAGAGCGCGGCTCACCCCGACAGCTCATTCATGCGGGGCGGTGATGCTACCCCTCGTTGAATCGCTCGTCGTCAGTTTGCTGCTTTTTTCACGGACTCGTCGATGGGGACTGTGGATCGCCGTCGGAATGCATCTCCTGTTGGGGATTGCCCTGGGACCGACGGGACTGAATCACAGCCGAGGGGTGCTCGCCTGGAACGCCGTCTGTGTCGCACAACTGATCGTGCTGATCGTTCTGACGCGGCCCTCGGCGTCAGCCGCGGCTCAAACGGCGACGATTCTCCCCAAACCGTCGCGAGGCGATCGCGTTGCGGCGACAATCGTGGGACTGGTCATGTCATTTCCGCTGCTTGCACCGTGGGGACTTTGTGATCCGTGGTGGGCCTGGGAACTGTACGCCTCCCGGCCCGGTCGAGTCGACATTTCGATGGCGTGTTCGCATCGCAAAGATCTTCCCTCCTCGGTCCGCCGGTATGTCGAACCCGAACTCCCAGGTCGCGAATGGTGCCGTGTGCGAATCGATCGATGGGCACTGGACGAGTTGTCGGTAGCGGTGGCCCCCGGTCTGCGCGTACAGATGGCACTGGCCACTTCCTTCTGCGAACAATACACTGGCGAGCGAGAGTGTCGAGTCGAGATCGCCGAAATCGCGGACCGTTGGACAGGAATGCGAACGTCACGGACCCTGATCAGTAACGACGACATCCGTCGTGAACTCGCAACGTTTCGATTCAACGTGAATTCGCGTGATCGCGACTCTGGACATTGAACGAACACGAACAGCTGCGACTCTTCGCTTCCTTCAGAGGCTGCGTTTTCGCGGCAACTTCAGCGATCGTCACGGGTTAGGAAGTGCCTCCTCTTACGTAGACTGATGCCGCCCCTTCGATATCTGTGGACGACGAGAACAGCTTTCAACGGCCTGCAAATCATCGTTTCGACGCCCTTTGATGTAAGATCTGCCGGGACGGTACTGCGACAGGAGAATTGAAAGAGTTACAACAACAGATTCGCTCAGGACTGGGATTGTCCCAAATCGAGAAGCCGCTCTATACTTCCTTCAGGTCATGCCGGGGTATCGTGGTCCGTCGGATCTTGTTCGCCGTGCAGCAAACGGTTACCGATCCCGTCAGGATTCAGGATAAGAAGAAGGTCAGTATGTGGGGAGATGAACAATTCGTGTGCGACAACGAGTTCATAAAACTCATGGCGCGCAGAGATGACGCCGATCTGACGCAAGCGGCACTCGAAATCGCTCGCGATGCCTATCCCACATTGAATTTTCAACCGACACTCGACTGGATTACCAGCCGCGGTGAGGAACTCGCCGGCCCGGTCGCACGTTCCAAGTCGGAACGGGATGCGTTGAGTTTGCTGAGTCATTCACTGTCTGATACGTGCGGAATCTTCGGCGATCTCGCCTGTTTTCAATCTCCCGACAGCAGCTATCTGCATCGTGTCATCGAAACCCGGCGCGGATTACCGATCACGTTGTCGGTGTTGTACGAAGCGGTCGGACGCGCGGCGGGAATGATGTTACGAGGCGTATCCAGTCCGCAACATTTTCTCCTTCGCAGCGAAACGTGCGAAGGGCCGTTGTATCTCGACCCTTTCAGTCACGGCCGCGTGATGACGCGAGAAGAGACGATTGCGTTTCTGCGCGAAATGACGCAGATTCCTGTCGGACAGATTCGCCAGTCGCTCAAACCGGTGGGAACGCGCACGATCATCATCCGTATGCTCAATAATCTCAAATGCCTGCACGTCGAACAGGAACGCTGGGAAGCCGCCTGGATCGTACAACACCGCCTCGCCGCGTTATTGCCGGGGAGTTATCAGGAACAGCGCGATCTTGCACTGATTTCGCTCAAGGCCGGCCGCTGCGGTCAGGCGATCTCTTTGTTCGAGTCGTGTTTGCAGGCCGCTCCGCAGCAAGAAACGACGTTGATTGAAAAACATCTGCAGCACGCACGCGTGCAATTGAGCCGTTGGAATTGAGCGCGGAATCCGGCAGCCTATTGACGTATCGAAGCGTTGTCTTTAATCCTGCTGCGCCGCGATCCCCCGATAAAACTTGGGGGCTGCTACGTCCGAGCGAAAATCCGGATTGAAGAATCGAATTCGGCGACGTATGCTGTCCGTTCCTGTGCTCGAATTTTCTCTGCAACGATCGCTTCTGTGACATGGTACAGAAAATCATTATCGACGCCGACCCGGGAATAGGCGACGCATTGGCTATCGGCTTGGCACTCGACTCGCCCCATTTCGACGTCGTGGGAGTCACAGCGACGGCGGGAGTCGTTTCCGGAACCCAGGCGAAGAAGAATCTGGTAGCCGTTATCGAACAAGTCGATCCCCCCCGACATCCGCGACTGGGAGATGCGTCGTTCGAGTATCCTCCCGAAAAACCGGCGGCGGGGGGAGCGTGGATCTCATCGCGGGATCTGCATGGCGCGAATGGACTGGGAGAGATGGAGGGACGCGTCCTCAACCTTCATCATGCTCATTCTGCGCACAAGATTATGATCGAACTTGTGCGGTCTTTCCCTAACGAAATCACGATTGTGACGCTGGGCCCGCTCACCAACCTCGCCATTGCCTGCGACCGGGATCCCGAATTCAGTTCGCTGGTCAAGCGGGTCGTCTGTCTGGGGGGGGCCTCGATGAATACAGGAGACGTCACCCCGGCGGCGGAGTTCAATATTTTTTCCGATCCGGAAGCGGCACGCACCGTGATGACCTGCCCGCTGACGCTGACGATCGTTCCGCTGGAAGTGAGCAGTCAACCGGGGTTGACGATGAATCAATTCATGCAATTTCCTCAGCATCAGAGCGAGGGGTTCGCCGGACTGATCAGTAAGCTGGTTCCCTTTTATTTCCGCACGCATCACCAGCACCTGGGAATCGAAGGGATCTCGCTGCAGGAAGTAACGGCGCTCGCTGCGGTCGTTCATCCCGATTGGTTCGAGACCGAGCGCATCGCCGTCGATATCGAAACGCGCGGTGAGTTGACACGAGGCATGACGGTCTTCGATTTTCGCGGCACGCAACGCTGGCAGGGAAACATCGACGTTGTCCGGTCCCTGCAGGGATCGTCGGTTGTCGATTTTTTCTGCCACGAAGCGGTCAAGTAGTCGAGTCGCCAGCGCCACGCCACGACGTGAGAATGTCGAAGGCTTGAAATAAAATCGAGGGGACCAGCATGGACCAACATCTCTTTTATCGGATCATGTTTCTCGTGCTTATGACGGGCTTTTCGCAATCGGCAGTTGCGGCGACTCCCATCGCCGAATTCGACGCGGCACGCGGAATCGACGATTCGGGTTGGACGGCTGCCAACGACAATACGAATCACGCGAAGGTGACTTCCGGCAACGGCATCTTGCGAATTGAGGATCAGGAATCGGAGGGACGGCGCGAAGACGCCTATTTCTATCACCAGCTTTCCGACGAACAACGGGCGCTGGCGAGGACCACCGGATTTACTTATGAATGGACGCTCCGAATACCGCAGGATACGGAAGGAAACACACGAGCCATCTCCACGGAAGTCTGCGTCGAAGGAGCCGAGCCGGAAAGCCGACTTCGTTTCGGGCTTCAGCTCGGCCGCCGGGGATCGGAGCTACTGGCCAGTGTCGAGACCGGGTCGGACGGGCCATTGACAGGATCGCTGAAGATTGATGACGCCGGCACATTTCACCACTGGGTCTTGGTCTTTGAGGGAAAGACGCAGGTTCTGAACTTGCTCGTCGATCAGCAACTGTTGCTGAAGGGACGCATCGATCGCTGGGACCAGGGATTTCATCTTGTCTTCGGTTCACGATCCACAGATGAGGGGATCAGCGAGTGGAAACAAGTTCGGTTTTCACTCGGAACAGGAGACCACACGATGATCGAGCCGCCGCACTCGGCGTCTCCGCGTTTCTGGATTTTAGCGAACGAAAAGGCATCGGTGCCGAAACGGGTCGATGTGTTTACCGGAGGGATCGATGGTTATTTTGCGTACCGAATCCCCTCACTCATCACGGCACCCAACGGTGATTTACTCCTGTTTTGCGAGGCGAGAAAAAACGATCTCAACGACGACGGCGACATCGATCTGCTGATGAAACGGAGCACCGATGGTGGCGCCACATGGTTGCCTCAAGAACTGATCTATGAAGAGGGAGGAGACGCCCCGATCAAGTACGGTAATCCGACGGCGGTCGTCGACGAAGAAACCGGCGTCATCTGGCTGGCGACAAATCGCGACAACCTCACCGACGGCGGCGCACGAGCCGGAGGAACCCTCGTATTATTTCATAGCACCGACAGTGGGAAGACCTGGTCGGAGCCGGTGGAGATCACCGCATCGATCAAGAAGCCGGATTGGGGGCACCATGCGTTTGGTCCCGGTGTCGGTGTGCAAATTCGTCACGGTGAGCATAAGGGACGCCTACTTTTCCCAGCCAATTTTCGCAAGAGTTTCGATAAAGCTCAGCCGAGTTTCTCGCATGTGATCATGAGCGACGATCACGGAAAAACCTGGAGACTGGGGGGAGTTCTTGGGGATTACACCAACGAATGTCAGATCGCCGAAATTGTCGAAAACGGGAAGTACGGTTTGCTGATGAATATGCGCAATCATTGGGGGCGCGGCGGATTTCCGAAAAAATCTGGAAACCGACTCGTCTCACGAAGTTTTGATGGAGGCGAATCGTGGGATGCCGAGGCGATGGACGCGGCACTTCCGGAACCCCCCTGTCAGGCGAGTCTTTATCGTTACTCTTCAGGCACCAATGCGAATCAGGATCGGTTGCTTTTTGCCAACCCCATCGGGCCGGGGCGGTCGAATCTTCGCGTTCGCCTGAGCCGCGACGAGGGACAAACGTGGCCCTATGGAAAACTCATCTCGGTCGGTTCGACAGCTTACTCGTGCATGACGAAGTTGCCCGACGGGAAAGTAGGAATCGTCTACGAGCGCAACAATTATCAACAGATCAGTTTTTCGACGTTCTCTGTAGATTGGCTGGAAGAGCCAGTGCAAAAAATGCCCTGACACTGGATGTGAATGACCGCTTGCTTCGTGCGCAGCTTTTTGCGCTTGATCGTGTGGCTTGCTTACTGTCGCCCTATTGCCGAGCGGATGGCGTCTTCGGGCTTGACCAAGTGGTCTGAGTTGTTCGGGTCGTCGGCGATCGAGAGTTGTACCCCCTTCACCTCTCCATTAAACGAATTCCCCCGCGGACCATAATCGGGCGAGACCGGTGCCCCCGAGTCTTCGCCGACATCGCACCCATCATCGGCCGAGAAGACGATCGCTAACGTCGCACCGACTTCTCCCTCGCCGACCTTCTTGCCGTCGACAAACAGCGTCGCGGTGCCTCCCTTGCCGAGTCCGCCGCCGGCGTAGGCAAATTCCATCCGCACTTGATGCCGTCCCGACGGGAGCTTGTCGGCAGACTCGACGAAGAAGTGCTTGAAGCCTCCCCAGTTATAACAGTATTTGAGTTTTCCGTCGTTGGCGTAGAGACTCCAGCCGCCGATGTTCGCCCCTTGCGAGATGATCACTCCGGCGGCCCCTTCCTCGGGCACGATAATTTCCGCCGTCACCGTATGCGACTTGTTCTTGATGCTGAGGACGCAGTTTTCCAGCAGACGTCCCATCCCCTCGAACAGCAGTTGCGTGTTCCCTTTGACGAGAACAGGTCGCCCGGCGGTGTCGGGGTTCATCTTCTCGAACAGCCTGTCGTCTAACGGAAGCACCTTGTAGCGTGCCGCTTCGATCAGGAACAAACGCTGCAATTCATGCAGTTTCTCAGGCATCTTCTTCGCCAGATCGTCGGACTGCGTCCAGTCTTTATCCGAATACAACTCCCAGACATCGTCATCGAACGCCGGCACTTTTTCCGACGTAGATGCCCAGGGGGTGCGGTGTTTGGTTACGGCGGTCCAGCCGTCGTGATAGATGCCGCGATTGCAGAGAATTTCGAAGTATTGCGTCGTGTGCTGTTCTGCTGCGCTGCCGTCGTTGAAGGAATAAGCCATACTGGTCCCTTCAATCGGATCCTGCTGGATTCCATCGACCGACTCCGGTTGCGGCAGACCGGCCACTTCCAGAATGGTCGGTGACACATCGATGACGTGGGTGAATTGCGAGCGCATTTCACCCTTGCTCTTAATTCCGTTCGGCCAGTGAACGACGGTGCCGTTGCGAGTGCCGCCCCAATGTGACGCTACCTGCTTAGTCCATTGATACGGCGTACACAATGACTGCGCCCAACCGACGGCGTAGTGGTTGTACGATTCCGGGCCGCCGAGTTTATCAAGCCGCGCCGTCAGGTACTCGGGGGTTTCGAGGGCCTGCAATCCGTTGAAGTAACTCATTTCGTTAAAGCAACCATTGATAGAACCTTCGGCTGAGGCCCCGTTGTCGCCGCAGATGTAGTAGATCAGCGTGTCGTCGAGAATCTCGAGCGTTTCAAGCAGATCGACCATGCGGCCGACGTGATGGTCGGTGTATTCGAGAAAGCCTGCATAGACTTCCATTTCACGGGCGAGCACCGGCTTGAAAGCGTCGGGCATTTCGTCCCACGTCGGGATTTCTTTGTTCCACGCGGGGAGTTGAGCGTCGGCGGGAATCACGCCGAGTTGCTTCTGGCGGGCGAAGATCTCTTCTCGCAGTTTCACATAGCCTTGATCGAACTTCCCTTTGTATTTATCCGCCCACGCTTTCGGTGCGTGGTGCGGCGCGTGGGTTGCGCCGGGGGCGAAGTAGATAAAGAAGGGCTTATCGGGCGCCAGTGATTTTTGCTGGGCGATCCATTTCATTGCTTTGTCGGTCATGTCGTCGACCAGATGATAGCCTTCTTCAGGAGTCTTCTTGTTCTCGACCGGCGTCGTCCCCTCGAACAAGGTTGGATACCACTGATTCGCCTCGCCGCCGATAAAACCATAAAAGTATTCGAAACCTCCGCCGCGCGACGGCCAGGAGTCGAATGGTCCGGCGGGACTGGTCTGCCAGACAGGAACTTCGTGGCATTTTCCGAACTGAGCCGACGAGTAACCGTTGAGCGTCAGCGTCTGTGCCAGGGGAGCCATCGAGTTGGGACGCACCGAACTGTAGCCCGGCGCCCCGGTAGCGATTTCGGTGATGCCCCCCATGCCGGCGGAGTGGTGATTACGCCCGGTCAGAAGCGCCTGTCGTGTCGGCGAACAGAGGGCCGTGGTATGAAACCGCGTATATCGCAGGCCTCCTTGGGCTAATCGTTCGAGAGTCGGCGTCTGGCAAGGTCCGCCGAACGTACTCGATGCGCCGAACCCGACATCATCGATAAGAACAATCAAGACGTTCGGAGCCCCCTTTGGCGGACGTAACTGCTCGATGGGGGGAAACTTCGTATCTGGATCTTTCGCATCGTAGGTGATCAGTTTCGGCCGCACGGTATTCTGCATCGGAAGATGAGAACGATGCTTGCGCTCGATCTCGCCGGAACCCGACGAGCCCGCTGAGTCGGCGGAGCCGCGACGGCACTGGCGACCAGCGATAACCATGCTGTCGCAACCATCAGTCGAGCCACAAACACAGAAGAAAATCCAAAGCATCGTGTTGTCATTGAACCGTCTTTCTATCATACCGAGTTTCGTGCATCCGAAATCGAACGAAACAGGCTCTCTCAATCGAAGCATGTCGTTGAATTCATAGGATTCGCTATTCCATTGGGAAACTGATGCACCGAATGGTTTCGTTTAAGATGTGCGGTGGCGATTCTACAACATCGTTCGTGAATTTGCACCTTTGTCACCGATTCATTTTTGTCCTGATAATATGGCACTGACATGCCGTTCTCGGCGGGAGTGTGAAGTGAACGAGCAATCTCCTTGTGGCGGTCAATTGTGTTTTCGCCGTGAGATGCCGATTATTCGCTCCTTCCCCGTTACCGTCGCTGGACAACCCGTAGATGATGTTTCATGATGGAACACCGTTCGGCGGTGGTGAATGCACCATATTGTATCGCGGCTGAAACGTATGACTTTTCCGGCTCTCGGCACTCAACTCTTTACTCTGGACTCTCCATGATTATCGACGTTCATTCGCACGCCTGGGAATACCCTCTCCACTTTGGCGACGATTTTCGCCATCAGGCAAAGCGGGCCAAGGCGGGAGTCGAAATGGATCTCACCGTCCGCTACGAAGAATATCAGGCATCGTCGATCGACGGCGTCAAGACCATCGTCTTCGGCGGCAAGGCGAAACTAAGCGGCATGTGGGTCGACGACGATTATGTCGCGAAGTACGTCGCCGCTCATCCCGATCAGCTTATTGGCTTTTTGAGCGTCGACCCGACACAACCGAACTGGATGGACGAACTGCATTACGGACATCAGGACTTGAAACTCAAGGGGATCAAGTTGTTATCGATGTACGCCGGGTTTCGGCCCGACGATCGCTTGCTCGATCCGCTCTGGCAGTACGCGACAAAACATCGGCTGCCGGTGCTGCTGCACACGGGGACGACATTCATCGCACAGGCGCCTCTCGAATGTACGCTTCCGCGGCATCTCGACGTCGTTGCCACGCGGTTTCCCGATGTGAAGATCATCATGGCGCACCTGGGGCATCCGTACGAAGGGGAAGCGGTCGTTACTGCGCGCAAGCATCCCAACGTTTACACCGACATCAGCGCGTTGCATTACCGGCCGTTTCAGTTCTATCACAGCCTGATGCTGGTGCAGGAATATGGCATCTGGGACAAGCTCCTGTTCGGGACCGATTACCCGTTTACAACCGTCAACGCCACTCTGGCGGGATTGAGGTCGCTTAACGACATGCTTCAAGGAACATCGCTGCCGCGGTTGAATGAAGAGGCGATTGAGAAGATGATTTATCGGGATACGCTGGGGGTGTTGGGGATTGGGTAACAATACGGCAGCTGCGTCGATGCTAAGGTCCTCTCCCTAAGATAAGGAAGGTCTCCGCAGCGAATGCATGTTTCTCTCCGTCGATGAGTTTTCATTGCCATGCGCGAACTCATCGCCAATTTCCCCCAACCTTGCGATTGCCGTTCGGGGCAAGTATGTTAGACGGGCAGGTGAGCTTGTCCTTGAAACCTCGCCTCGGTTTCGCGAACTCGTTCATCACTCCGGCTTATTCCGTTCGGTTTTTGTCAGGCGTAGGAGGTCTTATGCGATCACAACTTATTCCGACCTGGTGTCAATGCTCCTTTGGGGTTTGGACTGTGGTATTTGGTACGATGAGCATTCTTTTATTCGGCGTCGATACGTACGCCGTCGCCGGCGATTGGACGCAGTTTCGCGGACCCAATGCCACCGGCGTCTCGACCGATCCTGAACCGCTTCCCACCGAATTTTCGACTTCACAGAACCTTCTCTTCTCGCATGAACTGGGAGTCGGCATCGCCTGCCCCGTCATTACGAACGGAAAGGTCATCACGACGGCGTATTCCCCGGAAGCGGGATTCGTTGTTTATTGCCATGATGCCGCCGATGGCAGCGAAATCTGGAAAACGAAATTTGACATCGATCACGACGCGTTACCAAAGAAAATCGTCCCTCCGAACGAACATGCCTCGTCGACCCCCTGTACCGATGGCGAACGGGTTTACATTTACTTCAGCGCGATCGGACTGTTGGCACTCGACCTGAATGACGGCAGCCAGCTCTGGAGCTATTCTCTCCCCATGCCGTATTACCTGATGGACTGGGGGCCGGCTACGTCGCCAATCGTTTACGAAGACATGGTCATCTATTGCCAGGATGACGACCTCGATCAATATCTGATCGCGTTAGATAAGAAGACCGGTACGCTCATCTGGCGGACACCCCGACCCGAGATGCTCGGCGGCTATGCGGTTCCCGTGCTCTGTACGGCGAACGGACGAACCGACATCGTGACCGCCGGTAGCGGTAAGATGCAAGGGTTCGATCCCGCCACGGGAGAAGAAATCTGGTCGTGCAATTCGCTGTTGCGAACCACCATGTCGACGCCGGTGGTGAAGGGAGACAAGATTTACGCAACGTCTCAGAGTTACGGCGATGCCGGCCGCATTCTTAAAGAAGCGTTGATGGAATGGAAAGATACGAATCAGGACAAGAAACTCGCCAAGGACGAACTGGAAAAACCGTTCTGGCCGAAATTCGAAAAAGCCGACACCAACGGGGACGGGTTTCTGATTCAGGATGAAATCGATACGGCGTTCCAGGCGCCGACCAACCTGGTCGGCGGCGGAAACATCATTCAGTGCATTCAAGGAGGAGGCACAGGTGATGTGACGGCGACCCATCTACTCTGGAATCTCGACCATAAAGCCCCTTCCAATATTTCTTCGCCCCTCATCGTCGACGGCCGCATGTTCGTCGTTAAGAAGAGCGGCATCTCCGCCGCCTTTGATGAAGTGACCGGCGAAACGATCTGGATGCAAAAACGGATCAGAAATCTCGGCGACTATTTTGCGTCACCGATCGCAGGAGATGGAAAAATCTATGTCACCGGTGAAAACGGCTTCATGATCGTGCTCAAGCAGGGGCCGGAACTGGAAATTCTCGCGAAAAACGATATGGAAGACACCTGCATCGCGACCCCGGCGATTTCTGACGGACGCATTTACGTGCGAACGCTGAAGAAGCTGCATTGTTTTGCCGAAGGAGCCGGTGCAGGTCAATAATCATCCTTGTCGAACGAAAATGAAATTTACGTTTCTCCCTCCCCGGGGAAAAAACAGCTTCTTCGTTCAACATTCACTCAATCGATCAATATCTGCGGAGACGTGTACCATGACAGGATTTCTTTCGTTACTTACAGTCTGGTCATCTCTTCTGTTCGCCGCCGATGCTCCTCAGATCGACATCGTCATCGGTCCGAAGAGTCCGGAACTCGAACGCCATGCCGCTCGCGAGCTGAGCGATCAGTTCGCAAAGCTGTTTGACGCCAACGTAACCGTGCATACCGAAGTTCCGGCGAATTCCGCACATCTTGTGCTCGTCGGAAATCCGTTGTCGAATCCTGCCGTCAAAAAATACGCAGGTGACTGGCCGAAACTTTCGGATCAAGGAATCGTCGTTAAAAGTTTCAAAGGTAAAGACGCCTCGGGCGTTATCGTCGGTGGGGGGAGCCCCGTGGCCACCTTGTGGGCGGCGTACGAACTCGGCTATCAGTTTGGCGTGCGCTATTCGCTGTGGGTCGATATCATTCCCGACACCAATCCTGAGTTGAAATTCAGCGGTTACAATATCGTTCGCGAACCGGTCTTTCCCGTGCGCGCCTGGCGGACGGTCAACGATTTTCCGATCGGGTTCGAATCGTGGAGCGCCGAAGATCAGCAAAAACTCTTCGCACAACTCGCCAAGCAGAAGTTCAACCGCATTCTGGTTTCGGTTTACGCGTGGCAGCCGTTCGTCGATTTCGAAGCGGGGGGGGTGAAAAAATCGACCGCCATGCTCTGGTATGGCGAGAAATATCCCGTTCACCGCGACACACCGGGTAAAGTCGCCTTCGACGGCGCGAGCCAATTCGAAAACCCCGACTTCGCCGGCAAAGAGGGGTACGAAGAACTCACAGCGGCGGGAATCAAACACATCCGCCACGTGATGGCTTCGGCTCACGATCTTGGAATGTCGGTCGCTTTGCAGATGTCACCGCTTGAATTCACCAGCGAATTCGAAAAGGTGATTCCCGGTGCAAAAACCTCTCCGAGCCTGAACAACGTGTTGATCGCCCCTGGAGAAAAACAAGGGCTCGACGACAAAGCGCTGAAGAAACTCGTCTCCGCTCAAATCCGGGCGTATATCGAGACGTATCCCAACATCGACGCACTCTATCTGACGCTCCCCGAATTTCCGGAATGGGAAGCTCATGCTGAAGAAGCCTGGAACAATCTCGCCAAGCAACACGATCTTGGCGACCTGACATTAGAATCGCTCACTGAAGCGGCATCGGAACGTAACGTCATCGCCAGCGGCGAACGAGGACGCCGAGCGATTCGTGGCAACATCGCCGCGCTGGCATTTCTCAACGGTCTTCTTGCCGACGGGAAGTTGCTGAAACGAGAAGACGGCAAGGCGGTCGAACTGGTCTATGCGCAGCTCGATCCCGCGCTGTACCCGATCGCCGAGAAAATTCTTCCGAAATCGTCGGGAATGCTCAACTTCGTCGATTACACCGCGCGACGTGTCGTCGAAAACCGCGAACTGCTCAAAGACGTACCTGCTAAAAAAGTGCCGAGTCAGTTCATCTTCACGTTGGCCGACGACAACATCGGCATCTTGCCGCAGATCGCCACGAAACGCATCGAAACGATCGCCCGCGATCTGGTCGAACAGGGCTGGCAGGGATTCACAACCCGCATGTGGGTTCCGGCGTATCTCGACATGACGGTCCACTTCCTCTCGCGTTTCTCATTCGATACCACAACCACGGCCCGCTCGGCTCACGACGAATTCTTCCTCGCGCTCACCGAACAGCAATCGTCGACTGATCGGCTCTGGATGGCGTTCGAAAAACTCGAAGAAGCAACTGAAATCATCGATGAAAACGACATCGGCTTTGCCTTCCCCGTGCCGAGTCTGCTGATGAAGCACTATCAAAGCGACCCGGTTCCCGAATGGTGGGGGACGGCATTGAATGTCTATGTGGAATTCCTGACCGAACTCTATCGGGGCGGCAGCAACACCGCTCCGCATGGATATAACTACATCTTTTATTACTCCAAACGCAGCGAATTTCCGCTTGAGTACCTCACCGCCGTGCAAGCCGTACGCGAAGCGGCCATCGCCAAGAAAGAGGGCAACATTGAAACGGCACAAGAAAAGATCGCACTGGCCATCGAGTCGATTTTCAACTGCATGGACATACTGTCGGACATCGGGCACGATCAAAGCGACCGTGCCATCATCGCCATCCTGGATGCTTATGCCTTTCGTCCGCTGCTCGAAGAACAAGAGCGACTAGATGAAGCGGCCGAGGCCGGAGAAAAACAATAATGACCGAACCGTTGGTGTATTTGCGGGGTGACATGGTCCCCGCGTCGCAGGCCAAATTGCAGATTTACGACGCCGGAGTCGTGCTCGGGGCCACCGTGACCGAAATGGTACGAACCTTTAAGCACCAGCTTTTCCGCCTGCAGCCGCACCTCGATCGACTGGCGCGAGGCGTCAAATATCTGCGGTTCGACATCGGCATGGAGATGAGCCGTCTCGGTGAAATCTGCCAGGAATTGGCAGCTCACAACTCGCGATTGATCGCACCCGAGGACGAACTCGGACTCATTATTTTCATCACTCCGGGCGAACTCCCTGTCTATGCCGGGGGAGCCGGTGCGCTGGCGAATAATACCCCAACCGTCTGTGTTCACACCTTTCCGATGCCTTTCGAATTGTGGTCTGAGAAATTTCTGACGGGACAGCATTTCGTGACACCGTCGATTCGCCACGTTCCGCCGCAGTGCTACGACCCCAACATGAAGTACCGCAGCCGCATGCATTATTATCTGGCCGACCAGGAAGCGAAGCTGGTCGATCCGGCGGCGGCGGCATTGCTGCTGGACCTCGACGGTAATGTCACCGAAACCGGCGGAGCCAATTTTCTGATGGTCGAAAAGGGAACGATCGTTTCTCCCACGCTGCGAAATATCTTGCCGGGCATCAGCCGTTCGGTCGTTCGCGAAATCGCTAAGAAGCTCGATATTCCTTTCGTTGAAAAAGATTTTGCGACGTTTCACGCCCTTAACGCCGACGAAGCCTTTACCGCCAGCACACCGTACTGCATTCTGCCGGTGACGCGATTGAACGGTCTGCCGGTCGGTAAAGGGGTTCCTGGTCCAATCTTCAAAAAGCTGATCGAAGGTTGGAATAAAGAAGTCGGTCTCGACGTCATCGAACAGTTCCGCATGGGAGCCGCCCGCCGCACCGGTGAACCGGCGAAGGAGTAACGTGAATTTCAGGGTGGCACTGGGGGGCTTGTCCGCCAGTGCCCCTTTCAGATTCGAAGAAATCATGGCGAATGAGCCGCTGACTCCCATTTGACAAAGCGGAGCTTTAAAGACTTGCGATCCCAAGTTCCGATTGGGATCGAGAACATTTCAGTTTTCTCGATAAAGGTCTATCAATAATGCACGTGTTGGTGATCGGAGGCGGATCGATTGGTGAACGCCACGCCCGTTGTTTTCTACAGACCGGGCAGGTCGATGTTTCGCTCTGCGACGTCCGGCCTGAAATTCGCGATCGCCTTGCGAATACGTATGCGCTCAAACAGACGTTTGCCGATTTTTCCGACGCACTCGCGACCAAACCCGATGTCGCCGTCATCTGCACGCCGGCGCATCTGCATGTCGGCATGGCGATCGACCTTGTGAATGCCGGCTGCCATGTGCTCATGGAAAAACCGGTCAGCACGTCATTCGACCGTGTCGATGAACTCTCTCAACTGGTCGAGCAGAAGAAGACCGTCTTCGGTGTCGCGTATGTGCTGCGCTGTCATCCGATCATCATCGCATTACGGGAAGTCATACAAAGTGGACGTTTCGGCAAACCGGTCGAACTCACGGTCGTCACCGGACAGCATTTTCCTACGTTTCGTCCCGCCTACAGAGAAATCTATTACACCAATCGCGCGACGGGCGGCGGGTGCCTGCAGGATGCCCTTACGCATATCGTCAATTCCTCCGAATGGATTGTCGGCCCGATTACCGAACTCACCGCCGACGCCGCCCACCAGATCCTTGAAGGCGTCACCGTCGAAGACACGGCACACGTGCTGGCGCGGCATGGCAACGTCATGTCGAGTTTCGCCATCAATCAGCATCAGGCTCCGAACGAACTGACGCTGACGATCGTGTGCGAACGTGGCACCGTCCGCATGGAATCGCATCTCAACCGCTTACGCTGGACAGCCGAACCGAATGAGCCGTGGCACGACGAAGAGTTTCCGCCGATGGAACGCGACGACATGTTCGTCACTCAGGCCCAGGCCTTTCTCGACGCCGTGCAAGGAAAACGCCAACCGGCCTGCACGCTCGCCGAGGGGGTGCAGACGTTAAAGGTGATTCTAGGGGCGCTCGAAGTGCTCGAATCCAGAACGTGGAAGGCCATTCTCTGATCGATGTTTTATTTTTTCGACGAGGTTCACCATGATCCAACGAATGATCTGCATCCCCATGCTGTCATCCGCGATCCTGTTCTTCATCTCGACGATCTCCCTGGTGTGTTATGCAGAAGAAGTGCTGTATAACGGTATCAAACTCCCCGAGCAGTGGCCGCCGCGTCCCGAAAGTTTTTCGCGTGATCCGCAGCCCGAGCCGCCGTATCTGTCGGATCCCCCCAAAGTCATCTCGATCGACGTCGGCCGCCAGTTGTTCGTTGACGATTTTCTAATCGATTCGACGACGCTTAAACGCGAGTATCATCAGCCCGAGTGGTACGAAGGGAATCCAATTTTCAAAGCGGAAGAACGCTGGGAATTTCACAACGACCGCAATATTCCTTTCGCGGCACCGTTCAGCGACGGCGTCTGGTTCGATCCGCAAGACCGCACCTTCAAAATGTGGTACATGGGTGGAAGCAATTTGTACTTCTGTCTGGCGACGTCCGACGACGGCATACACTGGAAGCGTCCGGCCCTGGGGGAGAAAGAGAATTATCCCGAGAGTAACATCCTTAAGATCGAACCGATCGAACGCGATTTGAGCAGCATCATAATCGATCTCGACGACCTCGATCCTGCGAAACGTTATAAGATGTTCTACTATCGATCGGGATTGCAGACCCGGTTTTCTCCCGACGGCATCCACTGGAGCGACATCGTCGCAATGCAAAAAGAAGTCGGTGACCGCACGACGGTGTTTTACAATCCGTTTCGCAAGTTATGGATTTACAGTGTTCGCTCGGGACAGAACCCCGTCGGACGCTGCCGATATTACGGCGAATCGAGAGACGTCTCTAAGAATTCGTGGGAGAATCTCAACGACATCTCGCGTTGGACCAGCGCCGATTCGCTCGATCGCGTCCAACCGGTCGAATTCAAAGAGAAACTTCCCGACTTGTACAACCTCGATGCCACAGCGTACGAAAGTCTGCTCGTCGGGTTCTTCACGATTCACTCGCACATCTCGGAGGGAGACCGGCCGAAGATCAACCATGTCACACTCGGCTACTCGCGCGACGGTCATCATTGGCATCGTCCCGACCGCCGCCCCTTCCTGAATGTCTCGGACGACAATCAGGCATGGAACTACGGCAACGTGCAACCCGCCGGAGGCGGGTGCCTCGTGATGGGTGACCAACTCTATTTCTATTGCAGCGGCCGCAACAGCCACAAACCCGAAGACGACGGAACCGGTGGCAGTACAGGGCTGGCGACCCTTCGCCGCGACGGGTTTGCGTCGCTTTCCGCCGATGCCAAAGGAGGTACGCTGATCACTCACCCGGTTCGCTTCGGAGGCAAGCATCTGTACGTCAACATCGACGATCCCGCAGGTGAGCTTCGCGTTGATATTCTCGACGAAAATGGGAAAGTCATTCCCGCATTCAGCAAGGCAAAATGCAAACCCGTCTCCGTCGATTCCACCAAAACAGCCATCACGTGGAAAGAGACGCTGTCGCTTGAACAGCTGGAAGGGAAGCCTGTTCGCTTCCGCTTTTCGTTGAAAAACGGCAAGTTGTATTCGTTCTGGGTCAGTCCCGACCCGAACGGTGCCAGCCAGGGCTACGTCGCCGCCGGCGGCCCGGAGTACACCAGCTTCAAGGACGAAGGCAATTGATAATTGATATTTGACAATGGATAAGGCATGAAACGACTTGTGAATCCGACACTCTTCATTGTCAATTATCCATTGTCAACTCTCCATTGATATTGAACTTTCGTGCGGTGAATTGCGATAATAGGTACTCCCGCTCCCCTCGCGAGTGGTGTATAATTGAATGCGGCCGCGCATGAAATCTGCGCGGTGCCGAATGACGTCTTACTTCCCATCGAACAGCCCAGGAAACATCACATGGCGACGGTCAGTGACCCCCCAAAAATTGTTGCCGAAGACTTGCCGGAATATGAAATTAACAAGGTCTTCCGCCAGCTTATTAAATTTAACGGTTCGGACTTGCACATGCAGGTCGGCAAGCCTCCCATTCTGCGAATCCGCGGTACCCTGCGTGAATTGCAAATGGAGCCGATCAGCAAGCAGAAAATGGCCGAGATGTTTGACGAGATGATGGACGATCGCAACAAGGCGATCTTCGTCGAAGAGGGAGGAGCCGACTTCGCCCACATCGTCGAATACGAGGGAGAACGCTGGCGGTTTCGCGTCAATCTGTTTACGCAACTCGGTAACCCCGGCATGGTTTCACGTAAAGTCGAGCGGTTCATCCCCAACTTCGAAGGTCTCAATCTGCCGCCGGTCATCGAAGAACTTTGCAAATTTGACCAGGGAATGGTGCTGCTCGCCGGGGTGACCGGTAGCGGTAAGAGCACAACGATCGCCTCGATGCTCGACTGGGTAAATCACCGCGAGCGCGTGCATATTCTTACAATCGAAGACCCGATCGAATTCGTGTACACGCAGGATAAAGCGCTGATCAATCAGCGCGAGATCGGCATGGATGTCAAAGACTTCAAAATCGCCATGAAGCACGCCGTGCGTGAAGATCCCGATATCATGCTCGTGGGCGAATTGCGAGACCGCGAAACGTTTGAAACGGCGATTCACGCCGCCGAAACCGGACACCTCGTGTTCGGGACGATTCACGCATCGAGTGCTCCGAGTACGATCGGCCGTATTCTCGACCTCTTCCCACAGGATATGCACAAAGCGATCCGCAGCAGTATGGCGTTCAACATGCGCGGCATCGTGGCGCAAAAACTTCTGCCGACGATCGTCGACACCCCCAAACGCGTACCTGTCGTCGAGATCATGACCTTCAATCCCACCGTTCGCAAACTGATTTTGGAAGAGAAGGACGAAAAACTCTCTGCCGCCATGCGCATCGGCAAGTCCGAAGGGATGCAGCAGTTCAACGACAGTTTGAAGTTCTTCATCGACAAAGAATTCATCAGTCGTGCCACGGCATTCGAAGTCTCGCCGAACGTGGAAGAACTGAAGATGATTCTGAAAGGCATCGACGTCAAGGCGGCTGCGATTTTGTGAGAGAAGAGGGACTTGGCGATGTCAACATTTCATGAAGTGCTTTCAGCCGCGCGTACGCTGAATATCGAGGAACGCCTGCGTCTCGCGCACGAAATTGTCGAAGATATCGCCCCCGAAGCCTGGCCCATGCCCGATGCCGAGTGGATAGCTGAGGCTCAGCGCCGCTCGGCAGAATACGATGCCGGGCGGATGTCAACGGCAGCTTGGGAGGAAGTCCGAACACGTGCCAGGCAAAGGGCCGGGCTCGATGAGTGAGATCATGATTGCCGCAGCCGCTGAAAGCGAATACGCGGCTTCATTTCAATGGTATGCCGATCGAAGTAAAAAAGCCGCCGAAAATTCGAAACCGAATTCGCCAAGGCGCTGGAGGCAATTGCTGCGCATCCTGAGCGTTATCCCCGATGCAACGATCAACACCGGTTTTACTTGTTCAATCGATACCCGTATCAAATTATCTATAGGAAAACGTCTTCTGATCGAGTGTTGGTGGTAGCGGTGGCGCATACCAGCCGTCGGCCAGGTTATTGGATTTGATTTGGTGCCGTCATTGTCACTCCCTTGTGAAATGGCATTTGGTTCAACACCAGATATCAGTTCTGTTTATTCTAACCAGTGCCTTGTTATTGATTGGTTACTCATCAAAGCGGAGCAAATTTGTTCCCGTAGATCGTGACTGCTGGACAGTTCAATGTCGGTCAGTCGCGTATTTTCAGCCATGATCCCCTTCATCCGCACGTGACACCCTCATCCAAACCGACTAATGTCTAACTGCGAAGGGCGTGCATCGTACGCCATTTGTCGTTAACCGAGTCACCACTGAAATCATGTTTCTGGAGCTGACACACCATGGCCGCCTCCGCGCCCAACTATTGGCTGTTCAAAACCGAACCATCGTCATATTCCATTCACGATCTCGCGAAAGAGCCCAAAAAGTCGACATTTTGGGATGGCGTGCGGAATTATCAGGCACGTAATCTGTTACGGGACGACGTGCAGGTCGGCGATCGGGTGTTTTTCTATCACAGCAATACCGAACCGCTCGCGATCTATGGCACCGCCAAGGTAACGCGAAAAGGATATCCCGATCACACGGCTCTCGATCCGAAGGGAGGCCATTACGATCCCAAAAGCACGACCGAAAACCCGATCTGGTACATGGTCGACATCAAACTGATACAAGTCTTCCCCGAACCGGTGACCCGAGAACGGATGCAGGATGAGAAAATACTCAAAGACATGATGCTGCTCAAACGGGGCTCGCGATTGTCGATTCAACCGGTGACGAGTGACGAATGGAAAACGATCCACAAACTCGCCGGCGTCGATGATCGATAATAATCAGCAGAGAATGACCACAATATACGCAAGATGACGCATAAAGAATTTTGTGACTTGCGAATTTATTGTTAATCACCCTCTTCTGTTTTGCATTATTTATGGCCATTCTCTTTTACACATTTTGATTCTCGCGGAGACGCCTCGAAACATTATGTCCGTACCCGCGCGACGTACACTCTGGCAACGCTTCAAGCCGTGGATGCCTTTGTTCGGTTGGATCGTTGGCGGATTGATTATAGCGATTCTCGTCTATCGCAACGCCGACGATATTGCCAAACTCAAAGACCGCCAGATCGTCTGGTCAGCGGCGATCGGGGCGGTGTTGCTGTGTGGCATATCGCTGTTGCTGACGTTCGTTCGCTGGTGGCTGTTGATCTGGGGGCTTGACTTCGACGTCAAACTGTATTCCGCCGTGCGCATTGGGTTTGTCGGTTATCTATCCAACTATGTCGGTCCCGGCAGTGCGGGGGGCGATCTCGTCAAGGCGGCTATCGTGGCTAAAGGTCAAACCAGCCGGCGAGCTGTCGTCGCGGCGACGGTGTTACTCGATCGCATCTTGGGATTGCTCGCGCTCTTCATCGTTGGTGGGCTGGCGAGTCTGATTCCCCGCGACTGGCATGCGCAATCGTCAGCGATCTTTACAACCTATCAGTTCGTGTATTGGGGAGCGAGCATCGTCGGCATGCTCGGCCTCGTGGTGATGATGATTCCTGCAATCACCAGACTCGGCTGGTGGAAGCTCTTGTTCAAAGTTCCTGTCGCAGGAAATATTTTCTCCGAGTTGATGCAGGGGATTATGCTGTATCAGTCGCGGCCGCGCGTGATTGTGGCATGTGTGGTGATCAGCCTGTTGGGACACGTCGGGATGCTCTCGACGTTTTACCTGTGCGGGATGTCCGTTAACTCGGCGAACGAACTTCCCGATCTGATCACGCATCTGCAGCTCATTCCCGCTGCCGAACTCGCGGGGGTGATGGCAATCTTCATTCCCGGAGGTGTCGGTGTGCTCGAAGGAGCGGTCGGCAAAAGCTATGAACTCGCCGGCGCCCAGGTCGCGAGCGGTATCTTGACGGGGCTGGCGTTTCGCATCGTTTCGGTGCTGATGGCGCTTCCCGGACTGATCTACTATCTGCTGTTCATAAAACAGATGAAGGAACAAACGCCGTCCACCGAATGATCGCGAAGCTTTGTGACGTAAACGAATACCATCCGACGTTTCCAGCGATAACGCGACTTTTGACGTACCATTTATCGGACGATTCTACTCCTCATAAATGATGCGTATATGTCACATAATCAATCATCTGCTGCACAACCTCTGGCCCGACGACGTTCTCGCCGCATGCTGCGGATCGTTGGTCTGTATGGGCTTTTGCCGTATCTGGTCATCGTGCTGATTTTTACGGTGATGCAGCGCAAGCTGATCTATCAACCGACGACGGCTGCAAGTCTTCGTGTCGCCGACGTGGGCCTCAATGCCGAAACAATCAGTGATCAGCAGATTCACACACCCGATGGAATCACGCTCAACGGCTGGCTGCTGAAGTCCTCGGCAATGGGCCCTGATGATCAGTCTCCGCTGGTCATCTACTTCCCTGGTAATGCAGCCCATCGCGCCTTGCGGCGACATGATCTCCTCGAAATCGCCTCGTATGGTTTCGACGTGTTGATCTTCGATTATCGCGGCTACGGCGACAACGCCGGCTCGCCTTCGGAAACGGCACTGACGGCGGATGCGAAACTCATCTGGATTTACGCCCGTGAAGAGTTGCATTACAACGAAAACCACATTGTGGTCTTCGGCGAGTCCTTAGGAGGTGCTGTTGCGTTGTCGCTGTGGTCAGGCGACGAAGCAGATGATCCGCATCCCGCGGGAGTGGTACTCAATTCAACATTCTCGTCGATGGTGGATACCGTCCGTTCGTTGTATCCGGCGTTTCCATTTCAGTTTCTGTTGCTCGATCGGTGGGAATCCAAAAAACGCATTCCCCGTGTCAAATGTCCGATCGTCGCCTTCCACGGCACCGCCGATGAACTCATTCCCGTGGAGCAGACGCAGATTCTGGCTGCGGCGACAGCAGGGAATCTGCAGGTGTTTCAGATCCCCGGTGCGGGACACAACAATCTGCCGATCGAGAACCTCCGCACCGCGTTGGAACGACTACGTAAGCGTATGGTGACGACGAGCTGAAGTGATCGAGAGCGTATCGAGCACGAAACTAGATCAGTTCCGAAATTGGCTCTCGGTCATCCAGCAGGTACATCGGGCGGCCGCTGGCATTTGTCAGCGTAGTGGCCGGATCGACTCCCAGGCCGTGGTACAGTGTCGCGAGCACTTGTTGCACTGTTATCGGCCGATCCTGGGCGACTTCGCCTCGGGCGTTCGTCGAACCGATCACCTGGCCCATCTTCAATCCTCCGCCGGCCACGAGAGCCGACATCACCGGTTCCCAATGGTCTCGACCGGCATTGGCGTTGACGCGCGGCGTACGGCCGAATTCACCCCAGACGACAACCGAACAATCCTGATCGAGTCCACGCAACCGCAGATCGTCGATCAGCGTGGCAATCGCTCGATCGACCGACGGCAACTGGCCGCGCAGATGGCCGAAATTATTGCCGTGCGTGTCCCATCCGCCGATCGCCAGCGTCACGCAACGAACACCCGCTTCGACCAGCCGGCGAGCTGTCAGAAATTGCGTCGCATCGCCATACCGTTCGCGGGTGCGGGGATCTTCCCGATTGATATCGAGCGCATCGCGAGTCTTAGGCGAGACGATCATTTCAAACGCGCGGGCCGCGAATGCGTCCATGCCGCTCATCAAACCCGAGCGGTCGGCCTCGTTGCGGAAATTGTCGAAACCCGAAAGCAACGCCCGACGATTGTCGAGTCGATCGAGAGAGATGGAATTGTTGAGCGAAAGATTTTGCATCCCCGGGCCGTCGGGAGTAAACGGGTCGTGAGCCGACCCGACATAACCGGCGTCGAGCCCCGGCCTGTTGCCCATCAGGCTCACGTACGGAGGCACCCGGGGGTCCGCCGGGCCTTCGATCTTCGAGAGTATCGCCCCAACGCCGGGCCGTCCCCCCTGAGCACGACCGGCCGCTTCCCCATAACCGCTCATCAGCAGAGCCGGAGCGTGTTCCAAGACCGCACCGACGACCGCCCGCACAAGCACGAGCTGATCGGCAATGGCAGCATGCCGTGGCAGATGTTCGCAGAAATCCATCCCCGGCACATTACTGCTAATCGCTTTGAATTCGCCGCGATACTCAGCCGGTGCCTCGGGCTTGGGATCGTAAGTATCCATATGGCTCGGCCCACCGGGGAGCCAGACATTAATCACCGATTTATGCCGTTTGCTCGCTTCGCCTGCCTGTAATAGTCGAGGGAGCGTGAGCGCCCCAAGCCCGCCGATCGCAAGAAAATCCCGCCGTGAGACGCCATCGCAGAACTGCCGATGTTTGCCGAAAATCGTCAGCATGATTTTCTCCTGGAAAGTGGTCCGGGGAGCAAGATAAGTCAATTGCATCAACGCAGGATTATACATCAACGACTGCTTATATTGCAATAGGGAGTTATAGACAAATGGGATCGATCATCAGGAACGTCAATTCGATCTCGGACGTGTTTGACGTCTTTGGAACCCTTCGTCACACATCACATCATGCGTTCTTGTCTCGACTCAATCGATCGGCCCAGTATATCGGTTCGGGGAGTCGGTGCCCGCGAAACAGATTCCGTACGATTGCTGCCGATTGCTCTATATCGACGCAATGGCCGGGCGAGACATAGAGCGGCTTCGATTGCGGCGTCGATCGAATCGCCATGCCTCTGATATCATCGTTGTAGACGATGGGTGCCTCCGAGGCGTGATCGAGTTGCGAAAGATCAACTTTGCCGCAGAGGAGTGATTTGCTCACGCCAATGGTGGGAATGTCGAGCAAGATGCCGAGGTGCGTGGCGATGCCTGTCGAGCGATGATGCAAGATGCCACTGCCGTCGATCAGCCAGACATCGGCGTCGGCTCCCGCCAGTTTCACCTGTTCGAGAAGCCGCAGATATGCCGGAATTTCGCGAAACGACAAGAGCCCGGTAATATAAGGAAACCAAACCGGAACGGAGACGACGAAGGTTTTAACGATCTCAGCAGTTTGATAATCGCAGATAACGCACGCCGCGACTGCGGTGAGAGGTGCAGGATACGACACATCGAGACCGGCAACACGCCGCGGTGTGTCTGGCAAGGGTCGAAGATCGACATGCCCGGAGAGTTCGTCTTGAATTTGTTTCAGTCGTGCGAGTGGTTGCATCGAGCGAAATTCATTGAAACGATACCGGCCAAGGTCGATCTTACCATCCGTAACGTCAATGCCGTCGCAGAGTAACTCGGTCACGGTATGGGCAAAGTCTTCGTCACCGCAATGTGGCACATCTCCCGTGCTGCGAATGACGCGATGAGCGTTAGGATAACAGGACGTCGAAAGCTCTTTGGCGATCCAGACAGCAGCTTGCGAATGCCCCAATGAGGAGGCGAGGTCTCCGAAGGTGGTGACGCGCCGACGAGGAATTTGTTTCAAGAGCACAATGAGTTCGGACCGCAGATCGGGAAGTTGCTCGAGCCAGAAGTCAGGGTGATATTTCATATCGTTGAAGGATGCGTTGGCGCATTGGAACGAGAGAATGCAGGATCCCACATCACGCGTGGGACGCCGATGTCGATCACTTTCACAGGACCGGTGTATTGCGCGGAGGAGTTCACATCAAAGCAGGGTTTCAAGGCGACGAAGGTCGCCGTACAACTTGCTTCGACGCAAGTACCGAGAATTTTTCCGGAATCGCAATCCATGCCAGAGGGGATATCAACGGCAAGAACGCGGGCAGAACTTTTGTTGATCAACTCGATCGCCGAGCGATAGGGTTCACGGACGTCCCCCTGCATGCCGGTTCCGAGCAGTGCATCAACGATCCAGTCGGCGTCGCGCAGAATCTCTGTCCAGGAATTGAATGTGTCGAACGATGTCCATTCGACGATCGGTGTTCTGGCGAATGAGAGGATGTTGTAATTCGCGAGGGGATCGCCGCGAAGTTCATCGGCGTTACAAGTGAGTAATACGACGACGCGACAGCCCGCATTTTCAAGGTGGCGGGCGATGACGAATCCGTCGCCGCCGTTATTCCCTTTACCGGCACAGATGGCGACTCGACCGCCGATACCAAGCCTCATGATCCATTCGGCGCAACCTCTGCCGGCATTTTCCATCAGAACGAGCGACGTCATACCGAACTTCTCGATAGCGAGACGATCAATCTCTCGTACTTCGTTGCGTGTGACTAGGCGCCGTGTGTTCATCAGCGGCTTTCGACGGAAAATCTTCTGATCGTAACGTGACAGAGAACGGTTCGAACTTTCCAATATTCCATGATTATTCTACGATATCAGGTTGTGCGATGACAGTAGGGAATGAGGCACACGACGCAAAACGAATGCTGGGTGGTTACGCGTCGTCGTGTAGACAACTCTGGCCGGGAGTAAGCGGGCGTTGCTCAAAGCGTATTCAGATCATTGGGCGATCATCACTGGGGCTTCATCGGGAATTGGTGCCGAGTTTGCACGTCGGTTGGCAGCACGAGGAATGCATCTCGTTCTGACGGGACGCCGCCGGGAGCTGCTCGATCAGCTTGCCGGTGAATTGCACACGCATCACGGCACGAAATGCGTCGTCATTGACGGCGATCTTACCGATCCGGCAGAACCGCAGCGACTGTTGGACGAGATCCAGAAACAAGGGATCGTGGTCGAGCTGCTGATTAACAATGCCGGGTTCGGTCTCGTGGGGGAAGCCGAAAAGGCCGACGTTGCGCGCGTGCTGGATATGATCAAACTGAACATCGCCGCCTTGACGGAGCTGACGTATCGTGTTCTACCGCCAATGATCGATCGCGGTCACGGTGCGGTGATTAACGTCGCGTCGGTCGCCGCATTTCAACCGGTGGCGTTCATGCCGGTTTATTCCGCGAGCAAGGCATACGTATTGCACTTCAGCGAAGCGCTCTGGGCGGAAGTTCGCGGTAAAGGCGTGACGGTGATGGCGTTGTGCCCCGGTACGACACAGACCGAGTTCTTCGATGTCGCCGGTGCGCAAGGCTGGCTGAAAAAACATCGTTCTTCGTCGGTAGATGAAGTCGTCAAGACGGCTCTCAAAGGGTTAGAGAAACGCCGGCAATATATCATCCCCGGATGGGGGAATTACATTCTATCGCTGATGGTGCGACTGGCAACTCGCCGAACTGTCGTCAACGAATCGCGAAAATATTTTCGCCCGCGACCGGAACAGGCAAAGAACGAATCCTGACGATTCAGCATTCGCCATAAAGTGCGGCAACGAAGGAATCGATCTTTCGTTCGTATTCGGCGTCATTCTCTTCCTCTTGGCGGTTCTTCAAATCGGCGTGATAGCGAATGCTCATCTCATTGAGCCACTCGATCGCTGCCGGTTCTCTTCGTGGTAACGGAAATTGTCGCAACAAAGTGCCGCTGATTTCGAGACGAACGCCACGATGTTTGGCAAAAGCCTCAAACCACGATTCCGCACGTGCGGAATTCAGGATCGCCGTCAATGCCGGAAGAGGGAGCGGAGAATCGTCATCACTGTTCGTGCGAAGTCTCCGGTCATTCGATCGAGTGACATCGGTTGCGACCACGTTTATCGAAAAACCGACGAACAACGGCTGTTCGGCGTATACGAACGTCGGCCGACGTCCCATCTGCACGTGCAATATCCGTGGCTGTATGAAGAGCTGTTCGTCGCGCGGCCAATGCAAATGCCACCAGGCGATGGTTCCCTTCCGAACTTCCCGTCGCTGTTCCATCAGAGGACGAAACCGCTGCAAATGTCGTTCGATGTGCGGATACCGTGACAGATCGGGAACGGTTTTCGGGGTGAGATACAACAAATACCGCGTCGGAGATGCCGGCAGTCGATACCGCTGCAGTTCCGCAGGCAGCGCGTAAGGTCGCAGAAGTTGTCGTTCGTCATCGCTGAATTCGAGTGCTGCGACTTCAGCGGATGTGAGAACGAATACTCCGTCCCCCCTCCGATACCTGCCGGGATCATTACGAGCAATTTTGGCGTTAATCGTCGGCGGGTTCTCGGCAATTCCCTGCCGGACGAGGAAATGGTCACCGAGCCGACCGTTGGCGGCATGTTCGAGTGGAATGTTTGATTGTAGAATGAGTTGCTCACCCCGAAACATGTCGTGAGATGTAAGCCATACCGAGTTTTGCTCCTGCAATCGATCGTCCTTCGCGATCATGCGTGTGATCTTGCACTTCCTGTCGTCGACCCCATTCTGTAATTGCAGAATCATATGCCTGCCTCCGACGTCGTCGAAAATGGCAAGTGTGTCGAATTCGACGATTTCTTCCAGCGTGGTTTCCTGCTGAATGCGTCGGATGAGCGGCCGGGCTCCGGGGGATTTTGTCCAATAACTATTGACGAGAAAGCAGAGACGTCCCCCTGGCTTGAGCAGATCGAGGCTGCGATGGAAAAAGTAATGCCAGAGATCCATCCGTGCCGTACGCCATTTTCTCCCCAACGATGATTTAAGCAATCGGTCGAAGATCGGTTTCGAATTGCGTTCGCGCCGATAGGGAGGATTTGCAATGATCAGATCAAATCCACCCTGCCGGGCAATTTGAGGAAACGTGAATTTCCAGTCGATTCGCGGCGTCAGATCATCGTTAAGTGCTTCGATCGAATCGGTTTCAACGAAATCGCTTCCGGTAAGTGAGTTACCACAAACGATTTGTGAATCAAGTATCCGCTGCAATTCCGCCGCGTGCGCGACCGGCGGATCAATCAGTTCGAACAGTCGGCGTTTCGTCTGCGCCACGGCGGATGGATCGATATCGACTCCGAACAGACGATCGCGGATCAAATCGAGTCGTGCCGTTCCGGACGACGACCGAATGAGATTCATAAGCACGGCTGAGAGCAAAGCGCCTTCGCCGCACGCGGGATCGAGAATTGTCACATCGTTTCGATCGAACCGTGCGATCGATGATTCTGCCATCAACCCGGCGACATGTTCCGGCGTGTAGTACACTCCGAATGTCCTGCGATGAGATCGATCGTCCGGCATCGTGACGCGTGACCTTCGGTCGAGACATCCTGTGGTTTCAGGGTTGAGGTTTAAACGTTTCTTCCTGGACCGGTTCGCCGATAAGGGCAGTGATATCTTCTCGCGACAAAGTTTCGCGATTCAGCAAATTCTTCGCCAGCAAATCGAGATCGCTCCGTTTTTCTTTGAGAGTGCTTATGGCATGGTCGGCCGCTTTGGTGAGGAATTTCTGTACTTCTTCATCGATGATGCGTGCGGTCTCGTCGCTGAAGTCGCGTTGTTCATGAATTTCTTTTCCGAGAAAGGGGTGGTCATCCGAATGCCGGAAGGCGACGGGGCCGATGACATCGCTCATTCCCCAGTGCCCCACCATGCGGCGTGCGAGCTGTGTTGCCTTCCGTAAGTCGTCTTCGGCTCCGGCAGAGAATTCGTCGAAGATCAGTTTTTCAGCGGCGCGCCCTCCCAGCAGGTACGCGAGTTGGGAATGCAGCCGTTTTTCGCCGACGTTGTAGCGTTCTTCTTCAGGGAGCAGCTGCGTGACGCCGAGCGAACGTCCGCGGGGAATAATCGTAACCTTATGAACCGCGTCGACATTGCCGGACAGCCAAACAAGCAGCGCATGCCCCGCTTCGTGATAGGCGACCATTTCTCGCTCGCGCTGCGTCAGTTTTTCTTCGCGAAGCGAACCCATCAATACCTTGTCGCGGGCGGCCTCGAAGTCTTCTTGCTCGACGGCTTTCTTATTCGAACGGACGGCATTCAATGCCGCTTCGTTGACGAGATTCTTCAATTCGGCTCCCGAAAAGCCAACCGTCACACCGGCGATGGCATCGAGATCGACGGTGTCGGAAAGGGGAACCTTGCGGCAATGGACTTTGATAATTGCCAATCGTCCCTCTTTGGCAGCACGATCGACCGTGACATGCCGGTCGAAGCGTCCTGGTCTCAACAGTGCCGGATCAAGAACGTCGGGACGATTCGTCGCCGCGAGTACAATGAGTGCTTCGTTCTGCTGAAAACCATCCATCTCACTGAGAATCTGGTTGAGAGTCTGTTCACGTTCATCGTGTCCTCCACCGAGACCAGCACCGCGCACGCGGCCGACGGCGTCGATTTCATCGATGAACAGAATGCTCGGAGCGTACTCTTTCGCCGTGCGGAACAGATCACGCACCCGACTGGCACCGACACCCACGAACATCTGTATGAATTCCGAACCATTGATTGAAAAGAAGGGAACACCCGCTTCGCCGGCTGTGGCGCGGGCCAGCAGTGTTTTACCCGTGCCGGGCGATCCCATCAGCAGTACACCTTTGGGAATCTGTGCTCCGAGACGCTGAAATTTTTCCGGGCTTTTCAGAAAGTCGATGATCTCCTGCAATTCCATTTTCGCCTGATCCATTGCAGCGACGTCGTCGTACGTCGTTTGCTGTTCCGAAGGAAGAAATCGGCGAGCGGGGCTTTTCGAGAAATTGCCGAGAAACCCGGTTCCCATCGGGTCGCTGTTCCGGCGCATCATGAACCAGAAAAATCCGATCAGCATCAGAGGGCCGATCATCCAGTACAGCAGCGTTGTACCGACTCCGACGTTTGTCTGCTGCGGGTCGATTTTGACGTTGTGTCGAGTGAGAAGTTCGATCAGTTCCGTATCTTGTGCCTGCTCTGGAGGAAGGACGGTATTGAACTTCTCCTTCAACGGCTCCGGTTTTTCGTCTTTTTCGGTCTTGGGATCGATGGGAGGTTTCCGCCATGTGCCGGTCAGGATCTCGCCGAAGAATTGCACGTCGCTGACGTTATTTTCTTGCAATTCTTTGCGGAACAGGCTGTAAGGAACCCGCGACCCCGTACTCGAAGGCGAATTCTGAAAGAGCATGAACAAAATCAGCATGCCGATGACGATGAACAACATCCACGGCCCCAGAATGGGGGGAGGCGTTTCATCTCCGGTCGTCTTCGGCGGTTTACTTGGCGGCGGCAATTTCGGCGGAGTCGGTTTCTCGTCAGGTTGCTGACGGGGCAAGTTCATTATCAATCCTTCTGGTCAATGCAAACCCACGGAAAATACGAGCGCACCGCGAGTCTCCACCATTGAGTTCTATCACGAACGCCTAAACGTTTATCAGAGAGGCTGATCCCCTTTAAATTGAACGACGGACGTGTTTCAGCATCAGCTTTACGTCAAAACCTGTTTTTATGGACGACACGATGAGATTCTCTGTCACTAACTGTGCAGCAAACTCTTGCACAGCTTATTGTTCGAGCGGTCAACACGCAATCGAGTTGATTGCGATGTGGGGAGTTCTCGAAGAGATTTCGCCATCACATAGGCAAGTGGCCGACAATTCGAGCCACGATTTCTTCGAGTGGATAGTGCGTCTCGACCGATAGAAAATGGCCAGCGGGAATTTCCAGAGGAGGTTCGTAGTGGGAAACCTGCTCATCGAGCACGGCAAGATCGGCATCGCTGGGATCTGTCCCCGCCCTGAGCCGTTCGCGAATTCTATTCTCGGCGATGTCGCGCGGACAGTGGCATTCGATGCACATGTATTCGATTCCACATTGTTCCAACATTTGTCGCAAACGATCGCGATCGTGTCGACGAGAATATGTCGCATCGAGAACGACGGTTACCTGATGACAGATGCTGCACAGTGCCCTTTGGTTCAACTCGGCATAAGTTCTCTCGTTGGCTGCCGACGAATACATTTCCGGTTCAGGCGAATGTGTGGTCGGGGGGACGCCGAACAACTCCTTCCTGACAATGTCAGAAGAAAAATGATGGGCACCGAGTGTCTGGGCAAGTTTGCGGGCCACAGTGGTTTTGCCGCTGCCACTCAATCCGCAGAAAAAAATCACGCTGGGGCGATGTACATCTTCCATCGCACGAATCGCCAGTTTGATAAACTGTCGGGCGTTTTCCCAGGTCTCGCCATTGATAGCGGAGGTCTCTTCTTGCGCTTTGAGACCGGTTACTTTCGCCCGGACAGCAAATCGATACGACTTATAAAACGCTTCGAGTTCTTTCGGCGCACCGTCACGAAACTGTCGTCGATATTTGCCGATGAGCCGATCGGCGAGATCCTGACGGCCGAGTCGTTCGAGATCGGTGGCGAGAAAACAGAATTCGTCGAGCAGATCGTTCTGGCGCAATCGTGAATTGAACTCGACGCAGTCAACCACTTGCAGCGGATCGCCAAGATAAATATGTTCGGCCCGTAAGTCGCCGTGACCATCCCTTACCCAGCCCTGTTCCTGCCGCGATTCGAACAACGGCTCGTGCACAGCAAGAAACTCGCAGTGTGCCGACCGAAGTTGATCGACATCTGCGATAGGAATCTGCTCCGACGCTGCCATGTGTGATAGGGATTCGATATTACCGAGAATCGCCTTTCGCATTCGTTCGTCGAGTCGGGCTGAGGGGGCGGGTTCGATGACTGGTGCCGAGCGAAATGTCGGTTCAACGGCATCAAAAAAACGGTCGATGGCGTCGGCGGGGCAATCTCCACGATCGATGTGGGCCTCGAGTGTGTCCCGTTCCTCCAGACGTCGCATTCTCACGACCCAGTCGACGCACGTTTCATTTTCGTCATTGATTTCGTTTTCCGCATCTGACGGTGGGCCGAATTTCAATTGCCCATCGTGTTCTATGATAGGAAGAAGATCGAGATAGACGCCGTTCGACCAACGCCGATTGAGAAGAATCTGACGTCGGCCGTCGGCATGCCGCGATTCGCACGTCGAGAAATCGAGAAATCCGAAATCGACAGGTTTACAGAGTTTGTAAGCATGGGTCGGCGTTAAGGCGACCACCGAGATGTGCGTTTCGCGCAGCTCAACTGGTCCCCCCTCTGCGAACGAGACGGGATTTCGAAGAAACGAGATGAGATCTTCCAGCGTCGTTGTCGATGCGAAACTTGCCATTTTCCTGCGTTCCGGACAAAACTCAGACCAACAACCGCCGTTAGAACAAGGGGGGGCGGCCGAGCTTGCGTCGGAGAACGGCCCATTGGCCGGTGTGCATCGTCCAGTGTTGTCCCTGCATTGCGAAGATTTCGCCCACTGTTTTGCAAATCTCGTGCAGGCGTTCAGGAGCCGGTTTATCGAGTTCGGCATCGCTTAAGGCGTCAAGTGCTGTGATCGTGCCGGCACGTTGTTCAGCGGCCAGCTTGAGATAATCGGCTTTTTTCAGGAATTTCGACGGGTCATCGGACGACGAGGCTTCTTTCGAGTGCTGTTCCGCAAACCCCTCCGGCAGTTTGGGCATCGAATTCGGGCAGACCATTTCGACCATTTGATGCTCGGCCTGAATCAGGTGGCCCAATTGCCAGCAAATGTGGTTGATCCCCGGAACTGCCCGTTGCATCAATTCGTCGTCAGTCATGTCTCCCAGGTAAGCCTGAGTGATCATATCGCCCATTCCTAGAGAATATTTAATGGCGTCCTTCGTCTGCATGGTTTTATTTCTCCGCTTCTGGTTCAGGTAAGTCGATCATAGAAAACGAAAAGTGGACCGGCACCATCAGTAATAACGTCGGTGCACGATACTCGAACTGGTAATCGTGAACATCTCCGGACAAATTGTCAAATCGATACGTCATCATATACGTACCGTCACCCTGCCGTTCTGTGACAAAGGCGTCAGGCACGATCGGCTGAGATTTCTCCGTCGTCGAAATGAGCCGGGCGTGATTATGGAACATCCAGTTGCGATGCGATTCGAACGCAGGACCGCCGGCGTCGTATTGTACCGAGATTCGGATACCGGTTCGCGATCGGTTATCGATCGTCTCGGTAGTCGTGCTTTCCAGCGCAACGATCACGCCTCCGCGGCGTTGGGAAAGGCGTTCTTCTGAAGCAAGATCGTCGAAAACGAAACGCTCGGTTCCTGAAGCCAACTCAACCTGTATCACTCCTCGGCAATTCAATTCTGTGGCGGGCATTTTCTGAGGAATCAGGAAATCCCATCGCAGGTCGATTCCCGTTTCACCTACCCCCCAGGGAAGATCCCACTTGGCAGTCGGCGTTGCCGAAGGAATCTCCCTGCCTTCAGTGCCGGAGAGAATGATGTCGGCCGTAGCGTACTTCAAAAACAGCGGACGTAGGCGCGGCTCGGCGTGGAGGTTCACATTCAGCCGTAGCCGTTGCGGTTTCGCATTGCCGATCTGATCGATGCGCTGCACGGAGGTAATTTCCAGACGGAACGGTCCCGCATATTTCACGGGATGCAGATCATCCACACGGACATCAACGGGGGATTCGATCGGTAATAACCGGAGAGCAGAGGCGTGTCGATCGAATCGAGCCGTCGTCTCTGTCTTTCGCAGCAATTCATCCCATGCCTGCCAGAACGGAGTCTTCTCGAACGCTACGGAAAAAATCTTGACGCGGGCCGTCTCGTCGAGGTCGTCGAGAAGAATGATGTTTCCCGTCTGCCGGGTGATTTCGTCGACGATGTCGGCGAGCATGAATTCGCCGCCGAGCGTGACTGACGACCCCTTTGCCAATTCTTCGGCGTGCTCCTTTTCGAGCAAGATGCGAATGCGGCGGATCGATTCGCGAGCGGCCGCATTCGCAAGAGTTTCCGGAGAGGGAAGTAACGGCAAAATCGCCGGGCCTCGCCCTCTCAATGCGGCCTCCGCAGCGACGCGAACCGAACGTTTGTCAGACTGCAGGTCGTCGATCAGGAGTCGGACTTCACCGGCAAGCGGCGCAGTGGGACGATCTGATCGTGCAGTCGGCTCATCAGCCCACGCATACTCAAGGGTGCTCGCGACGCCGACAAACAGCGTGAGGAACAGCGACAATCGAAAATGAAATCTCGGCGGTCGAAACATATCACTCCTGGCCGACACCATGAAAAAAGTTCGAGGTGGCCTTCTTTTCCCTCAGTGTACGCAACCAGCACACGACGGGGAAGGAGAGGTTCCGAAATGCGATGTCGGTTGTACAGCCCCTCGGCGAGTGGCAGCAGTCAAAAGACGAAGCGATTGTGCGAATTATTCCGATGAAAACGGGCGGTCATTCGATGGGATCCCTCAGTTCTCGCCCCCTTTCACCGCAGTCGACCGCAACTGCGACCTATATTTTAGCAGATTCTCATGAGTTCCTGTCGACGCAAATTCGAGAAAGCACCGAAATGAAACGTCCGATGCTGTTTTTGTTCTCTGCCATCTTGTGGCTGAATGCCGCAGTCTCTGTCGAAGGAGCCAAACCGATCGTCGAATTGACGGTGGGAGATGAATCGTACGCCGGTCGCACGATTGCCCACAATCAGGAGCAGTGCTGGCTGTTGCAATCTGACGGTCGATTGCAACAGTTGGAACTCAGCGAAGTGTCGACATTTCGCAAGCTCCCGGGACAATTTGCGAGCATGACGGGAGTCGATCTGCGGAATCGATTGCAAAAAGAAATGGGACATTCGTTTGATGTCGTGGGGACGGAACATTACGTCGTCTGCGCCGCAAAGGGACACGCACGCGCCTATGCAGCGTTATTCGAAGAAACGTATCGCTCCTGTCGGCAATATTTTCAAGTTCGCGGGCTGACAATCGAACCGTTGGAGTTCCCGCTCGTGGGGATCGTTCTTCCCACGCAACGAGAGTTTGCAGAATACATGCAGAAGGAAGGGAATCGTTATACTCCCGGACTCCTGGGGTACTATTCGCCCACGACCAATCGATGTGTACTCTATCAACATGGCGAGTCGGTTGCCCTGAATGACAATCAACGCATGCTTGATTTCACAACGCAAGCGCACCGGTCGAACCCTACTTTCGCAACAGATGCGTTGACCGGACGAAGATCGTCGCCCATGTTTTTCGTCGGCGGGTCCGAAAAGAATTCGATACAAGATACGATCATTCACGAAGGGATGCACCAGGTCGCCTTTAATCTCGGCGTACACTCGCGCTGCGGCGACGATCCTCGCTGGGTCATCGAAGGACTGGCGACCGTGTTCGAAGCGCCCGGAATACGTGCCCGTTCAAATTCGATCCGCGTTCGTATCAACCACGAACGGTTTCTCTGGTTCGGCGATTATCTGAAAAACCGCCGCCAGGAAAAATCGCTCGCGACGTTCATCGCCAGCGACCACATGTTCGAAACAGCGACGCTCGATGCCTATGCGCAGTCGTGGGCGTTGACATTTTATCTGCTGGAGACCCGGTCGAGCCAGTTCGCCAAATACCTGAAGCGATTGTCGGAGCGCGATCCATTGCAGAATGTTTCTACCGAAGACCGTCTCGCCGATTTTCACGCGGAATTCGGAAAGGATATCGACTGGCTGGAAGTCGAAATGGAGCGGTTCTTTAAGAAATTGAACTGAAACTCGGTCATGTGATAAGCGTTAACGTACGGGAGACCATGCAAGGACGATCTCAACACACGATTCTCCGACAGGTCTATCCAGTGTTGCGTATCAATTCCGATACCTGGTTTGCGGCCGAACGTTCGCGCTATGTGAAACCAGAACCAGAATACGACACTCAGACAAGGGCGACATCACGCGGCTTGCGGGTGGGCTCTTTTCGATTCGAGTTCGGCATGAATCAGACAGCCGCGGGCAACGGCATGGTCGCCGAACAACGGCCAGCGAACTTCGCTGATGGGAATCGGCCCGCTGAGCGAAGCCATATCGTGCTGCATCCCCGATATCACATCGGAACCACGCGGACATTCTCCCCCCAGGAGCAATGGGACGGCGTTGCTCGTCGGTGTGAATACCTCGGCAGCAGCTAGACCCGCGAAATGATGTTCCATCGCCGATTGCATGACCCGGCACCGCGTCATGACGTCGTTGCTCATATCGGTGGAATTCGTGGTCGTCTCGGTATTGTCGCAACCCGATGTCAGTAAAACCGATTGATAATCATCGTTGACATCAGCCGGCAGAAAGTCGTAAAGGTCGAGTTGTTGCTTCCACAAGATCGCACCGTGCTGCATGACGCAGAAATCGCTGACCGCTGCTCCGAGATGCAATACGATTCCCGAATATTCGCATGAACTCAATTCAGCCAGCGCCAATGCCTGTGCAGGAGCAACAGCGGTTACGCGATAACCGCTGAGACTGATGAGCTGTGTGAAGAAGTCGACGGTCGACTGCCGTGTTGCCCGCTGCGAACGAGAAAATGCCACACCGCAGATGCGGCCCGAGGTTGGCGTCGTCGGGAGCAGGCCTTCCATCAGCGAAGCAAGCATTTGCCTGATCGGGGGCTGATTGTCGGGGACGCAACCGTCAACAAGAAGCGGCAGACTCGACGAATGAAATGCATCGGCGTACCGATTTGCCTGGTCCCCCCAAATGAGAAGGTGACTGTCGCATTCGGCGTAATTTAATTGCAATTGGTCGACCAGTTGCCGGTGAATGGGAGACTTGCTGACCGGGACGATATCGGCTCGACAACTGCGGACGGCGAGCGTTTGCCCTTCCGGACGCAGCGAACGAAAACAGGTTGAGGTCAAATCGAGTCCGATACTCATGATTTTCGCTCCCGCTGCAGGTGGGCCAGAGCACGGTCGAGACGTCCTTCTTGAACCGACGCCTCACGATTCATTGGCGATCGTTGGGAATCGTCTAACCGTTGCAGATGAGGAGAAGGAATCGGTGTGGCGGAAGCAACGTGCAATTGCTGCACTTGAGATGTATGTGCCATGCTTGACACACCAACCGAATTCTGACGCTTACTCTGTTGCACCATCCGGCGTTTATCCATCCTGGTTCTTGCTTGTTGCTTGTCGGCCTGGGTGATTCGTATCAGTCGTGTGATGGTTCGTTCCTGGCGTTGTTCGACATCCGTGGGAGCCAGCCGATTGACAGGAACCGCGACCGGAATCGATGCAGCATCAGCCGAAACATGGCTCTCATCAGAGCGGCGTTGATGTGGGTCGACATAGCGTCGATCCTGTTGCGGCGAGATCGGTTCTGAAGGAGAATGGCTTGCATGAGTCGTATAAGAAACCTTGTTGCTGGTTGGCGGCATCGATATCGGTCGTTCTGCGTCTGGTATTTCTCGTTGTGACGCGGCAAACCCGTGCGATCGAGAGACCGGAGCCGGTAACCCGTGCTTCGAATCGATACGTAGCAGCCGTTCGGTGTCGAGCCGGCCGTTGAGAGTCAGTGGACTCCCCAGCGGAAATGGTTCGTGCACGACCGGATAACGTTTTTCGAGAATGGCCGTCAGTAGGCTTTCTGCCGACCTTACCGGCTCCGATTTGACGGGACATTTTTCAGGGGGAGTTGTCGGTGGAATCGATGTGCTGACGGAATCGGCACGTCGGACACCGATTCGGGGCTTCACCATCCAATAAACACGACCGACGAGAAGAATGGCGATTCCGAAGCTGGTTAACACCCAGATCATCGTCGAACTGCCGGATTCCAGATTGGTCGCCGGGACGTCGTCGGCAAACTCTGCCGCGATCGAATCCTTTCGGCCTGATTTCGTGTTGTTGCGAGCGGCGGTGTTTGTTTCGGGGTGATAAGGAACGGCGGCGTCCGGGATGTCCAACGTCTCACCAAATTTTTGGGTTAATCGTTTTCGGGAGTTTTCCGACCCATCACGCTCGGCCAGAGCACGAGGAGCAATATCAGGAGGAACAGGATTGGAAAACCGTTGCCGAGCCGAATACGATTCCGAATCAGGGACGGACTGGATCTCGTCGTTGCCGGTGCGATCAGCCGAAAAATCGAGTTGCGGTCCCGAGAGTTGCGGTGACGGAAGAGGTTCGACAAGACGAGGTTTGGGAGACGTTCTGGAATCTCCAAGCGGCCTCGCATCGACTCTGTGGGATGGTTCACCGGGAAATGGTGCCGGTTCTGAAGGGTTAATAATCGGTTTCGGTCGTGAACGATCCCCGCTGTTCAAATCAGTCTTCCCACCGCGTCGATCAGGAGCTGCGGTAGACGGTACCGTAGGGGCCGATTCGGTATTGTTAGCGGCGGAAATGACGGGAGGAAGCTCGGGAATTCGGCTCTGATCGACATAGGAGGGATTAAAGATGACAACCGTTCCATCACCAAATGTGGTGTCGACAGGGGGTGATACGTCCGACGCGTTGTTTTCGTCACCGGTGTTCTGCTGCCGGGAATTGAAACGGTCGGAGGCATCCGGTCGACGGCTTCCCGGCTGGATAATCCTGATCTCAGGTGAAAGTTCCATCGATTGGTTGAGAAGCGACAGAATGGCCGGGAGCGACGCGTGCTTTTCGCGAAGCGGCAAAACGACAGGACGGTCAATCAGATTCACGCAGACAATATGCGATTTCTGAGACGGCCCGGTTCCGCGCGGGGCCGTTTCTGACGCCGATGAAGACGGCATTCGTTGACGATTCGATACCGATTGATTCGTGTCGGATTGTGACCGGGGGCCAAACTCACGCATGACCGATATCGACGACTTATGGGTTCCCGACGAGCGATCTTCGATCAGCACGACATCGTTATCGAGCAGCGGAGTGGGGTTGTTCGGTGAGTAATAGATTTGCAATCCGCTTCTCTGATCGCGAATAATACGAATGATTCCCGACGCATTCGCCGTAAGAGAACCAGCCTTACCGACGAGATCGGCGACCGTCGGGTTACGATGGTCTGGCGAACGATTTTCAAAACGATAAACTCCGGGTCGGTGAATCGCACCCACAATGGCGACATACACCGGTGTGCCGGGACGAGACAGCGTAAGTTGTTGCGCGTGTGGCCGTTCGTCGGCGATCCCCTCGCCCGACGTCAGAAACGAACAGGGAGAAACCACCATCAGGATGGCGATCAGCCAGCGTAGATTCCTGTGGTGCATGACGGAGCCTCGGAAGTTGATGTACAGATTCGACGTGGGTTCCGCAGACGAATGCGGATGGGATCCGATGAGATCGGAATAGTCACCCTTATCGGAATTATCGGCACAAAGCCCCTATTCCATCATCCGAAATTCGCTGGGAGAGAATTATCGATGTGGGTGTCGTGTGTAATCGCTTGAAGTATAATGGGTTAACGTCCAACACCTCGTTGGCGGCGGAGATTTGATCTGAAAGGAAATTCGATGAAATCGACACAGGACGCCTTTATCATTGCGGCGGCGCGAACTCCCATTGGAAAATTTCTGGGAGCGATGCACACCATTCCGGCGACGGAACTGGGAGCAATCGCCATTCGCGAATCCCTCAAGCGGGCCGACATCTCACCCGACCGTGTCGATGAGGTCGTTATGGGAAACGTCATTTCCGCAGGGCTCGGTCAGGCACCGGCGAGACAAGCGGCATTAAATGCCGGTTTGCCCGCAACTATTCCTGCGGTGACCGTCAACAAAGTTTGCGGTTCGGGACTCAAAGCCGTAATGCTCGCAGCGCAAGCCGTGCGCCTGGGGGACGCACAAATCGTCGTCGCCGGCGGAATGGAATCGATGTCGCAAGCCCCACATCTCATGAAAGGATCGCGCAACGGATACAAGCTCGGCAATCTCGAGATGCAAGATGCGTTATTGTTGGATGGATTGTGGTGCGCGTTTGAAGATTGTCACATGGGGCTGCACGCTGAACACACAGCCCGCACGCAGGGCGTCACGCGCGACGATCAAGACCGATTCGCATTGGAAAGTCAAAAACGAGCGCAGGGGGCGATCGAACAACGGCTGTTCGATGCCGAAATCACGCCGGTGATCGTGAAACATCGTCGTGGCGAAACCGTGGTATCCGTTGATGAAGGTCCGCGACCTGAAACCGATCTCGGCACGTTGTCGAAACTCAAGCCGGCATTCGATCCGCAAGGAACGGTGACAGCCGGAAATGCGTCGATGCTCAGCGATGGTGCGGCTGCGGTGGTTGTAGCCGACCGCACGACCGCGATGGCGTGTAAAGATTCGTCCTGGAAGGCCCGCATCGTGGCGTATCATACCAGCGGGGTCGAGCCGCGCGATTTATTCATCGCGCCGGTGCTCGCAGTAAGGGACGTTCTGAAGAAGGCGGAACTGACCGCTGACGACATCGATCTCTTCGAACTCAACGAAGCCTTTGCGTCGCAGATGGTGGCGTGCATGAAGGAACTGCAACTCGACCCGGCAAAAGTCAACGTTCATGGCGGTGCGATCGCGCTCGGACATCCTATTGGAGCAAGCGGTGCCCGCGTGCTCGTGACGTTGCTCTCGGCACTCAATCAACGAAACCTCCGACGCGGTCTCGCCAGCCTCTGTCTGGGAGGTGGCAACGCGGTGGCGATGATTGTCGATCGCGAAGGAATAGCGTGAAGAGTCTTCCGTTCATTACCGAAGATCGCCGCACGCGAGCGCGACCGTGGATCGCATTGGCCGTGGTACTGATTCTTGTCACCGCGCAATTGCGTCTACAGCATCGCTTGTGGTGGTGCGCTTGCGGCGAGCGATTTCTCTGGGCCACCGACGTCAACAGCAGGCATTGTTCGCAGCATCTGATCGACCCGTATGCGTTTACCCACGTGTTGCACGGCGTTTTGTTATGGTGGGCACTGCTGATAATCGCACCAAAGATGCGATGGCAATGGAAACTGTGGTGGTGCATCGCCCTCGAAGGATTATGGGAGATCGTCGAAAATACGCCGTTCGTCATCAATCGTTATCGCGAGGGAACCGCCGCACTCGGTTACGAGGGAGATTCGATCTTCAACTCACTGGGGGACACCCTCAGTTGCGGCCTCGGTTTCTATGCCGCGTATCGATTGGGTGTCCGCAAATCGATCGCACTTTTCGTGGCGACGGAAATCGTACTGTTGTTCTGGATCCGCGACAATCTGACACTCAACGTCGTCATGCTCCTCTGGCCGATCGAAACGATCAAGCATTGGCAGCTGGGTGTGTGAGCAATGGATTCGATCATGCCCATGTAGCCGGCATCTGTGAGTCCGAATCGAGATCAAAACCCACGGCTGCGGAAGGCGATTCTCTCTTCACCTCTCTACGATGGGGTTCGAGTTGACTCTGCCTGCGACGCCAACAGGTGTATCCATCAAACTGTGGTGGTCAAATCGAGGAATGACGAACCGAACGAGTCTTCACACCACCCGGCGGTATAGCGATTTGACACACGAATTCGCGATCATCGACCAGGTATCAATAAGCCCCGATGACCCCAGTCTTCTGTGACGGCGTTTCAGAAACCATCGACTGGGGCCGTGGATGTCGTTTATGATTTCAATGCCTCTTGCGAAATCAAGGGTGTGAATTTTTCATACGCCTCATGAACGCTCCAGCCACTCATGAATCAACCGACCGGCTAATGGTTGCGATACAGTGGAAGGAACGCCGCGTTGCACCATCGGCGAAGCAGAGCTTCGAAGACTTGCGTTCCCAACCGGGAGCTTGGGGACGAGAAGGATGCTCGGCACACATAACAAAACCGGCACAGGAGGGGGCTCCTGTGCCGGTTTTCGTTCATTTTAGACGGTTGCAATCAACCGTTGCCGGTTTCTTCCCCTTCGGGTTTGCTCTCACCCGAGCCGACGACTGCGAGTTCGGGTTCGCCTTCGCTGACCGAGCCGACGAAGTCGAGGCGTTTTTCACTGCCGACTTCTTTGACGCCGACGGAGATCAGGTTCTGGCCTTCAAACGCGCCGCGGAGGAGTTCTTCCGAGAGCGGGTCTTCGATAAAGTTCTCGACCGAGCGACGCAACGGCCGAGCTCCGTAATCGAGATCGCTTCCCTTGCTGATGATGAATTCTTTCGCCTCTTCGGAGAGTTCGAGCTTCAGGCCCCGTTCGCCCAGGCGTTCGCGGACCTTGCCGAGTTCAATATCTATGATCTGCTTCATATCTTCCTTCGTCAGCGAGCGGAAGACGACGACTTCGTCGAGACGGCCGAGGAACTCGGGCTTGAATTCACGCTCGATGGCGTGCATCAGGCGTTCTTTCATACCGGCGTAACTCGTGTCGGCGTCCTGCTTGCTGAAGCCGAAGACGTTCCCCTGGTGAATCACCTCGGCACCGGCGTTGGTCGTCATAATTAAGACGACGTTCTTGAAGTCGACCTTGCGGCCGAAGCTGTCGGTGAGGTGCCCTTCTTCCATAATCTGCAAGAGCATGTTGAAGACGTCGGGGTGCGCCTTTTCGATTTCATCGAGCAGCACGACGGCATACGGACGCCGACGAATCTTCTCGGTGAGCTGACCCCCTTCTTCGTAGCCGACATATCCGGGAGGAGCCCCGATCAACCGGCTGACGTTGTGTTTCTCCATGTATTCGCTCATGTCGATCTGAATGAGGGCGTCGTCGTCGCCGAACATAAACTCGGCGAGCGTCTTCGCTAGCAACGTCTTTCCGACACCGGTGGGTCCGGCGAACAGGAAAACACCCGTGGGACGTTTGGGATCTTTGAGCCCGCTGCGACTGCGGCGAACCGCCTTGCAGACCTGCTTGATCGCTTCGTCCTGACTGATGACGCGCTTGTGGAGTTCGACTTCCATCTGCAGCAGACGAACTTTGTCTTCGCTCGACAGCCGCGTCAGCGGGATGCCGGTCATCTTGGCGACGACTTCGGCGATCACTTCGGCATCGACGACGCCGTCGGTTTCGCGGGCCTTGTCGCGCCATTCGCGGGTGAGCGATTCTTTCTTCTTTTTGAGTTTGTCGGCCTGATCGCGGAGGCTGGCGGCCTTTTCGAAATCCTGATTGGCGACCGCTTCTTCCTTCGCCTGATTGAGCCGTTCGATTTCTTCTTCGAGCTCTTTCAGATCGGGCGGACGGACCATCGATTTGAGGCGGATGCGGGCCCCCGCTTCGTCGATCACGTCGATCGCTTTATCGGGGAGGCAACGGCCGGTGATGTATCGCGTCGAGAGTTCGACGGCACTCGCGAGCGCATCGTCGGTGATCTGCACGCGGTGGTGCTGTTCGTATCGGTCGCGGAGCCCTTTGAGAATCGCCACCGTCTCTTCGGCGCTGGGGGGTTCGACCATTACGGTCTGGAACCGGCGTTCGAGAGCGCCATCTTTTTCGATATACTTGCGGTATTCGTCGAGCGTCGTCGCACCGATGCACTGCAACTCGCCCCGGCTGAGCGCGGGCTTGAGCACGTTCGAGGCGTCGATCGCTCCTTCGGCTCCACCGGCACCGACCAGCGTGTGCAATTCGTCGATGAACAAAATCGTGTTCTTCGCACGGCGGACTTCGTTCATCACCGCTTTGATGCGCTCTTCGAACTGGCCGCGATACTTCGTACCGGCGACCATCATGGCGAGGTCGAGCACGACGATGCGTTTGTCGCGGAGGAGTTCGGGGACACTCCCTTCAATAACCATCTGGGCAAAGCCTTCGACGATCGCCGTTTTACCAACACCCGCTTCGCCGAGCAGCACGGGGTTGTTTTTCTGGCGACGGCTGAGAATCTGAATCACCCGTTCGATTTCGTCTTCGCGACCGATGACGGGATCGAGTTTACCTTGACGGGCAAGTTCGGTCAGATCGCGGCCGAAGCTGTCGAGCGCGGGCGTTTTGCTCTTGCTCGATTTGGTTCCGGTCGACGTGGCGCGTTCGCCTCCTTCACCGGTTTCGGTGCCGTGCCCGAGCAGATTGAGAACTTCTTCGCGAACGTCTTCGAGTTTGAGGCCGAGGTTCATCAGCACCTGGGCGGCGACCCCTTCTTGTTCGCGCAAGAGGCCGAGCAGCAGGTGTTCGGTGCCGACGTAATTGTGGTTGAGGTTGCGGGCCTCTTCCATGGCGTATTCGATGACTTTTTTGGCCCGTGGCGTCTGCGGCAATTTGCCCATCGTGACCATATCCGGCCCCGATTGCACGATGCGTTCGACTTCCATACGGATTTTACGGAGATCGATGTCGAGGTTCTTCAGCACGTTGGCTGCGACCCCCGAGCCTTCTTTCACCAGTCCCAGCAGAATGTGCTCGGTGCCGATGTATTCGTGATTGAATCGCTGCGCCTCTTGATTGGCGAGCTGCATGACCTTACGGGCTCGATCGGTAAATCGCTCGTACATGCCCTGGTCCCCCTTATCTGTTGAAGTAAATGGTGTCTCTCGACTCTCGGCATGACACCGGAAATGGTCTCGTGTTCGTCTTGTGGTATGTATTGTAGGCGACCGGTCCTGTCGTCCCGATCGACTCTTAATGTTAGTTCATAACTCCTGTACCGGCTGGCAGAATCGCCATGTTAACGGTCATTGTCCATCCTCGTATCGCCACGATTCCCCTACTGCGAACGGTGTTTCGTCATCAAAGCCGTTAAAATCGCTGGAATCGCCAGTCATCCTACATTCCTTTGATTTTTCGGTGTGCGAGCGAATTCTAGTGACCCTGCCGGAGTGTGACAAGCTCACCCTGTAGTCATTTCGCGCAAGGTACTTCTAGTGCTGAACTTGACGTAATCGAAACCCCTCTCTTTCCGACCTCGCGAGTCCTCATGATATGACACGGCTGTGTTGGTGAGTGTTCGTCCGTCGGGGACCAGAGACGATGATCCGGCCATTACGACGTGGAACCGTCGTCGCCCCGCAGAAAATGCCCGCTCTTGCCGCCGGTTTTTTCGACCAGTCGAATGGGGCCCAATTCGATCTCGCGGTCGACCGCTTTGCACATGTCGTACACGGTGAGGGCAGCGACGCTGACGGCGGTGAGGGCTTCCATCTCGACGCCGGTCCGTCCGTGCAACGAGACTTCGGCTTCGATACGCAACTGGCGGTCACCGACTGGTTCGATGGACAGTTTGATGCTTTCGATCGACAGCGGATGACAAAGGGGAATGAGATCGGACGTTCTCTTGGCGCCTTGAATCCCCGCGAGCCGGGCGACTTCGATGACATCCCCCTTGCTGAACTGGCGATCGAGAATCAGCGTCAGCGTTTCGGGGAGCATCGTGACGCCCCCTTCGGCGCGAGCCATCCGCGGCGTAACAGCCTTCGCCGTGACATCCACCATACGACTGGCACCGGATTCGTCAAAATGTGAGAGTGAATTCATGATGGCAAATCCTTAAAGCCGGTTTCTCATGCAGAGACGAAGCCTAATTCAGAACAGTCATGATTGATGCACCGCGTTCGTAGTACTAACGATCAGAATCTCAGCCTCGGAGAGGCGATCGTCAATAGCTTGGGGCGGAAGCCCCAGAGAGGTCGAACGCCCATTGCATTTGAGCCCCGTGAGGGGCGACAGATAAACTCTTATCGATGAATTCTAACACCCGCTTACTCCGATTGTAATTCGTAGAGTGCGGCGAGAACGACTCCTTGTTGTTGTTCGGAGACGAGGAGCTTTGCATTCCCCGGAGGCGAAGTTCGCCATTCGGGGGGAAGATCGGCTTTGCGGGAGTAGAGAATCAGGTACTTGGGAGTTACGTGGGCGGGATCCCACGGCTTAAGTTTCACAGCGTGTTGTCGCAGACTGACAATCTGCCGTTCCCAATCGGGAATTTGCATTGGATGCATAATCGGACCGATGGTGACTTCTGCCCCCTGTGGCACAGCCTTGACGACCCGGTCGAAGAATTCGCGAGTCAAGCCCTCACCCCAATAACTCGTTTCGAGGCCGAGTGCAGCGGCACCACGCGGCCCGCCAACAAGCACGTTGTAATGGCCGAGAAATGTCGGTGACGACGCGAACAACCCGACACTTTGTGTGGCCAGAGCGACGGAGAAAACCACCGCCGTTGTTCGAGGACTCATCCGCTGCCGCAGAGCATCCCAGAGAAACACACCCCCGCGACCGATCATCACGCTCCACAAAGGAAAACTGCACAAGAACAGCCGTTCGCTGTCGTACACGGCGATACCCGGAAGGGAGAACATGATCAACGGCCAGAGCGCCGATCCGATGACCAGCCCCGTTCGCTGACGTGTGACGGCATCGGTATCGGTCGTTCGCCACATGCGAATCACACCCCATCCCGCCAGTAGATGAAAGGCGACCGGGATCGTCGTTAAGAACATCACGAACGAATAATGCCACGGCACGTTCTTATCGGCAAAGCGTTCGCCGAAGTACCACGCATTGAGTGAAACCCGATCGGTCGTTTGGCCGAAATACGCGGCGAGGTGATCCAGCGGATCGATCCACAACCAGGGCCAGCCGAGGAAGAAGACGACAAACCCGGTCGCCCCCCAGATCGCCAGTGGGATCATTCCTTTCCATCGCCAGCGCCACAGACTCCAGAGGATAAAGGGAATCGGAATGAGCACCGCTTGAATTTTTGTCAGCAAGGCGAGACCAAACAGCAAACCGGTGCAAAGGGCCGTTTTGTGAGAAGGGATGTGATGTGCGGCGGTTTCGTCCGAGAGATGCCTCGTCCAGAAGTGAATCGTCCCGAGGACGCAGGCAACGTAAGTGAGATTCAACCACGATTCAAGTGCCGCGAGATGAGCATGCCCGAACAAACGAGGCATAAGGACGAGCGAAATCGCTGCGACAATGCCGACGGCGCGACCGAACCAGTTGGCCGTCACACTGCCAACGAGTAGCACAAGCAAAGCAAACGCGAGAGCAGAGGCGGGTCGGGCTGCTGCCGTGGTGAACCGCGAGTCGATTTCGACGGGGGGGAACACGCTCCGCACGGTTTCGTGCGAGAGCCCGAGCATCAGTCTCCCGAGAGGGGGATGGTCGTGCAGATAGACCGGCTGCCCGAAGATTTCCATCCAGCTCGCCGGATGAAGCAATCCCCACCCAAACCCGCGTATTCCCTCGACGAGGTACGCCCCCTGTTCGACGTTGAAGACTTCGTCAATCGTCAAACCAGGCCCGGCAAACGACCGAGGATAACTCCCCGCCGGGTCGAGGGATATGACGATGGCAACAAACGCCACGAGTGCAATCACCGCGGGCCAGCAGAGGTTTCGGAGTTGAGAGAGGAAGAACGGCTTCATTGATACAATGTACGTCGGGAGTGGAGGGAATGCGAGGTGGGGGGAATTTGATCCAACTCACAATTGGCGAAGCGGGAGCTTCGAAGACGTGCGTTCCCAAGCGGAGCTTGGGAACGAGAAGGATTATTATCATCTAACACCACTCCACTCACAGTTCTCATCCCCCACTCTTCCCCTCTCCCGCTCCCCCCCTCTCATAATGCTTCGCACTCACCGGCTTCACCAATAAATTCGCAATCAGAGCAATTACCAACAACCCCGTCATCGCGTACATCGTCGAATTGTACAACGTCGCCGAGGGGTTTTGGGTTCCCTCGGGGACCAGTTCCATCAGCTTGGGGAGTGTGACGGTCTTCTGCGCGATGAGCTCTTTCAGCTGCGAGATCGGGGCGCCGAACTTTTGCTGGAAGGCTTGCGGGTCGATCAACGCGGCTAATTTCTTCATCGCGTTCGTCAGGCTGATGTCCCTCAGATATGTCAGAATCATCGGGCCGAGCACGCCGGCCGTGCTCCACGCCGTCAGTAATCGGCCATGAATGCCGCCGACGTATTTGCTGCCGAAGAGATCGGCGAGGTACGCGGGAATCGTCGCGAAACCGCCGCCGTACATTGTGAAAATGATCATCGTGGCGGCGTAAAACCAGACGAGCCAGACCACCGACGGGTCGGCACTTACCTGCATCGCGGTGAACGGAATTGACCCATACAGTGCGATGCCGAGAACGAAGTATGTCGTGTACGTCGTCTTGCGGCCGAGGTAGTCGGAGGCCGAGGCCCAGAAGAACCGGCCGAGCATGTTGAACACTCCGATCATCAGCACGTAGGTACTGGCGAACGCCGCGTTAACGTACTGAGGCAACGTGGTACCGAAGATTTCGGACATCATCGTTTTAGCAACACTGAGCACGCCGATGCCTGCCGTCACGTTGAAGCAGAGGACAATCCACAGCAGATAAAACTGCGGTGTTTTCAAGGCTTCATCGACACCGACGTTGTGAGTGCTGATCATCTTTCGCGAGGTGGCCGACTCGTCGGGGGGAGTCCAGCCTTGCGGCTTCCACCCTTCGGCGGGGACGCGATACGAAAAGGCAGCGATCATCATGATGACGAAATAAATTGCGCCGAGCGCACAGAACGTTTCGGCAATACCGACGCTGCCGGTGCCGACGACGTAGACTCCTTCAGAGAGATCGGCGGGAAGACGTTTCAGTTCTGCCGCGCCGATGACGACGACATCTTTCAGATCACCGGCGATCGAGGCCAAGCGTCGCCCCTCCTGAGTGACGAGTTCCACCTCTGCGACGGTGCCGAGATATTGCGGCGCACGAAAGAAATGCTCGAGCAGGGCTTCTTTTATCGGCGTGCCGATGATGGCTCCGCCGCCGAAGCCCATAATCGCCATCCCCGCTGCCATGCCGCGGCGATCGGGGAACCATTTGATCAATGTGCTGACGGGCGAGACGTAACCGAGGCCGAGACCACAGCCGCCGATCACCCCATAGCCGAGATAAACGAGCCAGAGCTGGTGCATTGAGACGCCGAGCGCGGCGATGAGAAATCCCCCTCCCCAGCAACAGGCGGCGACGGTGCCGACGCATCGGGGACCGACCTTTTCAAGCCACTTCCCTGCGACCGCGGCAGAGAGCCCAAGAAATACGATCGCGACGGTGAAGATGCCGACGACTTGTTCGAGCGTCCAATCGCTCCCGGCACTGGCGACGACTCCGCGAACCATCGTGAGCGGCGGGTTAAAGATGCTCCAGGCGTAGACCGACCCGATACAGAGATGAATGGCGACCGACGCCGGCGGCACGCGCCAGCGATTGAATCCCGGCGGAGCCGTGATGCGATCTTTCGAGAGGAGATGAGCCATCGGGAAGATTTCCTTGCACAACCAAGATCGAGTCGACCGGAGGATGGATTAGAACAGTTCGGGGAAGTGATGTCACCACTTGCCGGCTCACTTTTCTTCCGCGAGAGAGTCGCTGACACGGATGATCCGCAACATGATGCGTTATGAAATTCTGATGAAGCGACTGGAATTTTAACGGGAGTGGATGTTGTCCAACCTTGCGAAAATCCGTACAATTCGTGCAAAATACAGGATCATAGAAGAGCAGGTCAAAGTCATTGAACTCCGATGGTTCGCGGTTGCGAATGTTTTCCGAGTGTCGTTTGTCTGTATTTTCTCATAGTCCATGTGATGAGTCATCTGAGAGATTGAAGGGGATACCGACCTTCTAAGCGTCTGAAAGTTTCATCGACGAGGGTCGCGTTCATCACCCCGATCTGGCTTTATCCATGTACGCGGTTGTAAACGGTCGCTGCATGATCACGAAGTCGATCCATCATCGTAACGCTCACGGCGTCAATGGTCACGCTGTCGAAGTTCACGGGCACGTTGCCGTTCCCTCACGCCACGGCTCAGGGGACGAACCCGACACTGGCAACGGTCACGCCGGGCACGGCCATTCTCTGCATTGCAGCGTGCTGGCTCTCAATCGCTCATTCGAGGCGATCCACGTTATTTCTGCAAAGCGGGCGTTTTGCCTGCTGTACAAGAACCTCGCCGAAGTGATCAGCGTCGAAGAGGGAATGTACATGGCGTACGATTTTTCGAGTTGGCTGGAATTGAGTGAGCTCAAAGTCGCACTCGATGATGTGAATCCAAACGACGACTGGTTACAGGCAGTCAATTTTGCGATTCTGATTCCCCGCGTGATTCGACTGGTCAAGTACGACCGTTTTCCCCGCAATGCCGTTAAGTTCAATCGGCGTAATGTGTTTCTACGTGACGAAAACTGTTGCCAATATTGCGGCAACCGGTATGGAACTCAAAATCTGAGTCTGGACCACGTCGTCCCCCGAACACAGGGAGGCCTGACGACCTGGGAAAATGTCGTGTGTGCCTGCCTGCGGTGCAATGTCCGCAAAGGAGGCCGTACCCCGCAGGAAGCCGGCATGCTGCTGAAGACGGAACCGGTCAAGCCGAAACGAAACCCGGTTCTGGCCTATCAGCTCAGTACGCCGAAGTACTCGTGTTGGGGGAAATTTCTCGATTGAGTTTTCGAAGAATCGGGCGACGAACGTCCGGTTCATATTCGCCGTGGAAATCGCGACGGAATGCAAATGGGATTTGCCTTTCCTCAGTGAACATGTTACCGTTTAACTTAGGTTTGATGTCATTTGGGAAGAGGCATTCATCGGGCTGGCTCCGAGGTTGATGGCCGATTGAACCACCTCGCGGGTGAACTCGCCTTCCCCTCTACAAGAAATTCGTTGAATGCGTCCAGAGGAGTAACTCATGACTCGTGATCGCAAATGTCCGGCGAACGAGAAATCTCGTCGCGGTTTTACACTCATCGAACTGCTGGTCGTGATGGCGATTATCGCCTTGCTGATTTCGCTGCTGCTTCCCGCCGTGCAGTCGGCACGCGAAGCGGCCCGGCGAACGGAATGCTTGAACAATCTCAAGCAGATCGCCTTGGCCTGCCACAATTACGAGAGCAGCCATCGAACCTTCCCGTCGGGTTGGATCGACGGTCCGGCGATGGTGAATCAGCCGGCGTATTCGATCCCGCTGCCCGAACCGGTTATTTTCCCCCCCGCCGTGGAATTACGTGCGGGTGCTGCGACATTATCGACACCGGGTACGGGCTGGGTCTTTCCCCCGCAGTGGGGATGGCACGCGTTGATTATGACGCAGATGGGGCAACTCACGGCCAATATCGATTTTTCACTACCCAAAAGTGCGGCCGGCAATGCCGCAGCGATGCAGATGGCGATCCCGAGTTATGTTTGCCCGTCGGCATCGCTCCCGTCAAGCCGCCCGCAAGGCTACGGTTACACGACTTATCGCGCCTCACTGGGAACACGCGCACTCAATACCGGTACCACTACCACGCCGACGAGTTCTGGTACGGCCTATGTCGACTACCCCGGAATGTTCAACATGAACAGCGCTACCAAGTTTTCAGATATCTCGGACGGCGAAGCCAACACCATTTTGATTGGCGAGTCGTTGTATGGACTATGGGCCGACGCTTACAGTTGCTGTGTTCGCGTGCGCGAAGATCTGTACCAGAGCGATCCCAATATTTACAAATATGTCGACGGACTCTGGTCTGATTCGACCACCATTCGTTATTTCAGCTTCGGCAGCTGGCATCCCGATGTCTTCAATGTTTCGATCGCCGACGGATCGTCTCGTTCGCTGTCGAAAACCATCGACTTACAGGTCTTGAAAGCCCTTTGCACACGCAGCGGCGGCGAACGTGCTCAGATACCGTAACACTCCGTTACCGGTCACAGTTCCCATCATCGACGACATGAACCTCCCGGACTTCGGGAGGTTTTTTTGTTCTTCGCGGCGATGCCTGCTTTTACATCGTTGCCGACTTGTGATGAAATGGGATAATCTGCATCGTCTGGTGCTTTACAATGACGGCAACACTTTTCTGTCGTCGGCGTCGTCCCTCTTCAACGATGTGAGGCCTACAAGGATTTCAACGTGAACAACACCTCGCAGCTACACGATACCGCGTTTCAGATGTCGGCATCGAATATCCGTTTTGGTAAAGGAATCACCCGCGAGATCGGTATGGATCTCGCCGACTGGCCGTGCAAGCGAACGATGGTGCTCATCGACCCCGCACTCACCGGTTTGCCGGTCTGGGGCATCGTGCAAGAATCGCTTAAGTCGTCGAAGATCGAATTCGAAATGTACGACAAAATTGCTGTCGAGCCGACGACACATAGCTTTCGGGGAGCGATCGAATTCGCCCGGTCGGGACATTTTGATTCGTTCGTCGCCATCGGCGGAGGAAGCACGATCGATACCGCCAAAGCGGCGAATTTGTACGCCACGTACCCGGCAGAGTTCTTCGATTATGTCAATGCACCGATCGGCAAAGGGAAACCGGTCCCTGGGCCGCTCAAACCGCTGATTGCCGTCCCGACGACGGCGGGAACCGGCAGCGAAACGACCGGAGTTGCGATCTTCGATGATCCCGAGAAAAAGGCAAAAACGGGAATTGCCCATCGGTATCTCAAGCCCGCACTCGGCATCGTCGATTCCGATAACACGCGCAGCATGCCCGCCGCCGTCGCGGCCTGCACGGGACTCGACGTCTTGTCGCATGCGCTCGAATCGTACACGGCGATACCCTACGATCGACGTCCGCACCCCGCACGACCGATTGAACGGCCGGCGTATCAGGGAACGAACCCGATCAGCGATGTGTGGGCAATTCGCGCTCTCGAACTGGTAGCTGAATATCTGCCTCGCGCCGTGGCCGACACCAGTGACGAAGAAGCCCGCGCGAAGATGCTGCTGGCGTCGTCGATCGCAGGAATCGGTTTCGGAAATGCCGGCGTGCACTTGCCGCATGGAATGTCGTATCCCGTCGCCGGAATGGTCCGCGACTTTATGCCGACAGGTTACCGTGTCGATCATGCGATGGTTCCCCACGGGATGTCGGTCATTCTGCACACACCCGCCGTCGTGCGGTTTACGGCCGAGACGCATCCGCAACGACACCTTCGCGCCGCACAGGCTTTAGGTGCCGACATTGATAATGTCTCTCCCGAAGATGCCGGTACGTTGCTCGCCGAGACTGTCATAGGTTACATGCGACAACTCGACATGCCCAACGGCCTGAATGCGGTCGGTTACACAGACGCCGACATTCCGGCACTTGTGCAAGGGACATTACCGCAACACCGGGTCACCAAACTTTCGCCCAAGCCCGCAGGAGAATCTGAACTCGCTGATCTCTTTCGCGAATCGATGCGCATCTGGTGACTTCGACGGACGCGAACAGCGAATGAAAGTATGTAAGGCGTCTCGTTCACACCGTTTCATTCATCGACGATTAATTCTCGCTCGATCAAGAATTCTCTCGCGACGTTTTTTGGCAATCGACCGTTTTCGTCAACTGCATAATTCAGACGCTGCATTGTTTCGTTATTCAGTACTCCTGCGAGGCGGTCAAGCACATCCTTCACTTCGGGATGGTCGTCCAGAACGCCTGCACGAATAACTGGAGCCGCATAATATGGCGGAAAGAATTGACGATCGTCGATTAACGGTTGCAACTCGTACGCGCCGATACGGCCGTCGGTGGTGAAGGCACAGATCACATCGACCTCGCGCTGAGCAACCGCCCGATACATCAGCGACGGTTCCAGATCGTGAACTTCGGCGAACGAAAAACCGTACTCCTCGCGCAGACCGGGATAACCATCCGGTCGACCCGAGAACTCCGCCGTAAAACCGGCCCGCAGTGTTTCAGCCGTCGACTTCAAGTCGGAAATCTTACGCCATTTGTTCTGTTCGGCGTCCGATTTTCGCACGGTCAGGGCAAACGTATTGTTGAATCCGAAGGGTTCGAGCCATTCCAACTCAAACGCTTCGCGATAGTCTTTGCTCACAATTTCGAACGCGGTGTCGGCAGCGGACGTGACCGGTCGCTTGAGCACCGTCACTAATCCGGTACCGGTGTATTCGGCATAAAGGTCGATTTCGCCCGATGCCAGAGCCTCGTGACAGATCATCGTTCCCCCCAGATTGAACCTGCGATCGACTCTTAAATCGGTATGCGCTTCGATCATCTGGGCCATCAACTGGCCGAGTATCAACTGTTCGCTGAAATTCTTGCTGCCGATGCGAATCGTATGAACTCCCCGACCCGCCGCAGGAGAACGATCGCGTAACGCTGAAATCAACACGACAGCCGCCAGCAGAAACGGCAATGCCAAAGCAATCGGTTTGAGCTTCGACAGATAGCGATGAGAATCGCTTTGTCGCGTCGGTTGCACACCCCACACGGTGGCGGCAATGACGCCGTCGACTATGACCGCGAGCACCGCGGCGGGAATTGCTCCCAGCAGAATCAATTTGGTATTCGACAGCGCCAGACCGCGATTGATAAACTGCCCCAACCCTCCGGCACCGATAAACGCCGAAAGGGTCGCGATGCCGACACCCACAACCGCCGCCGTACGCACGCCGGCGATCAACACGGGCATGGCCAGCGGCAATTGCACCATTCGCAACTGCTGCAGGCGCGTCATTCCGATTCCGCGGGAGGCTTCGACAACGTCCGGCGGCACCCCTTCAATTCCGGTAACGGTGTTTCGCACGATCGGAAGCAGCGCGTAAATTGTGAGTGCAATCGCCGCCGGCATAAAACCGATCTTGCCGACGAGCGTCAACAAAATCGCAAGCATGGCAAGACTGGGAACCGTTTGAAAGACACCGATAACGCCGAGCAGCGGCGCTTTGAGCCATTGTTTTTGCGAAGCAATCAAGCCCAACGGCAAACCGATCGCAATGGCGAAGCCCGTTGAAATCCCGGTAAGAACCAGATGTTGTCCGGTGCGCAGCCAAAGCTCGGGTAGCCGCTGACTCGCGAACTCCAGCCACCCGACGACCGATTCGTACCAGCCGAGATCCATTAGCGGCTCTCCTGATAGGCCGCGAGTTGACGCGCCGGTTTTTCGAACAACTCGCGAACAAATGGCGTTGCCGGAGCCGAGAGAACGTTCTGCGGCGTGTCGATCTGCTGCATCCGGCCGGCGTGAAAAATTGCGATCCGGTCGGCGAGGGCAAGCGCTTCGAAAATGTCGTGCGTGACGAACACAATCGTCTTGCCAAGCCGCTTGGTGAGCGATTTGAGTTCCTGCTGCAACGAGTCGCGAGAAATCGCATCAAGTGCGCCAAACGGTTCATCCATCAGCAGATACTTGGGATCGGCAGCCAGTGCCCGCGCCACTCCGATGCGCTGTTGCTGGCCTCCTGAAAGTTCATCGGGAAATCGCTGACCGTATTCGGCGAACGGCAGTCCGACCAGATCGAGGACTTCGTGCACACGCTTCCGGCGAACCTTCGCAGGCCAGTTGAGCAACTTGGGGACGATCTCGACGTTCTGCGCCACGCGATAATGAGGAAACAGACCGATCCCCTGAAAGACGTAACCGATCGATCGCCGCAGCGTAACGCGGTCTTGAAGGGTTACATCTTTGCCGTCGACTTCGATTTTTCCCGACGTCGGTTCGATCAGACGATTGATCATTTTCAGCGTCGTGGTTTTTCCACAGCCGGACGAACCGAGAAACACAAGCGTTTCGCCATCCTCGACGTGCAGCGACAACTCGCGCACAGCGTACGTTCGACCTCTATCGAACGATTTGCTCACGCCGTTCAGGACGATCATCGGGAAGCCCCTTTATCATCCGTCGTACGCTCATTCGTCGCGCAGCGATTCCAGCAGTTCATTGCTGAGGTCTCTCAGCTTTCGTGCGACAACGGCGACGTAATACAGCGGTTGGCCGGTCATCGACACGCGATGCTGATACCGACGGTAACAGAGCGTCTGAATATAACCTTCACGATTCAACCGTCGGATCAGACGGCTGAAGCCGCTATCGTCCTGCTCGCGGAGAAAGCTCTCTTTAAGATTAAACGCCAGCCAACCGGGGGTGGCTATCAGATCGAGAGCCTTCGCAAACGCCAGCGGAGGAATATCGCCGAAGCCCAGTGCGGCCACGGTTGTCAGGCAATTGGCATTCACACGACGCAGATGTTCTTCGTCTGTTTCGGAGAGATCGGTGAGATCGGTGACGCGATATGAATCGTACACGTCGGGTCGATCGCGATTGGTCGCCTCTTTCGCCGCAGGAATGATGTCGACACCAACAACAGACTGCACTCCCAGCTGTTGCAGTTCGTCGCCAACCATGCCGTTGCCGGCACCGACGTCGAGTACACGAAACTCTTCGGGGGATTCACCGTATTCGCGAACAACGCTCTCAAGCAGATTCGAGATGTAACTCGGCGAACAACACTTGAGCTGTTCGTAGAAAAGTTCTTCGTAAAGACCGGGAACGCGAAAAACTTCGGAATAATTATGAAAACGGATGCGCCGGCGTTTGCCGTCGATGACGACTTCGCACCATTCTTCATCCTGATCGACGCCATCATCGACATCGGGGAAACGGATATCTTCGACTTCCGTTTCGATCTGCTCGAGTCTGTTTTTCCAGGTGATATCGGTGGCTAACTCTTGCATGCGCATATGGCCTTTCGTTTTTGACGAAGGATTCCGGTAAGAGATCCACCCCGAATCAAGGTGGCCGAATGAACGACACCTCGATTGTTCTGCACGCATCACTGAGTGCGGCGATACCGGGCGAATCGAAATTGAGAACTGACCGTGCTGGCCAACGCTGGGATAACATTACCCCCATCAGCCGCGAAGGTCAATAATTGGACTCCGTTTTTTGGCCTTCACATACAAAATATAACTAGATTACATCAATATTCTATATCTACATGACCACAACTTGGGTCGGCAGTCGCGAAAAGTGCGACTACCCCGAAAAACACTAATGGAGACCGAATACGGGTACTTCGTAATCCCGTCATAAATCCGGTCAATTGGTGACTCGGCCTCAACAATCGACTACGAAAGTAAATCGTATGTCGATAATTACAAGCGGCTCTCGTATCGAGAACTCATCCCGTGGCGCGATCGACCAGCACCAAACCTTCGAGCGCTAAGTACGGTTTGTAAAGGGTGTTTTGACCGATCAGCGATTCGTGCAAGAGGGGGGCACCTCCGCCGGTGAGCACGAGAAGTACATCCCCCGTTGGGTCTTCGGCGGTTAACTGCTTCACCAGTTCGTGAACGGCACCGACTTGCCCCCAGTACAAACCGCTATGCAATGCGGTACGGGTATTGAGCCCTCGCGCGTTGGGGACATGAACGGTCAGTTCGTCGAGCGAAATCAAGGGCAATAGAGCGGTATATTGATGCAACGCCCGCGCGCAGAGTTCGAAACCGGGAAGGATCGCACCGCCACAAAAGGAGCCGTCAACGGATACCAGATCGACCGTCGTTGCGGTCCCGCTGTCGACGATGATCGCTTTCTGGTCGGCAGAGCGATATTGACGAACGGCGACGGCGTTGAGCAATCGATCGATGCCGACCTGCCGAGGGGCATCGACTTCAATGGTTAACGGAAAATCATCCGAAAGCGATATCACCCGAGGCGTTCCCCAGCTCTCACGGGGCCAGCCGTCGATGACTTTATCGATCCCCAAGGGATTCGCTCCGGCAATCACTCCGCGAACCGACGCATTCCCCCGGAGTTCGTCCCAGGGAAGATCTTCACCATACCACGGATCCCCGAGCGCAAACCCGGCTTGCTTGAGACAGACCGGCTCGCCTTGCGGTTGATCGGCGAACAATCCCACCTTGATGCGGCTGTTGCCAATATCGATCGCCAATATCCAGCCCGACATGTTCGCTCTCCATTCTTTGAATTCCGACCATGCAATCTCTGCAAATGAACGCTATCATGGTGCAAGGTTCGCGGCAACATTGTTGACTGCACAAAAGGCCGATCATTTCAAACCGTCGCGCGAAGAGACAAGGGGCTGTTCCGTCACCATCGGGATCACTATCACTGCGGTCTCGCGAACCGACACCGGCATTATCAGCCTTGACGTTTGCATTGTTCAACAGTAACCGGTTAATATGTTCATCGGTGCCGATGCGGTTACTGATACAATTTACCGACGCCGATGAAGGAAACGCTCTTCGTTTTAAAGCGTTTCATAACTCACCGGACGATGGAGTTCTTTAGAGCCATTTGAACGTTCTATTTTTTCACCAGACGGGACATGCAACCAATTCTTGCGAAGCGGGCTTCGCAATCCACGACGATCCTTAATTGATTCATGAGAAATTCGAGGCGATGATGAATCGTTTGACACCAAGAATCGGACGGAACGCCGGAATGTTGTTGATGGGAATCGTGCTGGCCGGCCTGTCAAATGTTGCGATCTCCGAACCGACCGACAAGGCACCATCGAGTGATGGGGAGCGTTCCCTGACTCAGGCCGTTCGTCCTCCGGAATCGTCCGGCTTCAATGAGACTGCGTACAACTTTCAATTTCAGGCCAAGAAAGGGGGAACTGCGACCGGCAAGAACGAAAACGCCGCTGACCAATCAAAGTCCGGCGAACCCGATGCCAAACCCTCCACGGGCCCCGAGCGCACGCAATTCGGCATGGAGTGGCCGGCGCTCAAAGAATGTCTGCAATTCTCTGATGAAGGTGGCGACTGGTTGGGAGGGAGCGTCACCTATCATTTCGATGAGGACGGACAGTTTCAGGCCAGTTACACGACCAACTACGTCAACCGCCTCTATCGACAACGTCAACGCCGCATTGAATTCAACGGTCGATGGAAATTGGCGCTGCGCGAGATTACGACCGCCGATCAGAAAAAAATGAATATCGTGACTAAGGATGGCACGAAAGGTCATTTCCTGGTCATCACGCTGACCGAAGTCACCGTCGAACCACCGTTCGGAGACAAGGAAGAATTTGCCAAGATTTTTCCGTCTCCGAAGGGGGGACGTTTTTCTAAAGAATCAAAACTTTTTCTCGACGAAGTGAACGAGTATATGATTCCCGGTACGCGTTACATCGGGAAAACCGACCCCCGTTTTCTCCACTGGATCGTGCTTGAGGACGAACTTGGCTATTTTCCGCAAGATACCGTCATCGGCGAAAAGGCATGGACATTAGTCCAAAAACCTGATCTCCGCGCCCCGTCCGACAAGGAAAAAAAGGCTTCCAGTACACGAAAATGATGAACGACACAAGCTGTGGCTCTTGCAGGGATCAACTGTTCACATTCTGTTCGAAAGTAAGACCGGCGGGAATAATAGCGATTTCGGATGGATTTTATCGCCGATACTTGAAATAATGGCTTATATCGATCTTTGTCTTCGTGGGTCTTCGATTATCTCACGAGAACAATGGGTCGCACAGGCGGGATGAAATAACTCGCTGACGGTGTCGTTATCGAGACGTGATTGACCGCCGAACCGCTAACCCACGAGGTGTGACGATGCGAATGGTCATTGGAATTGCCGCGAATGCTGTTGTTCTGGTAGCACTCACCACTGGCTGTTCGAAGTCCGCTCCGAAAGAAACGGCCGAGGCCAAACCGATCGATCAACCGGTGGCCATCGATTCATCGACGATCCAACATCAGGATCAGACCGTAGCGCCGACAACACAACCCGCTGCCACACCCGTCGCACAACCTGTGACGTCGGCCTTTCCCGCGCCGGTGGCGAGTCGACCTACTCCATCACTAGCCCCGCAATCGCCCCCGGTGAATTCTCCGGTCGTATCCAACACGGCAACAACTCCTGCCTCTCCATCAACGTTCAGTTCGCCGTTTTCTACTCCAGTGGCGTCGACTGAACCGACGGAAATTGCACAGAACGACAAAGATGAAGTCTCCGGGACGGAGAAAGAGTCGAGTGCCGACGAACCGAAGGAGTACAATCCCTCCGATTCGAGACGCAAAAGTATTAATGAGATTTTGAACAGAGGATCGAAAGAGACAAAATCTGCCGGCAAAAAAAATGCGTCGGATGATGACGAATCGGATGACGACGAAAAGCCCAAGAAGAAAAAGAAAAAACGGACCGGCGATCCCATGAACTATCAGTACGGGCAAACCGGCTCCGGATATAACGGTGGCAACTACGGTGGATTTAATGGCGGAAACAATGGGGGTTTCAACAGCGGAAACTCGGGATTTGGTGGGAATTCTAACCTTGGAACCGGCAATAGAATCGGCAACGGTTTCAATCAAAGTGGTGGCAGTTCTACCCCGCGTCTCGGCAGCGGAGGTTCGTCTTCGGCCCCGCAACAACAAGATGTGAACACAGGCAAGAACAATTTCATTGACGATCCTGCCCTCCGCCAGCGAGGTGTGGGACCGGCATTCGCCCAACAACAGGATCTGGGTTTGGGGACGGATGCAAGAGTTTCCAATGAATTTCCTGTCGCAAGTACGACACCAAATCTGGCAACACCGATAGAAGATCAGACCGGACTCCCTTCGCACGACATTCTGCCTCGACCGGACGTTCCCCCCGCAGGTGACGGTCCAATGGAATCACCCGGAGCCCCCACTGCAGGCGACCCCGCAAAACCACCAACGGACGGCGAAAATTCACCCCCCAGTGATGGAACCCCTCCCCATAATCCCGGCGAAGATGGTGTTCCCGGCGGTGGCGGTGGTGGAGGGGGTACGACGAACGGCGTCCCCGGCGAAGATGACGGCGCTCTCATTCCGGCACCTCCGCCGACGAATCCTTCCGACGGAGCAGGTGGTGGTCCTGCGGTTCCTTTGCCTCCGCTTCCGCCGCCGAATTTCTAACCGACTCGGTGGCACACGATCTTTATCACGTCGATCGATCTCGCATGACCTTCTACGGCCATCGTAAGCTTGTGGTTTGCGCGTCGCTTGTCGAATGCATGATATTCGGCTAATCTCGATGATTCGAAAACATTCGTTTCACATCCCTTTCGCAGCGCGGTCTCATTACCATGGCGGATCATCGCACCTCGAATTTTTCTGGTTTTCCAGATCGCGGTGACGGTCCGTTGTTTTGTCCCCCCGATGTCGACGCCGCTCGCCTTGCGTTTCGCGACAAACCGAAAGGCCTCTCCGTTAAAGTGATGTCGGTCAGCGAGGCGATCGAACGTTTCGTACAAGACGGCGATTATCTTGGTTCCGGGGGCTTCGGCGGGGATCGCATCGCGACTGCACTGTTGCACGAAATCGTCCGCCAGAAAAAACAACACCTCGGCCTTGCCGGTCATACCGCCACACACGATTTTCAGATTCTTGCCGCCGGCAACAACACCGGCCGCGGCCGTCTGCTGAAACGAGTCGACGTCGCATATATTATCGGTCTCGAAGCGAGAGGTCTTTCTCCGCATGCGCGCCGCGTCTCCGAAAGCGGCGACATCGAGTTCTGCGAATGGTCGAACTACGCCCTCGCGGTTCGATTTAAGGCAGGAGCGATGGGAGTCCCTTTCTTGCCAATGCGCAGCATGGCGGGAACAGATACCTATAAACATAGCGCCGCGCGAAAAGTCATCTGTCCGTTTACGGGCATCGATCTGGTCGCTATCCCGGCGCTATGGCCCGATGTCAGCGTGATTCATGTGCATGAGGCCGATGCTTTCGGAAACTGCCGCATCAGAGGTACGTCGGTTGCCGATTTCGATCTCGCCAGAGCATCGAAACGGGTTATCATCAGTTGCGAACGCCTGATTTCCAACGACGAAATCCGACGCGATCCAACGTCGACGGTCATCCCGTATTTCTGTGTCGATGCCGTATGCGAGGTTCCGTACGGCAGCTATCCGGGGAACATGCCCTACGAATACTATTCGGACGAAGACCATTTGCAGCTCTGGCTGAAAAGCGAAGTCGACGAAGAGAGTTACGCTGCGTTTCTCGAACACCATCTGTTCGGCGTCAGCGATTTTACCGAATACCTGGAACGCTGCGGCGGCCTGCGCCGAATGCAAGAACTCCGACACGAAGAGTTTTTTCCGAATGGCTAATTGACCTTCGATAATAGGTAATTATTCGCCGTATGCGTCGTATCCTGACTTCCGTTATCCATTACCCCTTGCCCCTTATCAATTAACAAATATGACGACCTACACGCGAATGGAACTCATGATCTGTGCTGCCTCCGGGCTGCTCGCAGACGGCGCGGTGGTCGTCGTCGGCACAGGGGCTCCGTGCGCGGCGGCGATGCTTGCACAGAAAACGTCGGCACCCAATCTAACGCTTCTGTTCGAAGCGGGGGGCGTCGGACCGCAGCTGCCTCGCATGCCGATCAGCGTCGGCGATTCGCGCACATTCTACAAAGGGCTGATGGCGACCAGCATGGCCGACATTATGGAAACCTGCCAGCGCGGTCTCGTCGACTACACGTTTCTTGGCGGTGCCCAGATCGATCAATATGGGAATTTGAACTCCACAATGATCGGCAGCGACTATCACAAGCCGCGCGTCCGTCTTCCCGGAAGCGGAGGTGCCAACGATCTCGGTTCGCTGTGCTGGAACGTGATGGTGATCACCCCGCACGATCGCCGACGTTTCGTCGAAAAAGTCGATTTCATCACGACGCCCGGTTATCTCAACGGTCCCGGCGCCCGCGAAGCGAACGGGCTTCCCCCCGGAACCGGACCATACCGCGTCATCACCGACCTGGCCATCATGGGATACTGCGACGAAACCAAACGCATGCAGGTCGTCTCACTTCACCCGGGAGTCACCTGGGACGAGGTTCAAAACCAGACCGGTTTCGAATTGCTCAAACCGACCGCCTCTCGCATTACGTCATTACCTACCCCCGAGCAGCTTCGCGTCCTGCGTGACGAAGTTGACCCGAGGCGTTACATCATCGGCCGGAGCTGATTCTCCCCTCCGAAAACCACCCGTCCGCAGAATTTCGCCGACGCACAGCGAAACGAGTGGGACGGACTGGCCATATTCGCCCTCGGCTTTCGAGGCAACCTCTGGATTCCTCGCCCCGGCAGCGGTAAGATGAATTCAATCAATTTCAGCCGGACGGTTCGGACGGACATCGGCAAAGTGTCGGCAGGGAGGTCGCCGGTGATCAGAATAACTTGATCCGTAAGACGCTGGCGCTTCATGCATTACGTTCCTGAATCCTCTCGGGAGTTTCTTCCTCCCGAACCGGGATCCATCAACAACGAGAACGATCAATCCCCTGCGGGCTCCGCCGCTTCGGCGTTGTATCTCCTCACAACGATTGTCGGGGCGCTGCTCTTCGTCGATTTGGGGATCGGCTGGATCGGACGAACCGACTGGACCCCTTACCAGAGTTTGGCCGGGTATCGGCTGGCATTTCTCGCGGCCGTTATCGGCGGAACGAGAATTCTCTATCAGACGTTCGACGGGCTGTTCAGCGGACGCGTCGGTGCCGATCTGGCACTGACGATAGCTTGTCTCGCGGCGATCATCGTGGGAGAACATCAGACTGCGGCGCTCGTCGTCTTCATCGCTCTCTGCGGCGAGAGTCTCGAAGGGTATACCATCGACCGTGCCCGGTCGGCGATTCGCAGCGTTTTTCAGGCGTTGCCCGATGTGGCTCACGTTCTCCGCGACGGTAATGAAGTCGATATTCCCGTCGATCAGGTTGACGCTGGCGATGTTGTCGTCGTCCGTCCCGGCGAACGAATTCCCGTCGACGGTCGAGTGCTCGACGGTCTCTCTGCGGTCGATCAAAGTTCGCTCACCGGCGAAAGCCTGCCGGTCGAGAAATCGCAAAACGATCTCGTCTATTCGGGAACGCTTAATCAGTTCGGCACCTTAACTGTCGGTACCGAGCGCGTCGGCGGGGAGACTGTCATTGCACAAGTCTTGCAACTGATTTCATCGGCGACGGCGAAAAAGATGACGGTCGAACGGTTGGCCGATCGTTTCGCTCGCTGGTTTCTGCCGGCGGTGCTGTTGGCGGCGGCTGCGACATGGATCGGTTGGCGCATCACCGCAGGCGACTGGCAGGCGGGTATCATGCCCGCACTCGGTGTGCTCGTCGTCGCCTGTCCCTGTCCGCTCGTGCTCGCGACTCCCTCCGCAGTAATGGCGGCGCTGTCGTGGTTGGGGCGCAAAGGTGTCATCATCAAAGGCTCGGCAGCACTCGAACGACTGGCCGACGTCGACACCTTTGCCTTCGACAAAACGGGAACACTGACCGAAGGAAAACCGGTTTTACGTCAAATCTGGGCCGTCCCCCCTCTCGACGAGACCGAATTGCTGCGGGTTGCAGCGATGGCCGAGAAGCGAAGCGAACATCTCTTCGGGAGGTTGCTCGTTCGCGAAGCCGAGCGACGTCAGATGGTGCTTCCCGAACCGGAAGAGTTTCAAATGTTTCCGGGCGCCGGCGTCAGTGCCCTCATCCGTGCAACGGCCCTGGGCCCCTGGGCAAAATCAGCGACTCGGATGACAACCACCGCGAATCAGGCTCAATGGGAAAGGTCGCCGCAACGTGTGACTGTCGGAACACAACGACTGTTGGAATCGCAGAACATGACGCTGAATGACGACATTCGGCAGCGCATCGCCAATGGGAATGGCGAGGGTTGCACTATGTTATGTGTCGCGGTCGGCGATCGAATCGTGGGACTGATCTCGGTCCAGGATACGGTACGCCCCGAAGCTGCAGAAATTCTCGCTACATTGCGAACTGAAGGAATCAAACAACTCGCGCTGTTGACCGGCGATCGCAAAGCACCGGCCCAGTCGGTCGTGCAACAACTCGGCACAATCGATCATCTCGAAGCCGAACTCCTGCCTGCTGACAAACTCCGCTGGATCGAAACTCACCAGCAAGCCGGCCGCAAGGTCGCTATGGTCGGAGACGGCATCAACGACGCCCCTGCTCTCGCCACAGCAACGGTAGGCATCGCTCTAGCCGGGGTCGGCTGCAATCTCGCCTCGGAAGCGGGTGACATACTGTTGATGGGGGATCCGTTACAACCGCTCCCAGGGCTCGTGCGGTTGTCGCGAAAACTTGTCGAGGTCATCCGCCTAGGAATATTTCTGTTCGCGTTCGGGCTTAACGGGCTGGGAGTGCTGCTGTGTGCATTCGGTTTCATGTCTCCCGTCAGTGCGGCAATCTTTCACGAAATCGGTTCGCTGGCGGTGATGCTCAACTCGCTTCGTTTGTTGTGGTTCGAAGCCGAGAAGCAAAGCTGGTGGGGTCGATGCGGGAGTACGATCAGCCGATTTCTCGAATCGGCGGCAGATTCGTGTTCGCCCTCCTGGTGGGCCGATGCCATCGTTCGTTCGCGCGGCCTGATATTTCGCCTCGGGATAGCCGTGGGAATATTCTGGTGGATGCTCACCGGAGTGCATTGGCTCGGGGCGGATGAACAGGCGCTTGTCACACGGTGCGGGCGCTACCTCACCACGATTTCCGCCGGTTGGCACTGGCGTTGGCCGGTCCCCTTCGAACGGGTCAGGCGCGAGCGGGTCGACCAGATTCGTTCGGGTTCACTCGGTTTTCGCCGGGTGAGTGGCCCGGAAAAAGGGGAAGGCCGGTATCTCGCACCGGTCGAATGGACCAGCCCCCATCGCGACGGAGAAGATTTGCCGCTCGCCGAAGAAAGCATGTGGCTCACCGGTGATGAAGTTCCCGTCGAACTGACGGCGGAAATTCAATATCGCATCGCCGACCTGCAGACGTTTGCCTTCGCTCATGCCGACCCGGAACAAGTGCTGCGCGATCTCGCAGCGGGAACGCTCGGCGAACTCGCCGCCTCCCGCTCGCTCGAAGAAATCCTGACCGCAGGCCGAGCCGAAATGGAAGACGAGGCGTTAAAACAGATCGAGCGGCACGCCGTCGCTTACGGTCTGGGTATCGAGATGACATCGGTGCTGTTGCTCGATGTTCACCCTCCCAGGCAGGTGGTACCGGCCTATCGACAGGTCGCCGATGCTCTCGAATTGCAGCAACAATATATTAACGAAGCGCGGACCTATGCGGCGAAACAGATCCTCTCCGTCGCCGGCGAACGTGCCGCCAACGATCTCGAACGAGACCTGGCAAAAGAAGTGAGTGCCGAATTTGATCAGAAAACCGAGACGTCGACCGATGAAACACAACCGAATCATGTGACACCGGCGGCACGCGCCTGGAATCTCGACGATGAATTATGGCATAAGCTGATCGCCGGCGAAGCGAACGGCGACATGTTACTCTCCGGAGCCGCAGCCGCCGAACTGCACACCGCTCGCCAATCGGCAGCTACACGGCTCGACAGCGTAGCAGGATCGCTCGCGCGATATCACGCGCTGCAACTCGTTTATCGCCACGAACCAGAGAATTCCGGGACACACATGTATTGGTCGACATTGCGACGGGCATTGACGGGACGCGAATGGACAATCATCGACCCCGCTGTCGGCTCTCAATCTCATCTCTGGCTCGCTGACCCTCAGTCGACGAATGCGAGTCCGAGTTTTCCCCTATTGCCGAAGAGTTTACCGCAAAGTTTGCCAGGTTTAGCGACACCCGAAGAACGGCCGGCAACGGATGAAGAAGAACATTAAATCGATGACAACAACAGCCAACGGTGGAATCATACAATGAACTCAGCCACGACCGGAAATTCACCATCGGTCTTTAAAAAAATACTGATCATACTGAGCGTCACCGCGATCATTGTTGTCGCGGCGAGCACGATTGTGCTGGTGGACGAGACCGAACTCGTCATCGTCGAACGTTTCGGTCGTATCAGTGCGGTCTACGATCGTCCTGCCGATCGCGGGTTACATTTCAAGTTTCCCTGGCCGATCGGCAGCGTGCGCCGGTTCGATCGCCGCGTACAAATCTTCGATCCCCCCGGTCGCGAAGTCTTCACTCGCGATAAAAAGAATCTCACGGTCGAGGCCTATATCTGCTGGAAAATCGCCGAACCGGCGCTCTCATCATCGGACGACGCCAGTGAACGGCCGGTCGTGAAATTCTTCCGAGGCATCGGTTCGGTCGATCTTGCCGAGGCCCGATTCGACAGCCGTTTGCGATCGATTCTTTCGACAGAAACCGGGCGCGTCGATCTCAGCGATCTGTTGACTGTCAACAATTCTGAAGCCGGACCGAACGACGACAAATCGGGTCCGCTCGATCGCCTGTCGCAACAACTCAAATCGCAGCTTGGCCGCGAACAAGCCGATGGCGCCTCGCTCCGCGATCAACTCGGTGTTGAGATCGTCGATGTCCGCATCAAGCGGCTGAATTTTCCGCTCGGTAACCAACAAGCCGTCTTCGAACGGATGAAAAGCGAACGGAAGAAAATTGCCGATCGATACCGCAGTGCCGGGCTCGCTGAACACAATATGATCCGCAGTCAGGCCGACCGTCGCTATCAAGAGGTTCTCTCGCGGGCGCAGGCCGAAGCCGAACGAATACGAGGTGACGCCGAAGCCGAGGCGCTCCGCACGCTCAACGAAGCCCACGCCCTCGACCCCGAGTTCTTTCAATATCTTGCGGCACTCGATACCTACGAACAGATTATCGGCGAGAAGACGACGCTCGTCCTCTCGGCGTCGAGCGGTTTTCTGAAACTATTCATCGACGGGATTCCCGAGATACCGAACTCGAAGATCAACCGCGATCGCCCCTCGCGCGACGTTTCCCCTGCCATCGACGGCAACACCACCGAGGTGAAGCCCGAAAAGAGCATCAAGGCCGCTAAAGCCGACCCGGTTTCTGTTCCCGAGAATACGGAGGGCTCGCCATGACAGGACGTCGCATGACGTTCGCACTTCTGTTCGTCGCGTTCATCGTCTATCTCTCGACGGGATTTTACGTCGTCCGCGGAAACACGCAGGCGGTGATTCGTCGGTGCGGCAAGCTCGTGACGCACCCCGACGGAAAACCGCGACTGATGAGCAGCGGTTTGTATTTCGATCTGCCGTGGCCATTCTCAATGGTCGATCAGGTCAACATTCACGAACTGCGCACGTTGACGATCGGCCTCCCCGACCTGTTGGAGGAAGAAACGACCGGGCTGTTGCAATCTCCGACGCTGCCGGGCGAATCGCAATTCTTAACCGGCGACAAGAATATCGTTCACGTTCAGATCGCCGTGCAATATCGCCTCTCCGAATCGGGCCTCACCGCATATCTGATGGAGAACAAGTCACCCGATTTGCGTTTACGCCTGCTTGCCGAGTCGGTCGCGACCGAGTTGATCGTCCGTAGCGGCGTCGACTTTGTGCATCCGCTTGGATTGTCAGAACTCCGCACGCGATTGACGCAAACCGTTCGCAACGAAGCCGCCGCGTCGGAGTTGGGAGTTGACGTCGAAGACGTATCGATCGTCGGCGTATATCCGCCGGTGCGGGTGAAGAGTTACTTTCTCGACGTCGCCAACGCGCGGGCCGAGAAAGAGACGATGCTGCTTACCGCGCAGACGTACGCCGAAGACCGCGAGACGTCGGCTCAGGCCGAAGCGAGACGGATATCGGATGAATCGCAGGCAACAGCAAACGATACGGTACAGATCGCCCGCGCCGAAGCGGAAAGTTTTCGCAAACTCGTCGTGCAATTTCAGAAGGCAGAAGAACAGGGAATCACCACCATCGCCGACGCACGGCAGATGGCCTTACAACGCCGTTACGCCGAGGTGATGCGTCGAATTCTCACGCGCGCGATGGGACAAGTGATCGTCGACGGCGATCGTCCGGTTGATCTGATGTTGTGGCGAAAGAGAACGACACCGGTTGAGTCGCCGTAAACGCCGACAGAATATCAAGCAGACGTTCCGTGTGCTCGAACAGCGATTCGTCGTCGACATCGTAGAGTTGTCCGACGCCGTAGATAAATTCGCGTCCCGTTCGATTGACCGGCAGCCAGGGATGATCGGTGACATAGATCACCCGTTCGCGAATTGCCATTTCGTCCGCGACCGATCCCCGCCGACGAAACCCGTCGATCTCATCGTTACCCGGAGCGAAAATGAGTATTTTCGCGCGGCGATTGTTCTCACTGGGTAGACCTGTCGGGGGTACACCCATTGAACGTAACAACCGGCTACGCGGTTCACGCGTATCGCCAGATGCTCGCGTCGCCGTGTTGCGTCGCGGCTCTCCGCACTCGATTCGTGCAACAAAGACGAAAAAACCCTCGCGAAGGTCGACCTGGAAAATAGGGTACTGACTGGTATCAGTAACTGAAAGTGGAGTGGGTCAGGCCACAATCAGGGGATCAAATTCCCTATTTTCCGATCGTTAAATTCCCTTCCGAGGGTCAGGCTGGGTCAGGTTGGGGTTTTCAATTTCATTAGAACCAGTCGCGGGAAGGATTGAAAACCATTTTGTTACTTGCGGCTGGCGTTCTGAAAGTATTGGTATTGCAGATGTCGTACCAGTCCTATCTTTGTTGCCATTTCCAGTCATCATAAAACGGGAACAGACCAGAACATTATCCGTAAGACATTTAATAGAGACATGTTATGAATCATAAAAAAACAATTCGTGATCGAATCCGAAATGAGATTCTGGGAGGATTGACACATCGGCGCCGATGTGCACATACTTGGGTTTCGCTTTCAGCGCCGAAATCGACAGTTCGGCGCCGAGCGAAAGCACGGCCCTTATACTATTCATCTTCGACATTCTACCAACGGCGATTCGATGTACGCGAGAACGTCCGCGACGAATACCTGGCCTCGGCGTGTCATCATTACCTTTGCCATATCGATGGTCATCTATTGCTTGACCGTCATTGGATTTGTGACGACCAGTCCCGATATCGGGGTTCGCTGTCTACTGATCGGCCGGGCGGGGCCTGATTCTCTTCGACCGGGAATTGAGATCCAGTCCCTTCCGTCACTCAATTGCCTGACGAACGAACCCCCTGCGAACGGCAGCATTCTGCTGCGGGTCGGCGAACAGCCGATGCGGACGTATCGCGACTTTCCCGCTGCGCTCGAATGGTTGCGAAGCGCCGTACCAAGCGGTCAACCGTTGTATGCCGGTACGAATCCCTATCTGACAGGTGAACCGATTCCCCGTCCCGTGATTGCCGTGGAAGGAATCGGTACGTTTGTCGAAATCGAATACCTGGCGGAAGGGGATCCGGATGTCCGTCGAACGTATTTGCAGATCAATTCACTTCCCTGGTCGACACTTGCCCAAACGATGATCTGGTTTGCACTGCAGTTGGCCTTAACGAGTCTGGCGGGACTCGCGTACTGGCATCGCCCGTTCGACAATGCCTCTCGTATGTTTTTTCTGATGACTCTGGTGACGATGGGAGCGTTTGTCGGTGGGTTTCACTGGTGGGTGATTGCCAGCAATTTCTGGTTGAATTTTCCGTTTGTGGCCTGTGCAGCACTGGTCCCCGTGCTCTTATTGAACTTCTTTCTGATTTATCCGCGCAGCGATTCGTCCATGCCGCGCTGGCTGAGCGCTACGACCCGATTGATCTACGTGCCGGCTGCCGTTGCCATCATCTTTTTCGTGATGACGTTATGGGAGTTGCAGAGCGAGTCTTCGGCCGTTACCGCCGTTGCTTCGACACAACGGATGACACAATCGATCGTCCAGCTTCAACATGGCATTAATGCGTACCTGTGTTTGTCGGCGACGTACTTCGTATGGACAGTGTTCCAGCTGATTCGCAGTTATGTTTCGTCGCGCAATCCGCTCGAACAGCGTCAATTGTGGTGGATGTTGTGTGCCGGCATCTTTGCGGCGATTCCCGTTGGTTACACGCTTTACCTTGCATTGTACGACAGAAGTTCGTTTGCGCTCGGATATGCGAGCGTGCCGATGTTTCTCGCCAGCCTGTCGTTTATGGTCGCGTACCTCGTGGGCATGATTCGCTACAAACTTCTACTGATCGATCAATTCGTCGACAAAGGAATGTGGTTCTACGTGGTCAGCAGCATCGTCGCCGTGCTGTTCGGCATGATCATGGCGGGAGGAGGCCTCGTCAGCCGCACGTTGAACACGTCACCGCAGCCGAAACAGGTGCTGGCAGTGTTTTTGACGACGGTGATGGTGACGGTCATTCTCTTATGGATCCGTGATCGTGTGCAGCGCATTATCGATCGACGTTTTTTTCGCGAGAAATACCAGCTCGATCAACTGCTGGTCCGCGTCAACCGCACGGTCGGAGATTTCGTCGATCAGCAGACGTTATCGCAACGTTTGATCCTTTCGTGCCGCGATGTCCTCCGCGTCACCTGGGCTGCGTTTTACCTGCGCGACCGCACGGGAGCGGTTTTTCAACTCGTCAATGTTTCGGATGGCCGGCAGATCGAACTGCAGATCGCCGCGCGTCCGGAATTGACCGCCTTACTGAAGGAAGAGACGACCTGGCAGCGGGAACAGGGGCGCTGGCGTGAAGACTCGCCGATTCAAAACCTGTTGCATGTTCTTAAGGCCGACCTTATTCAGACGTTGACGGTCGAAGGCGACGTACTCGGTCTGGTGGCGCTCGGTCCGCGAATCGATCAGTCGACGTTTTCGGCCGAAGACGTCACATTTCTGCAGGCGCTCAGCCATGTGACAACGGTGGCGTTACAGGCGGCCCGTATTCATCAAAACTTGAACGCACTCAACGAAGAATTGCAGACGAAAACCGAACAACTCACGTCGCAACAGCGACAGATCACCGTGCTGCAAACGGAGCTGGCCCAGCAGCAAAGTATCGAAGCAGCGGTATCGAGCGAGGTTTTTCATCGTGGAGCGATCAAAGGGAACAGCCCCGCCCTCAGAAAAATTCTTGAGATGGCAAAAAAGGCGGCCCTCAGCGATGCCACTATTCTCATTCGTGGAGAAAGCGGGTGCGGTAAGGAATTACTGGCGCTCGCGATTCACGAAAACAGCCCTCGCGCGAAAGGGCCGCTCGTCCCGGTTCATTGTGCCGCGCTGTCGCCGACGCTTCTCGAAAGCGAGTTGTTCGGCCATGTGAAAGGGGCATTTACCGGCGCCAATCAGGACCGAATCGGGCGTTTCGAGATGGCGCGCGGCGGAACGCTGTTTCTCGATGAAATCGGAGACATTACTCCCGAGACGCAAATCAAACTGTTACGTGTGCTGCAGCAGCGCTGTTTTGAACCTGTCGGTTCGTCACGCACCGTCGATGTCGACGTTCGTTTGATCGCTGCAACGCACCGGTCGCTCGAACAACTGATGACGACCGGCCAGTTCCGCGAGGATTTGTTCTATCGTTTGAATGTCGTCGCACTCGAGTTGCCCCCGCTGCGTGACCGTCCCGACGATATCTTCGAATTGATCTGGCATTTTTTGAAACGGGCCTGCCATCGGACGGGAAAACCGCTGCTGCATATCAGCCCCGATGTGGTCAAAGTGCTCGAAAATTATCCCTGGCCGGGAAACATTCGCGAACTGGAAAATGTGATCGAACGCGCGGTCGTGCTGTCAGAAGGGAATTCGCTGACGATGCGCGAATTGCCCGAGGTCGTTCTGGTGGGGGCGAAGTATCGCGACGAACGAGCGATGAATTCTGATGGTTCGGTCGGCACATCGGTGAAAAAGCCGGCTCGTGTGCAGCGTGGAACAACATCGAATTCGTCCGCGGCGACATTGCCTTCCGTTACGACCGACACGTCTCCGCGCGACGTCATAACGAACAGTGCCAACGAACGCGAAATTCTGCAAGAGGCGTTACAGTCGGCGAACGGGAACCTGGCACAGGCTGCTCGCGCGCTCGGCGTGCCACGAAGCACATTCTACAGCCGCTTGAAAAAATACGGCATTCGATAACGCTCGGCGAATTCGCGTGCGCGGACTATTTCTTCACCGACCCGGTGCGTGGCGGTCCGGCCGCGATCCCATTGACGATCTGCAGGTAGTGCTCGAGCGGGAGTTTTCTCAGAGATCGATCCTGAAGCATGTTCTCCCAATGCAGCAACGAAGTACGATCGGTGTTGTCGAGTTCCCAATGGATCGTATGTGAGGCTTTGAGGTGCAAGTTATCTTCGAGATCGGCCCAGAGTTCGACTTCCATCGGAATCAGATTTCGCTTCAGTAGCGCTTCGTTCAATTTCAAGCGGGGATTCGCCGGCAACGTGGGGTGCGAAACCGAATTCAGCTGTGCGGTCCAGTCGGCATAGCGCAGGTAGGCTTCGACGATTTCACTTTCTTTGCGTTGAGTGGCGACGACCTGATACCGTACGAATTCGCTCGTCAAACGCAGCCGACGCTGCTTTTCGTCATATTCTTCGACGAATACGGGATCCCAGTGAAATTTGAGCATGGCGATCGTTTTTTCGGTATTGGCATCGGGCTTCTGGCGTAATTCGGCGATATATTTTTCGGTTTCGTTTCTGGCGACGTTTTGCAGATTGCGAATTTCATCGAGGTGCACCCGTGCCATCAACTGGCGATCGATACTTAACAGCGTAATTTGACGATGCGCCGGATCGAAAATGGTGACTTCTTTAATGCCGTCGAGGTGATCGTAGACTTTACCCGCGTGAAAGATCGTCAGACTGCGCGCCAGCGGTTCTGATTTATCGGCACCAGTGATCTTATACACCTTTGTCACGACGCGAAATTCCTGGGCGCGCGCGGACGTAAGGGGATTCCAGCCCATCCACAAAAACACGATTGTCAACCAGACAAACAATTTCATCGGCGACCTCCCTGTCGCATAACGTCGATTCGATAATCTCGTATTCATAATTCTGAATTTCACGACCGGGTTGGCGGTCGGTATTTCTACAGGTAATGGTTTCACTTCATGGCGTCCCGTACATCGATCCATTTTCCTGCCTGCTGTTCGCTGTTCAGCGCTGAGAGACAAAAAGTGATCAGTTCGAGGGTCTCGTCGATGGGAACGGCCGGCCTCTTCGTTTCGAAAAACGTCACGATCTCGCGACATAAGTTGCGATAGGCAAATCGTGCCGAGATCGGCAGAGGGATCATGCCGGCTTCGCTATGAATCAAAAGTCCGTACGATTTGGCACCCGAGCGAAGGCCGCGAATATGGGCAAACCGACCGTCATTCCAGCGTGCCGTGACTACGTCGGCTTCGGGCTGATGTAATGCCGAAACGATTTCGCACCCCGGCCCTATCAGGGCATAGACCACTTCGATGGCGTGAATTCCGTAATGCAGTAAACCCGGGTTCCCTTCTGCGCGATGGGCCGGTCCGTAGCTGATGACGCCGTGTATTCGTCCGTGATTCTTGGACTGGAATGTCAGAATATCGTCGGAAAAGCGAAGGGCCGAACTGCTCATCAGTGAAATGCTGTTGATTCGCGCCAGATCCACAATCGCCTTTGCATCCTCTGCACTCGAAGCAAAGGGTTTATCGATAAACACTGGTATGCCGGCGTGAAGAAATGTTTCCATCCGCTCTCGATGGGCCGCACCGCAGATCGATTCGATGAGCACGGCGTCGATCTCGCCGATCATGTCGGCAGGGTCGTCGACGAGTTTTACACCGCAGGCGGCAATCTGCTCGGCATGGCCGGCAATTCGTTCGGGGGACATGATCGATGTACCGGGACAACCCACCACAACGCGCGCACCTTCTACCCATTGATCGCGATCGATTCCCACGTGATTGAACCGACGTGTGAATTCGATGCTATGAGACGTGTCGAAATCGACGAGACCGAGGCGGAGCATGTTTGAACGAAGAGACGTGTGAGGAGGAAGAAACGAAAAGACGTGAAGATCGCGTGAGGGGGAGATTACGAGGTGAGGGGCGGAGATTACTGCTCGGGGGAAATTGTTGCAAGCGGAGTCGCCGACGGTGATTTCAGGGGTACTATCGTGCAGAAATGCGGTAACCACCTATGATATAAGGGCATTTCGTCGTCATTCCGGCGATAGCCCCAAATCGAGGATTTTCGAAATTCGCGGGGGTGAATTTCGAATTCCGGCAAAAGATGCAGAACTGGTCTTGCAGCAGATTTCGACTGCGGCTATTCTCCCGCTCCCCAATCAACATTTCATCAGACATTTTTCGTTTTCAGCCCTCAACAGATTCGTTTCGTTTTCAATTCTCGTGGAAGACTCTTCGCGAATTCGAGCGGACCGATTCACCAAAGCAGGGTAAAAAAACGATACCGAATCCATCCCGTCGTTACACATCAACCCAATCTCACCTACTGAAATCTGTGTCTGGAGGCGGCCGAAATGCGCAGCTACCGGAAAATGACCGGTCGAATCGCTCTGTTCCACTTAGGACTGACTTTCATCCTCGTCAGTGGTTGCAGTCGATCGAGTGGCTATCTTATGAATCAATCGGGTACCGCCTACTTCGAAAGAGGTCAATACGCCTGGGCGCGCGGCGACTTCGAACGGGCCGTCGCCGATCAACCCGATAACGCCGATTACATTCACAATCTGGCGGCGGCGATGAAGAAACAAGGCGATCTGGTGGGGGCCGAGCAGACATACCGCCGGGCACTGACGATCGATCCGTCGCATCAACCGTCGTATCACTCGCTGGCACAGCTCTATATCGAGTCCGGCCGGCAAGGTGAGGCACTTGCCCTCGCGCAGGAATGGGCCGACATCGAACCGTATAAGGCTGAACCATTCGTCGAACTGGCATTCGTTCAACGCGAATTGGGTGATACCGCCGGTTCTGAACAATCGTTGCGCAGCGCGCTGCAGGCCAATCCGCGCCATCCGAAAGCTTTGGCTCACTTAGGCCAGGTCTATCAGGATTCCGGCCGAACCGATCAGGCAGCGGCGCTCTATCAACATTCGCTGGCCCAGCAATGGTATCAACCCGAAGTGCAATCGCGTCTCGTCACGTTGCAAGGCTCAGGGAGTTACGCCACGAGCACGACGACCGCTTACGGACCGACATCGGGAACGACCACGGCCTATCAATCCACGCCGTGGTTATCGACCAACGCACCTGTGACGACCTACGCGGCACCGACCTATTCAAACTCTCCGACGACCGCGTATGCGGCTCCCTTATACGCACCGGCCTATCCGACGGCGACATATCCGGGACAGCCCGTTCCGATGTACGCCAACGCACCGCAGCCGGTTCAGATCAGTACGCCGATCTATGGGGCTCCGCCGCCAACTGTCATGTCAGGAGTGCCGGTCGTGCAGCCGTATTAGGCGAACTTGAGATACTCCGCTCCGCAAAACCTGCGCATGGCGGCCAAACGGCTTGAGCCTTCTGACGCTCGTCTCTGGACCCTGGACTCCCCCCGTCGATACACTGGAACTCAACCAGTTCATTCATCGGGCACCAGGAGAAGAGGCCGTTCATGGATATCCAGAATCTGCTCGTCATCGGCACCGGCACGATGGGAGCGGGCATTATCGAAGTTGCCGCCGTACACGGTATCGCTGTGACTGCTGTCGAAGTGCAAGAGACTCAACGTCGCAACGCGCAAGAGCGCATTACTCGCTCAATTCACAAGGGGATCGAGCGGGGCAAGATCAAAGACGCCTCCGCTGAATCGATTCTCGATCGCATCCTCTGGTCGGGTGATCTTGATGCAGCGGCACCTGCCGCCGACTTCGTGATCGAAGCGATTTCCGAACGGACAGAACTCAAGCTCGATCTCTTTCGCCGTCTGGACGAACTCTGTCGTCCCGAGACGATTCTTTCGAGTAATACGTCGAGCGTCTCCCTCACGCTGATCGCCGGAGCGACTCAACGTCCCGGCCAAGTGGTAGGAATGCACTTCTTTAATCCCGTTCCCGTGATGGCACCGGTCGAAATCGTGCGCGGGTTGCAGACTTCAGACGACACGATGGCAACAACGAAAACGCTCGCCGAGCGGATGGGCAAACGGGCGTTCGGCGTAAACGACAGCCCCGGCTTCGCCGTCAATCGCATTTTGATGCCGTTGCTGAACGAGGCGTTTTTCACGCTGCAAGAGGGTGTCGCCGACGCCGAGACGATCGATGCGTTGATGAAACTCGGCTGCAATCATCCGATGGGTCCGCTGGAACTGGCCGACTTCATCGGACTGGACATCTGCCTGTCGATTTTGCAGGTGTTGTTTCGCGAGACGGGGGATCCGAAATTCCGCCCCTGCACGCTGCTGGTAAGAATGGTCAATGCCGGACGCCTCGGCCGCAAATCGGGGCACGGTTTTTACTCCTATTGATTTTGCTTCAGCATACCGACGTTCGACAGACATAAAAAAACGCACCGTCGAAGCGGTGCGTATCTTAAGTCGAAGACATCGTGGAAAGACAACTACGTCTGCGGATTCAATCGGGCCATGCGGCTGCGACGTTCTGCACGACGGCGGTTGCGACGATTCAGATCGCTTGGCTTTTCATAATATTCCCGGCGTCGCATTTCTTTTTTGATACCGGCGTGTTCGACCAGCTTACGAAACCGTTTGACTGCATCTTGAATCGATTCGTGTTCCCGCAAACGCAACTTAACCACTCAAGCCGTCCTTTCTCAATGTGTCTTGATCCACCCCGGCATCGTCTCCCTACGCCGGCCAAACCGGCAGGAAACGGTGTCAGACGCTGTATTGTTGTGCCGAATTTATCGCCCGGTATATCAAGGCAATAAATCAGGATTATCGCACCGTCGGACCGACAAGTTTAGCAATTTCTGGAAGGGGACGCAAATCGAAATCAAAAAATGATGAAATTCGTCGGGCGACCGCCGACAATATCTAATCATTTGTATCGTTTTAAGATATTTGTCCGCCAAGTTGTACGCGACGCGACTTTCAATTTCGCCTCGTCCGTGCTTAAACTTGATCACCGATCAAGCTGGTTTCGACATCGTGTCGCAGCATCGGTTCGGCAACTTAACGCAACAAACATCTCGCGCGCGGGCAGTTTTGGCTGGAGCACGCCGGTATGTCCTCTCATCCCCCTACACCGGCACCGAAATCGCCGCAGCCGAGACGTCGGCGAGCGGCTACGAATTCGATCCGGATTCGGGTTTCCGCCGACGAAGCCGAGTTGCGACCGCTGACGTTTCTTCAGGAACTCCAACGTCAGACGACGACCAGTCTGGGAGGAGTTGGCATCAGTCTGGGCCTGCATCTCTGCGTACTGGTGATTCTGGCGACACTGGTGCATCAACTGCGCGAACGCGAAATTCTCGATGAGATCGTCATCAATTGGCTCTCCCCCTCCGCCATGAAGTCCAAATCGCGGGCAATGACGCCGGTGAAGATCGCGGCGATTCCTGCCGGCACGTTTTCGACGCCTCTTCCGACGAAACCGATGGAAAAGCCAATGGTTCAAGCAGCGCCAGAACCGGGTGACGCCCGCACGGTGAAACCGGCGGCGTCCAAACAGATGTTTGCGCATCGCCGCCAGCGGATTGACCTCACTGCCGGTGCCGGGGGAGACGAGGCGACGAAATCGCTCGTGTTGGGGTTGGCCTGGATGGGACGTCAACAGCGGGACGATGGAAGCTGGCAACTCGACGTCGGCAATAAGTCGCGCGGTTTGGCAAACTATCCCGACGCTGCCTCCCCCAGTCTGAAGACCGATACCGGAGCGACGGCACTGGCACTGCTGGTGTTTCTCGGCGTCGGCGAAACGCACCTCGACGGGAAATATCAGGACAAGATCAAACGGGGAATCGACTGGCTGGTGCGCACTCAAAAAACGAACGGCGATTTGCACGACTGGGACGAACTCGGCCGGCAAACCGCCTATTACGCTCATGCGCAAGCGACTATCGCGTTATGTGAAGCCTTTGCACTCACCGGCGATGAGAACCTCCGCGACCCCGCACAACGGGCCGTTCAATTCTTGCTCGACTCTCAGTATCTCAACGATGGAGGATGGAAGTATCAACCGCAGTCGGGATTGACGACCGGTGATCTTTCGGTCACCGGCTGGGCACTGATGGCGCTCAACACCGCCCGAGCCGCTGAACTCGATGTTCCTTCCACAGCGTTCGAGCAGGCATCCCGTTTTCTCGACTCGGTTCAAGAGGATGGCGGTTTTCGTTACAAGTACATGCAGATCGACCCACTCGAAAATGTCTCACCGGCGATGACCGCCGAAGGATTGCTCTGCCGACAATGGCTCGGTTGGGAGAAAGATCATCCCGCGATGAAGGAAGGTATTCAGTATCTGGTCGATCCGATGTTCGAGCCGAACTGGTCGGAGGGAGAAAGAAACGTCTATCAATGGTATTATACCTCTCAATTATTGCATAATCTGGGAGGCGACACCTGGACGTCGTGGTTCGCAAGCGTAAAACGAGTCATCGCCGACAATCAGAGCACCGCCGGCGGTCGCGCCAAAGGAAAAGACATTCTGGGGAGCTGGCATCCGACGCGGCCTAAAGGTTCTCCGTGGGAATACGGCGACAAAGCGGGCCGGTTGTACGTAACGGCAATGTGCCTTTTGATTCTCGAAACTCCGTTACGCCACGCCGCAATTTACGAAGAAAACGAATAGAGTTGGTTTCATAATCCGATTGGCAACGATGGAAACGACCAGACCGTCCTGGTCACTCGCTGCCCAGAGGGTTAAGAAACCGCTTCTAAAAAGGAACAGAGATGCCGGCTGAAAACTCAACGTCACGAAATCCACTTCGACAGGTCGGGCAAGGCGATTATCGATACGTCGCCGCGGCGGGATGGGGTGAATTACCCGCCGGATGGAGTTTTGTCGAAGCGACGTCGGTCGCCGCCGATTCCAACGGCAACGTCTTCGTTTTCAATCGGGGCGAACATCCCGTGATTGTTTTCGATCGCAACGGACAATTGTTGCGGGCGTGGGGCGAAGGGAGCTTCACGCGGCCGCATGGCATTACGATCGGTCCCGACGATCTGTTGTACCTCACTGACGATATGGGGCACACCGTCACTAAATGTACTGCCGAAGGGGAAGTGCTGATGACACTCGGTACCGGAAAACCTTCGGAGACGGGTGCCGTCGGCTTCGATTATCGCACGATTCAGCGACCCGCCGGGCCGTTTAATCATCCGTGCAACCTGGCGCTCTCGGCGACAGGTGAGATGTACATCGCCGACGGCTACGGCAACGCGCGAATTCATAAATTTTCGCCCGATGGCAAGCTGGAGTTTTCCTGGGGAGAACCGGGAGCAGGACCGGGAGAGTTTCATCTGCCGCACGGCATCGCCATCGATCGCGAGGGACTGGTTTACGTCGCCGATCGCGAGAACAGCCGCATTCAGATTTTTACGCCCGACGGCAAATTCGTACGCGAATGGACCGAAATCGCGCGGCCTTGTCAGATTTTTATCGACAAGCACGATATCGCCTTCGTGGCCGAAGTCGGGTACACCGCTGGCATGTGGCCGGGGACTCTGGCGGACACCGAAGCCACCGGAGGGCGCGTGAGCGTTTTCGATCTTGACGGAAAACTCTTGTCGCGATTCGGCGGCGGTAAAGACCCACAGGCGCCGGACGACTTCTACGCCCCGCACGACATCTGGACCGACCCCTGGGGCGACATTTACGTCGCAGAAGTCACGATGTCTGCCGGTGGGTATAAAGGAATCATCCCGGCCGATACCCCATCGCTGCGCAAGTTTGTGAGGTTGTGAGATCGGTTTGACTCGGGAGGCAAGCCTTATTCTTCGTCGCTCAACGTCTCATCCCCTTCATCGGCCGGTTGGCCGGCGGGGCGGGCTTTCTCGCTCCGGCGAAAGACCGCGACGATATCTTCGACGGGAACCACAAACAGCACGTTATCCGGCTCAAAATCGACGGGAATCGTATTCTTCGGGTGGAACAGCACTTTATCGTACTTGCGAATCGGGAAATCTTCGTTCCGTCTTACCTGGGCGCTGATTTCCACGATGCGACCGGTGATTGTCGGAATTTCCGCCTGATCGGGCAACACGATTCCCCCGCGCGTTTTCTGACGACTCTCGTCCTTTCGAATGAGCACGCGCATTCCCAACGGTTCCACGTAATCGGTCACAAGACGAATCTCCCTCTGTGTTCTAATAATTGAAAGCCCGTTCGAACGCCTGAAAACCGGCAACGTTAGCACATGGCAGGCCGTATTTCGACCTTCGAATGCTTACACTCATCGCTCGCAACGATGACGTCCTATCCCATTTTACTCTTGGACGAGCGGGACGACAATTTCGTCGCATGAGGTTGCATCGCTTTGCGGGTCGAAGCAGACTTACCGACCGCCGACGTTAAGGGAACCGTTTCGGGGACGCCGCAGATGTCTTTTTCGATCATCATGCCCAGGCGACCGGCCAGCAGTGAGGGAAGCAATATCAGGTCGGCAACCAGCGCCCCGGCCACTAACGCCGACGTCACCCACGCGAAACGGCTGATGAGCAACAGATCGGACGGAAAGAGCACAAACAGCCCCAGTGCAATTATCAGACTCGTCTGACACATCGCCGGTGCACAGTGGGCGACCCCTTCGACGATCGCTTCCCGGCGGCTCATACCCTTCATGACACCGTCGCGGAACCAGCTGAGCAGGTGAAGTGTGCCGTCGACCGCAATACCGAGCGCAACCGACGCCGTGATCATCGTCCCGGTGTCGACAGCGATTCCAAGGAACGAAATCAAACCGAAAACCGTCGCCACGGGAAGCAGATTGGGGAACATCGCGATCAATCCTGAGATCGGGTTTTTCAGGAAGACCATCATAATGACGGCGATCACCGCAAACGCCAGGCCGAAGCTCACGATCAGACTTTCGAGAACCGCCTGCTGCGTACGGAGAAATAACGGAACCGTCCCCGTGATGATGTGATGCGAGCCCGGATAATATTTCAAAACCGACTGGACATTTTCGTCGACTTCAGACGTCAGATCGCCGTAATTGGCATCTGACATGACCGACGACTGAGCCGTGATACGCCACAATTCATCGCCGGCGGTAACGAGGTCGGGCGAACCGTCCTTATTCAGATCGACGGTGCTGTCGGAGACGGCGTAAAACGTATTACCTTGTTTGGCGACCGACACTTTAATTCTGGTCTCGGTGATCTGAGCCCGCTTGCGATATTGGGCCTGCTTGATAAACGAGGCGTCCGAAGGAGGAATTTCTGCGATCGGCCGGAAGTCGGCCAGAGAAAGCGTCCCGCTGATCTCGGGATGCGATCCGACTTGCCGTTCGGCTTTCCGTACGATTTCCATTCGTTCCAGAATGGTCGTCTTATCCTGTATTTCTTTGTCGAAGCGAATCACGATATCGAGGGGGGTAATCCCCGCAAGATTCTCTTCGAGAAACCAGTAATCTTTTACGATGCGCGTGTGATCGGCAAAATAACGAATGACCTTCGTCTCGGTGCGAAACCACTGCAACGAATAGATTCCCGACAGGAAGCCGGCACCGCAGATGACAAACGCTCCCCAACGGTATTTGAGAATCATCTGTCCGACCAAACGCCAGCCGCTCCGTCTCAGATCCTGCTCAACATGCACTTTGGCGGGCCAATAGAGCAGAACGGAAGGTAATCCGTATAAAATCACGACCAGCGAAATAATGCAGCCAACCGCCGAATAGATACCGAAATCTCGAACCGGAACCAGCGAACTTGTCGACAGCGAAACCAGCCCGATGGCCGTCGTAACGCTTGCCAGAATGACCGGCAACCGTGCCACCCGAACCGCTTCTCCCACCGCAGTGGTGATGTCTTTTTGAGCCGCATGCTGCCAATAATTAACAAGATGAATCGAACCCGAGAGGGTGATCACCAGCAGCAGAATCGGCATAACGACCAGCACCATGTTCATGCTGCCGCCGGTCGCGGGGACGAAGGAAACCGCCAACACGGTTGCGTAAATCGAAACCACAAGCACGTAAGTTGCCAGACGGGCGTTCTTCAGTGTTCCAAACGCGAGAAATGCAGAGACCAGAATCGCGGTCAGCAGCCCCGATCGGGCGGGAAGATTCCACCACTTCTCCGCCGGATTCCACGATACGGTTTTCACTGCCCCGTTCAGTGTGGCGGTCGTGACCGGTCGTCCGCCGATATGAATGTCATCGGCGGGAATACCGATTTCCTGGGCAATGGTGAGAATCTTTTTTATCGCGATCGACGACTCGGCATTTCCTGCTTCCGAAAGAGTAATGATGACCGCCACCGGAGAACCAGGAGCGAAGAAGCAGCCGTCAATCAGGGCCAGATCGCTTTTTTGATTCGGATTTCTGTCGAGTCGCAGTCCTGTTGCCAGCGTCTTGAAACTGTCAACTTCCGGAGTCCCGGAACGAATACCTGTCCAGCGAATTTGAAAATCGTGCGTGGGAATCGTCAACGCAGGGATCTCGACCGGCTCATTGTCGGCAGCCGACTCGTCATCGCCGGCTTCGTCGTCGTTCGCCTCGTCGTCACCCGCAGTCGGATTACCCTGTGCCACCACCGCATTTTTTGAGTTGATGTCTTCGTGCGCATCCGCCGCTTCGCGCGATGTTTCTCCCTGCTGTCGTGCCAGCTCTTCGTCGGAGAAAGAGGTATCTTCCCATTCGGTAAACGCCGGGACGATTTCGATCTCGAGCTGAAGCCGCTGTCGCGCCTGCTCTGTCAGTAACTGAATGACTTTTTCTTTGCGCGAGCGTCCTTCCTCGGTCAGCCGTACTTTGATCAGGCCGCTGCCGATGAGCGTTCCTTCCAACCGCTGGAGAGCGTCTTCAGGAGCGACGTTGTTTTCCGCCATTAAGCCCAGGACATCGTGAGGGATGATGACGTCCTTGACCTCATTCAAACCGAACCGCCGAACGCCGTCTTCTCCTACCACCCCTTTGAGCCGCGTTGCGAGCTTACGGACGCGCGGATCCTGCAGTGAACTTCCATCCCAGGCCATCAGGATATTGGAATCGTCACCGAAGATCTGGCTGTACCATTTGAGCGTCTTGGACGAGGGGTCGTTTTGAGGGAGCCACTTATGGACGTCGTTTTCAAGATCGATGTGCGTCAACGACCAGCAAGCCAGTGGAAGCACGAAGACCATGCCAACCAGTACCCATAAGGCAAGGCTGTTTCCCCAGTAATCTTTTTTCTCGTAGAATTTGGTCATACAAAGACTCATCGAGGAGTCGTCGTTTCGATTCAAATCGAATTCGTTACGTCACTCACCCTTTGCCGGGAAAGACGCACGACGCCGAGGTCGATTCTAAACGAAAGCACCGGCTCGAATGATAATAAAAAAAGCTTATGGCTCGCACGTAGAGACGCCTGTCGCGGGGAGTGAACAAAAACGCCCGCAAAAACCGGCTGTCTCAAAGACGGAACATCAGATCCAGAGACACGTTTTGGTTAAACATCGACATTTCGTCAATTCCAACTTGGCCTTCCCTTTAGATCAGCTCGAAAGGAATGCCAGTTTCTGCCAGACAGGTAAAATGGGAACTATGGAAAGAGTGAGCACACGGGCTCTGTCCCTGTCATTCGGTGGGGCCCTGCCCTGTTGCCAGTTCGTCTTCCCATTCGTCGAGCAACGGCCAGTCGACGGCACATGTGCCGAAGTCGGCCATGTGCTGGTATTGTTCCAATCGGTCGATCACTTTCTGCATGAAGGCGCGATCGTTTGCGAAGACGGGGCCATGACTGGGAAGCAGCCATTTGACGTCGCTGTCGCGAATTCGTTCGAGCGATGCGATGAAGTCGGCGATATCCGACCCGTGATGCGCATCGATGTTTCCGACACAGCCGTCGCGAAAGACATTGTCTCCTGAAAACAACAAGTCGCCCATGCGAAACGCCAGCTGACTGGAGGTATGCCCCGGCGTGTTCCAGACGTCGATTGTCAGATCGCCGACGGTCAGCGTGTCTCCTTCATTGATGGTAAGTCCTGTTTCGATGGCGGGGAGATCGATTGAAATCCCCTGTGCCGAAATTTCGGCAAACGTCATAATTCTCTCGGCGGATTTCATCAATTCGGCCGCCTCGGGATGCGCCACCGTCACCGCTTTCGGAAGCAATTCCTGGGCTTGTTTCATTCCCTGCACGTGATCGACGTCTGCATGTGTCGCCACCAGATATTTACAGTGTGTGAGCTGAAAATCCATCTGGCGAATCATGTCGATAATTTCGGCAACGGTATCTTCATATCCGATGTCGATCAGCATCCATTCCGGTCCGTCGTAGATCAAATAGACACTGCAGCCCAAACGACGCCGGGCCTGATGGTTCATTTCGATAACGTGCGGAAAAACCTCTCGTCGAGGCAACATGCGAATTCCTTCACTGATGAGATGGGCGATGTGACTTCGGCTGTCATTGTAGATTCCGCTGCCGCATAGGACAATTGTTAAAGCGGCTTCGGTGGTTGTGCTCCTCGAGATCCCCTACAATCGACGCACAGAAAAACACATTGAATTTTGCCGATGGCAGTCCCCCACGGCGGCACTTTTCCACGTGCGCCTCGACATGAATGAAGAAAGATTCGATATGAATTACGCCGCGTTATTCACCGCCGGTTTGCCGTATCAGCAGTTCTTGCAGCAATACGGGACCGATGAGCATCGTCGCCGCTGGGAAAATTTTCACCAGCAGATCACACTGACCGATGCCCAGATCCAACTGCTCAAGAGCTTTACGCGGGACATGAAAGCACTCGTGCTCGCCGGTGCCTGGTGCGGCGATTGTGTGAATCAATGCCCAATTTTCGAACATTTTGCGACGCAGACCCCGAGGTTGCACATCCGCTATCTCGACCGCGATGCGCATCCCGAATTCGCGAAATCGCTGTCGATCTGCGGTGGCGCTCGCGTGCCGATGGTAGTATTCCTCAGCGAAGACGACCTTGCCTGCGGCTGGGCCGGTGACCGCACCCTCTCGAAATACCGCAACATGGCGGGAAGCCTTGAAGGAACAACCTGCCCGACCGGCCTGATCCCCGACTCCGAACATCTCACCGCTGCCGTAGTGCAAGACTGGCTGAACGAATTCGAACGCATCCAATGGATGCTGAGAACATCGTCGCGCCTGCGTCAGAAGCACGGGGATTGAGTCTTGACATCTGCACATATTGCATGATCATTGACCACAAAAAGCTCGAACAAGTAACGCGATTTCGTGTTTTTCGTGGTTCATAAAGCAAATCGTTGAATGACGGCCTTGGGATAGGCTCCAAAATTGACCAGGAGTCCCAGTTTGAGTCCTGTTGCTTTGAGGTAATTCAGGATTTGCGCTTGGTGCTCAGGTGCGATCTCTTTGACGGCTTTCAGTTCGACGATGATCGTGTCGAAGCAGATGAAATCGGGCTCGTAAGTTCGCTCCAGTTGCATCTGCTTGTACGTTAAACGCAACTCGGGCTTTTCACGGTAAGCGATATTCCGCAGGCCGAACTCTTTGGCAAGACATTCTTGATAAACGTGTTCAAGGAACCCGCATCCCATTTCACGGTAAACGTCGAAAATCGCTCCATTGATCGCGTAGCATTCCTCCTTGAACAGAATGTTTTATGCATCGCACATGCAACTCCTGAGTAATAACCACGAACGTCACGAAAAGCACGAACGAGATGCTCTCGATATGATATTTGAAGATTCTGTGATTATGGTCAATATTGTGGTGTGATTTATTTCAGATGACTTTCCGTTCGTGCTTTTCGTGACGTTCGTGGTTGCTCTTCAAAGCTGCCGTGTTGGCATGGAGAAACCAGCGATCGAGAACGACGTGTTTCGTAAACCACTTCGTACCAAGTAACGTGCCCGCTAGGGTGCAGAGCCAGCTTTGCGGCAGCCAGTGGTTGCCATCGGTGTTTCGCGGGGTTCCCAGTCGGGCGACCAGACGATCGCGGTACGGTGCGAGTTGGTCACGTCCGTAGCTTTTGTTCGCCGCAATGATTGTTTCCGCCGCGAGGACCGCTGATTCGACGGCGGGACGAATCCCCTCGCCGCTTTGTGGATACGCCAACCCTGCGGCGTCGCCGATCAGCAATACGCCATCGCCGAACAACTGCGGAAATTCACGCTCGTAGAGACGATAGGCATGGCCGTGAAATTTTCCGGGAAATCGTCCCGTATATCGTCCCGTCTGTTTGAGAAAGTCAGCGAACGCATCGACGTGGTGCGAGACCTTTTCACCATTCGTGCGACCGAGGCCGATGTTCAGAAAATTCCGCTTGCGAAAGCACCAGCCGTAACCGGCGAGATCGCTGCAGAAATAAAGTTCGGGTTGATGCGGTTGGACATTGCAGCGACCGATATCATCGTCCGACATCTCGAATTCGATCTCCTGAGCGGCAACAACCGTCGCCGATTCTTCGCTCTTCGCCCCGAGTTGACGGGCCACCGGACAAAAATGTCCGCCGGCCCCGATCAGCAGCGGCGTACGAATCTCGCCATTGATCTCCCACTGTGCGTCGCGGTATTCGAGCGACTTCACGGCGTGGCCGAGTTGCGTCGGCACCCCCGACCGCTTGAGCAGATAATCATCGAACTCGCAGCGGCGAATGCCGTAACTCACGATGCGGCCGTAATCGGTCTCAACGGCTTTACCGCCGATCATCCCCGTCCGAAACGCGGTGATCGGCTGGCAAACGGCGTGCTGCGAATACTCCTCGATATTCAGATTCAACGTCTCAACGATCGGAGGAGTGATCCAACCTGCACAGGTTTTGTCGCGGGGAAATTCGCGCTGATCGATCAGCAGCACGTCGAGCCCCGCCGCGCGCAGGTGATCGGCACATGTCGAACCGGCGGGCCCGCCGCCGACAATCACGGTATCGTAGCTCTGCACAGTTATTCTCCAAAAGGAATTGGAGAAGGAATGAACAGCGGCACCGACGCAGAACGGCATTGTTCGCCGTCGACAGACAACAATCCGTCGCGACTCCACGGAATGTGATTGTTCTTTCCGGGAGCGAACACGACCTGGAAGAGTTGTAATTCACCCGCCTCGAATGTCGCCGACGATGCGGCGAGATACATCCGCCACATGCGCACAAACCGCTCGTCAAACATCTCGCGGATGTTTTCGACATGCCGTTCGAAGCGATCAAGCCAATGATCGAGCGTCAACGTATAATGTCGACGCAGGTTTTCGACGTCGAGAATCGAGAAGAAGGACTGCTCGAAGATGTCGGTCATTTCGCTGAGCGCCGGGGGATACGCCCCCGGAAAAATGTACTTTTCGGTCCAGGCGTCGAGATGCCTCGGTCGATTGCGACCGATCGAATGGATGAGCCCACGTCCATGGACCGGAAGGCATTTCCGAATGGCATCCCCCAGTTCCACATAATTTTCAGTACCGACATGTTCGAGCATACCGACGGAAACAAAGGCATCGTACGTTCCCGAGATGTTGCGCCAGTCGTCTTCGACATACGTCACCAGATGATCGAGTTGTTCCAGACGAGCCCGTTCACGGGCATACACAATCTGTTCTCGCGAAATGTTGTAGGCGGTGACTTTCACACCGAATTCGCGCGCCATATGCAAGGCGAGAGATCCCCAGCCGCAACCCGCTTCGACGACGTGTTCTCCCGGTTTCAACCACAACTTTCGGCAGACGCGATTCATTTTGGCGATTTGGGCTTCCTCCAGCGATGCAGAAGGATCGTGGAAAAACGCGCAGGTATACAGCAACTGTCGATCGAGCCACAACCGATAAAAATCGTTGCCGATGTCGTAATGATGGTGTACGTTGTTACGCGCGCGTGTGAGCGTATTCTTGCGGTGAGGCCACCACTCCGACAACCAGCCGCACGATCTCTTCGCCGATGTAGAAACCTGCGCTCGAAACAGCGCAAGCAAAATCGATTTCAACTCCCCCTCGACGACAACCTTACCGTCAACATACCCCTCGGCGAAACAAAGTTGAGGATTCCGCCACAACGACCAGCTCGGAGGACGTTCGAGAAAGTGAATGGTACCGACACTCTGCGGACCGGCGTCGTACAGAATTTCTCCCTTCCACGACTTCAGCGTGACGAGAGGCCGTCCCATCCGCACCATGTGGTGTGCGAGGTGTCGCGCAATCCAGCCGGTAGGATGACGATCTGACGGGGAACCCCCGCAGCCATGGTCCGGCAGCGGTTGAGGGGAAAACACCTCATCGACATATGGTCGATCTTCAGATTCGAATTGCTCGATCGGCTTGCCAATCGTCACTGCCATAGGACTCTCCCGTGGAAGTGGAAAATTGCGTTCCAACACGATGGACGTTTGGTGTCAAACGATCACGTACCATTTTAATCATTTCCGGCGACGAATCAAATGTCGTGGCGATCGAGTGCATTCGTTCCTGGGTGATGATCGTTCGAATGTCCCGGACAGTTTCATATGCGGGTTGCACCGCAGCCTCACAGTAGCCGGCTACAACAGCGGATGAACCCATGGCGACGGCGACGATAATCACAAACCACGATTGAATCATCCTCCGAAGTGTACCGAAATGTCTTACCGATTCACTTCCGAGGGGATAAATCATCGCGGTGCGAGAGCGATCGTTCAGAATAGTTTGTCGTCGTCATCCGCGGGGTGGCCCAGACACCCCTGCGTCTGGGTGCCTTTGGCACAAGAAGCATGTCCTGTTGCAACAATGAATCATTGACGTTCCAACGTGCCATCGCATCATGAAGAAATGACGAACAGTCAGCGAGTGGATTGAATGAATCGACGAGGGCGTTTTGGTATCATTGAGCGATTGATAGCAGCTTCTTATCGCTTCGCGACCCAGACGACGGGGCGTCTGGGCCACCCAAAACCAAGAATAGGCATAGAAAATTGTCTGGGGCACCCCGGGGGTATCCTTGCAGGAAGTGATGGGAAATATGACAGGGAAGGTAGCAAGCGGAGGAGGTAGCACAATCAATGGAGTGGTGTACCAGCTACTCCGCAGTCTGCTTCACGTTGCAACGCTGCGCATTATGAATTCCGCTCCGATAAGTTCTTCACAACCGGAGGCCTTCACGATCGTTTTAGAGCCGCGCGACGGTGGCGGCGATCTTCAATTGCACCAAGCTTCGGGAAGGATTGTCGAACAAATCAAGGCTCGATCTGACGGTGGCACGTGGTCGCTGAGAGAAATCATCGAGGATGTTTTTCCTGATCTATTCCTCGCGGTAGATGCCACAGTTTCTAATGTCTCCACATTTCGCTTCGTCACTGAAGGAAGAATGGGATCGTGGCGACAAGTTTATGAGACGTTTTTCCGAACACTTCGAAGTCGCGGCACATTGGACGATCCACTTGACCATTTGGACGATAACGTCCCGATCAGGCTCCGACTCAAGTCAGACACTACCGAGACTTTCTTTCCCCTGCCTATCACAGAACGCTCGCTATTCTTAAAAATCGCAGACGTGATATCCGAGCGTTCGGCAGTGAAGAAACTCAACCTCAACAACCGGGAATTATACCTGCGGGTGAGAGAGTTGGTCGGCGGCTTTGAGTTTGTCGGTGGACAGGATCTTCAATCCGTCCAACAGTCGATCGATGCCTTGTTGCTCGCGATTGTTGACAAACACGATGACATCCCACGTATCCGTGATCATCTTGCAATGGAACTCGCGAAAGCCTCAACGATCGGCGGAGCAGTGATTGATGCAAACAAATTTCTTTCGGATCACGGGTTGGATGCGACGCCATTGACGGACTGGACGAACCACATCGGTTCCGCACGGTGCCTGGTAAGTCGAGCAACTGAACGAATCGGATACGACGAAAATGTCGACGTCCGTCTGGCAGAACTGCCGGTTGCTCCCCATACCGGAGAAATCCTTGTTCTAACTGGTGAAAGTGGAGCCGGTAAGACGTGGACCGTCAACGCTCTCGCCAAGCGTGCAACCGGACCGCTACTACCAATTCTCGTCGAATCGGAAGGAACTGCCGAGGCGACGTTGAAGAAATGTGCTGAAGTGTTTTGGAATGAGATACACGATGGCGACGAGGTACTGCCCCTCTCACGCATCATAAAGAGGCTAAAAAAGCTCACCAACTCTGACGTCGGCTTAGCAGTGTTCGTTGACGGGGTGGTAACGTACGAAGAGGCGCGTCGATTAATCGAGCAAGACTGGCGAGCATTGTCATCCAGCCTCGTTGTTGCCTTGCCTCCGAAGTACGCCAAAAATTTGCAGGCGGCCTATCCGAATCGATTTCACGTCTACGAATGCCGGGATTTCTCATGGGAGGAACTTCACGATTATGTGGACCGCCGTCTCGAAACCGGCTGGGCGGAAATCCCAATTGACGTACGAGAACCACTGCGTAAGCCACTTCTGGCGAGAATCTATTGCGAGCAACTCGGTGAGATGGGCTGGAATGCGTCGACCGAATACGAACTTTATCAGAGCGTCTGGAACAGATTAACAAATGGTCCGCAAAGCGACTGGCCCCTTGACTTAGGCTACGTTGAAAACTTAGCACGTGGCGCTAGGGAGGGGGCGCCATATCCATGGTCGCCCCGTCAACTTGTTGACGCCGGTATCGATAATCAAGCCTTGGCTCGCCTAATGGGTGTCGGCTGGCTTATCGCAGTCGGCGACAGCTATCGCATTTTCCATGACCGCCTGCTGCAATGGGCCGTTGCTCAGACCTTATGCGGTGATTTTCGTACCGGACGCATCACGGCTGAAGCCGTGGTCGAATTCGTGGCGAAGCAGGTACGCATCCAGTCTGGCGATCAAGACGCCTTCCTCGATTATGTTCCAATGGATGTGCTGTGGGGACTCAGTCGCGGCAACGAGCAACACGTCGATCTCTGCATCCGAATCCTTGAATCGCTTGAAAATGCCAACACACGGTATGCGGAACTCTTATACGACAAACTTGTGCCGACGCTCGGAGCCTGTATAGCAGATGCCGTCTACGGCCGCCTTTGTTCGTTCGTGGGTCAACCTTGGATTCTGAAGCGGATAATGAGGTGTCTTTCTGTTGTTGGCAGGGATCGAATAGAAACGTTCGCACGACCTCTGATCGAATCCGATGATTACGAAGAGCAGCGACGCGGCGTGAATCTTCTTCGTTTAGCACCGTGCCCCACATTGCTCGACCACCTTTGGACCATTCATGTTACTGCCCAACGCGATCCCACCCTATTTGGCGAGCAAGTAAAGAACGCTTTGCTTCTCTACAGGGAAACATTTGATGCTCTGCGACAATCGGTTCGTGAAGCGCCGCAATGGCTGGTAAATGCGATCAAGTGTGCTGAACCGGCGACGGAACCGGTGCACGATCTGGGTTACTTGGTTGCGAACGCGAACGACGGAGGACGGACGTGGTATTTAGTCAAAGCGATGCTGTTCGAAAAGACGCGGGCCGAAAAGCCGCGCAGCTTAGTCGCCAACATCGCCAGATATCGCGACACTTCGGAAACGGGCTGGTTACACCAGTGGATTGGAAGCAAGATTGATCTTGTCTCAGCGCCGGCATTGCAAGCACTCTCTCGTCTCGCGCCTGATGCAGCGGTCGCTGGATTGTCGCGTACGGATCCAATGGAAGTTAACCTGTGGAGGAATTCAGCATTCACCGAGATTTTCGAACGACGTCGATTGGAAACACACGCGGCCCTGCTTGAATGGATGCAAAGGTCTGACGATCCTTGGAAAATCGCGCTCGCTTTTCAAAACCGGGAAAACGACATCTCCACCGCGATGCTGGAAATTGCGATCGATGCATTGGGCCGAGTGCTTGACGCAAAACTCCGTGGGGATGCGGACTCTTGCAACGTCCTTCATCGTGAGCTGGCGTTTATCGCGAAACTGGCTGCACCGGAGCATTTGCAAGTGCTTCGTGCCCGACGAGGTACCTCGTTCGAACGTGTTCTCCGCGACTACGTGCTAAGAATCGGACCTCAACTTGGCCAATGGGCAACCGGAATCGAACGCGATCCTGCAATTGCGATTCTGAATCTTATTGGCGGTGACGGGCTGACAGCCGTCACGAACGAATTCCTCATTAGGGGTGACCAGTACGGAAAGCACGCCGCTCTCGAATGGTCATCGAGACGTTCCGATGCACTCACGATCGAACGATTGCGGCAAATCACCCTTTCTGATGAGTGCTGGCCGGGTGGTGGTGATGTTCCCGTCGTTCAAGATGAGGCAATGAAGATTCTAGCGCAACTTGGACGATGGGAATTCGTAGCTGAAGGAATTAAGAAGTGGGGAATGAAAACGTCTCCCGATCTAAAGAGGGCTCCAAGACCGATAACAGACGTCTGGACCGAATCGCTCAGACAGACGGTCGAACAAACGCCGACCGTCGGAAGCGTAATAGCACTCGGAGTAGTAGGGAGCGAGGAAGATTGCTCTCGCCTTCACGCAATCCTCGACCAGTGCGATCCAAACTCGGAATTGGCCCACGCCTGTATTATCTCCCTTGAATCATTAAATGATTGTTCGAAGGAGGGAGTCGCAAGAGTTTCCGACCACCTAAAGGTCGGCAAGCAGCGTTTTTCCGCGATTCAAATGCTCCAAAACGCGGGAACACCGGACGCATGGGCCGCATTGTACGAAGATCTGCAGGTCCACTTCGATTTTGTAACCGCGATCAACCTCATCAATCTGACCGAGTACCACGACGTGGTCGCTGAAATTGCGTTATCTCACATTCCAAATCACCGGTGGATTGACGGATATTCCTTCCTCAAGCTCTTTCTGACAGAGATACGACCAGCGGAAGTCCGAACAAAGGTGTTTCAAGATTCGCGGGTTCGCGAGTTGTTTCATCACGCGTGTGCTGACGCTGAGGGTCCCTCTTGGTGCGTGGGATCTAAGGCTAACGCCATCCAATGTCTAGCAGAATTTGACCCCGAAGCAGCATTCGCAGCCGCGTGCCGTGCATTGGAAGATGATGAAGCCCATGACCGTGAATTGTATCCGTCGATTCTGATGAAGATCGATGAAATTCGCGCAATTCAATGGCTTGTTATGCAATATCCCAGGGAAAAGTCACAACTGGTTCGAGTCGCCGTCGGCCGCGCGCTGGAAAACCGCATACCCGACTCCACGGTGTTCCATTTAATGCGCGACGAAATTGAAATCGTTCGAACCGCAGGTGCCGAGTTAGCCGGCTGGGCCATGCTCGAAGATGCCATTGATGATGCTTTGACGAACATACTTGACGATTCTTCAGATGATGTGGTTCGTGCCGCCATAGTGGCGAAACAACAGCGGCGGGATCGCCGCCGCGTGATCGATTTGACACGCCTGATCATCGAGGAGAAGGATCCTAATGAGCAACTCGTCTATTTCGATGCACTCGTTGGATTCGTTGATCCTGGCGATGCTCATCGCCCCCTTCACCCTTTTCTTCAACAAGCGTTGCAGGCGGTTTCTGAATTCGAGGCGAAACGCGCCATCGATAAGTTAAAGAAGCGAAGAAAGAAGCTTCATGACGAGCTAAGAAAGGTGAAGTTGTGAGATCGCCGAGCGGTTCAATAGATGATTCGACATGCAAGTATTGCGATAGACAGGAGTTCGGACGGGGAAACACCATTTTGAACTTGCACGGATGGAGTGTGAGAGCGATCGTTCAGAATAGTTTGTCGTCGTCATCCGACGAATGACTCACGCTGCGGACCGCCGTGCGGCCTGAAGACCGCGTTCTTGCTCTCTCGCACAACAACCGAAGTTTGTTGTTGCCGGGTCTGTGCTCGTTGCACCAGTCGAGATGTTTGACGGCTTCGGAGAATCTCTCTTGCCGATACAACCAGAGACCGGCGGCGTAATGCACTTCGTACGAATTCTCGTCGATCGACAAGGCATCGTTCAACGATTGCCAGGCCTCCTCGGTCTCTTGCAACTGATCGTAGGCCCGGTGCGCCAAAATCAAAAGTTGAACGGCCTTATCCCCTTCGGTGACTTGTGATTCGGTGTGAGCTGCCTCGGCAAAGGCACGCAACAGCACATGCAGATCTTCCTGTCGCGTCGAGTTTTCATATCGCTTGATCAGCAATTGCAGCGATTGCGCGTCGGGTTCGAAATTCTCTGTAAAGAACGATGCCGGAACAAAATCGGCCAGCAGATCGATGATTCTCTGCTTATACACCGCGCTCCGATGAAACGACCCTTTCCAGTTTCGAGCGGCGAGTTCGAGGTCGCCGCGGGCCAGGGCGTCGCGTCCGACGGCGAACAGAATCTGCGGATCGTAGGGGCGAACGGCGAGAGCCTGATTCAGATAGGCCGATTGCGTTTCCTGATCTTCACCGTCAAGGAAACAAAGTTCGGAGAGATACATGTAACCATGCCCCTGCATCGGGGAGAGCGTTAACGCTTCGCGGGCGTGCAACATCGCGCCGTCGAGATACTTCTGCGACTTACCGACGACTTTGTTGACCCACTCCCGCATCTGTTCCGGTGATTCGAAGGGAGAACTGCGGGCGGCGTCGGCAATTTGCGAGAGCGACATCGCGTTTTCCGAATTGTTCTGCATGATCTGAAACACGGTCATGTAAGCGAATGCCGTCCGCAGGCGAATGCGCGAGTTCTGCGGATCGGCCTTCACCGCAGCCGTCAGCGCGTGCAATTTTTTCTTGAGCGAATCGAATTCATTGTCGTTTGCGTCGTCTGCCGATGCTTCGTCATCCAATTCGCTCGATGGGGTTTCGCTTTCGTCGTTCAGCGTCAATTTCAGATACTCGTGCCAGTGCGGTTCAGCCGCGACCGACGGGAGCTGCTGCAAAATCATCCAGACGGCGAGCAACGCTCCACCGGGACATGCGGCTCCCCAGAAAATCCTGGGAATGCCAAGCGAGGGGGTGCGGGCCATCGCAGATGGAAGTTGAGGTCGTATCATACTCTGCAATCGGAATCCACACGCCGCCAGCAGTATGACCGGCACCATGCATGCGGGAACATACCAGACAAAGTCAGCCAGCGAATGCACCAGACTGACACAGAGTCCCGCCAGCACCGCCGCTAAAGCCAGCGTTGTGTGTTGCGACGACGAACGTTGCAAGCCGGTGAACGCCGCCCACAAACAGACAGCCCAGCCCGACAGCATCAAAATCAAACCGGCAATTCCACCTTCCATCGTGACTTGCAGGTAACCGTTCTCGGCGTGAGAGAACTCGACAGGGTGCACCTTTTCCATATACGCAGGATAGACGTCGCGATGACTGCCGATACCGGTTCCCAAAACGGGAAAATCTTTGATCGCCAGAACGACCGCTTCCCAGATATCCTGCCGACGGTTTTTCTTGTCTAATTCATCGAGATCGCCCGAGACGACGGTATCGACGCGGCTCTGCACCATCTCTTCGCCGCACACCACAATGCCGACCGACAACCCCAACGCCAGCACGCCCATACCGATGAGTGCCGGCCCCCCCAGAAGTTTCGAACGAATCATGACGGCGAGCATCAATGCGAATGCAACGAGCATGGCGATCATTCCGCCACGCGACAGCGACAGAACGCACGCGAGTAAGATCAGTCCGAGTCCACATAGAACGATCAGCAAACCACCGTAATTCGGCTGCGCCGAAGAGCCCGACGCGAAACCTCCCCGCGAGGACGTATTCGACCCGGAGCGTTGAAACATGCCAACGCCCCAGCAGATCAGCGGCCCGATGCCGAGTGCGAGAAAGTGAGCCAGATGGTTGCGATTGGTGAAACTTCCCTTCACTGCACCGAGCGCATCGGTGTAGGGACTCTCATAAAACCAGAAGAACTTGCCGTTTCCGAACGCGAATTGAATGAGCCCAAAACCCGCCATCGCGACCGCCGCAACGGCCATCCAGCGGAAGAACATCTGCACGTCTTCGAGCCGACGGATGCGCTGCATCGCCACGACAAAGATGAGGCTGTAAGCGACCAAGACGATCAGCCCCTGCAAAGTTTCGTGAGGAGTCAGGCTGATTTGCGACCAGGGACCGAGATGGATCGGCGATTCACTTCCCGGCGACCACAGCGGCAAGGCTTTAGAAAGATGCGGCGATATCTGATGCACGATCGTCGGCGGCAGCGTCACCAGTTGTAACGCGACAAGTCCGAAGGCGAATGCCAATATCCAATACGCCCAACTGCGGATGAAATCGGGTTGCGGCTGTAGAAACTGGGCGAGACACCACGCCACGCCGAGATAACCTGCCAGCCCCACGAGCGCGAGTTCACCGAGCGCCTGCCGGCCCCCCATGATGAACGGCATCACGCAGATCAATCCGATAAAGCCGAGATCGACAAGTTTGATCGACAAACCGGCAGCGAGGGGCGGAACGCCATCCGATATCACATGTTCCCCCTGTCCGGTAGATCCCTCACTGTGCTTGCGTCTGCGAATCCGTTGAGTTGACACGTAATCGCCTCCCTGCCGTGCCTATGAGAAACAGAATATTATGCATTCGCTCCCTCTCTCGTCGGGAGGGGGAGCGATGATGATTGCCTACGCTGCGTAGCGATATTCGTCATCGTGATCGCCGGAATCAGACGCCGCGTAATTGTTTAACGGAATCGCATCGGTATATCGATCTTCCGGCAGCGGACCATGCGCTTCGTTGGTCGCCTCGTCGTGTCCGTATCCGTATTCATAACCGTAGCCGTAGCCGTAGCCGTAACCTTTTTCGCTCTGCGGATTGAGATGATTGGCGACAAGCCCTAAGAGATGACAGTTCAAGCCCGTCAATGTTTCAACGGCGCGGATCACCGTACGTCGATGATTCTTGTCGGGACGGACGACAAGGACCATGCCATCGACGACGCGGCCGACAATGGCCGGGTCGGTGACCGCGAGCACAGGAGGAGCGTCGATAAGCACCTGATCGTATCGGCCGTCGGCCCATTCGAGCAGATCGGCGAACCGCGTGCTCGCCAGCAACTCTGCCGGATTGGGAGGACGGGGTCCCGAGGGAATCACATGCAGACCGGTCGAACCGGTCTCGATCAGGTTTTCGCCGACGGCATCGCCGACGGCCCGTTCGTCATGCAGAATGCGCGACAAGCCGAAGTCGCCTCGCAAATCGAGTAAGGACGTCAATCCTGGTCGGCGCATGTCGGCATCGATCAGGAGCGTCCGCTTTCCCGACTGGGCATAGGCGACCGCCAGGTTCGCCAATACGGTCGTCTTGCCGTCCCCCGGTTCAGAACTCGTGATGGCGACGCGCGACGTTTCGGAGTCCATAAAATCGATCGTGGTTTTCAACATGCGGAACGCCTCCCCTTCGATGCTGTTGGGAAGAGCGTGAGTCTGAACGGCATCGATCCCTTTGCCCGCACCGGGCACCATTTCGCGAATCATCGAGAGAATCGGTATTCCCAGCACGTAACGGAGTTCTTCGGCGGTACGGAAACGATCGTCGAGCACGTCGAGAATATAGACGACGAACAGGCCGAGACCGAACCCGCTGACAACCACGATGGCAATTACGGAAGTCAGTCGCGGAGAAATGGGACGATCGGGAACCAGCGGATCGGCGATGACGGCCATCTGAATGCCGTTGCTCTGGTTGGCGAGATCGATTTCTCCCATTCGCTCGACGATCTCTTCGAGATAGTCTTGTACGTTTTTGATCTTGAACGAGAGCGAGGCGATTTTGCTGAACTCCGCGTTTTTCTTGAGCGCCTCTTGCTCCATCTTGATGAATTCCTGACGGAGATTCTCGCGGGTTTCAACGGCCTTGTGATACCGTTGTTGGGCATACTGCAGAATTTTAGGGCCGAGGTGCTCCCGTTTCAGTCGTTCGGTCGCTTTCCGCTTTTGTTCGGGAAGGCCTTCGATGTATTCTTTCTTGGCCCGAATGCTTTGGATCAATTGCTGCACATGCCGATGGTTGGGTCCGTATTTTTCTTGAGCGACGCGGAGTTCGCCCTGCTCTTTGATGATCTCATCGTTCATGCGATTGAGTGCGTAGTTCTCCTGAGGACTCATCCCCAGTTCGTTCATCAGGAAATCTCGTCCGACGACTTCCATGTTGGTCATCACGTATTGCATCACGTCTTCGCCGTTGCGAACGGCGTCGTTTAAGGCATCGAGATCCCCTTTCGCAACCAGCGCCTCCTTTGTCGCGATGACCAGCAGGTCGTTGAGCTGCTTAACCCGTTCGGCGAGAGGATTCATCGGTTTTTCGCCGCTGTCGATGAATTGCGATGTCCGCTGCAGGATCTGGTATTCATTCTGAAGTTCGACCAGCAGAGCTTCTTGTGCAGCCCGTTGTTTCGTGAGAATTTCGAGGTTATCTTGCGATTGGCCGTGATGGGTTCGATCCATAAAGTCGACATATGATTTGAGCAGACTTTTGAGCGCGGCGGCGGCGGCCTTGTTGTGGGTCGAGATGTAGCTCAACGCGAGCACGTTGGTATGACGCACCGCAGTCACGTTGAGATTGTTCTGAAAGGCCTTAACCGCCTGCGAGGCTTTCATGCCGCGAAAATCGACCCTTTGATCTTTCGGCAGATGCTTCAAGGCGTCGCGAATGACGGTCTCGCTCATCATGACCGCCTGAAACGTCAGCATCATATCTTTTGTCAGCCGGTCGCTGCTGGAGGAGTTATCCGCCATCACGTTCGCGCCGGTGTTGATGATCATCAGCTGCGCCTGAGAGAGGTACATTCGTGTGGCGGTGATGTAGTAGAGTGCGCCCAGACCTGTGCAAATCGCACAACAGGCGATGATGATCCCCTTCCGCAGACTGGCGAGACGGAAGAATCGAAGCAACTGATGAATCAGGGTTGTTTCCGGCGCAAACGACTCGGTCGCACCCGACGAGAGATCGCGGCGATCGTTTGCAGTCATCGACAGGTCGGAATTCTGAGTCATGCGAAGTAAAGCCATCGGTCGACAGGTACGACCACCCAAGTGTTCGAATTCGAATTACAACAATGTCCCCAGCGAAGCTCCGAAAGCGAAGCGAATGATTTGAACGGCGTCGAGCAACACCGTCGCCGGAGTCTGCTCGACGTACACGGTATCGCCTGGCGCCAGCATGACGTTTGCGGCATTGCTGTGTTTGGCCTTGTTCAGACTGGTTTTGACGACGACAGGATGCTCGGCATCCGCCGGATTGGGACGAATGACGATCACCCGACTGGCCACCGGTGAACTGACTCCCCCTCCCAGAGCAATGGCATCGAGCAAGCGGAGACTGTGAGTTGTCGGATATTCCTGTACGCCGGGGAACCTGACCCGTCCCTGCACCGTAATCGGCTGTGGAACCCGCTGTTCGACGATCACGGTGCTCCCGTCGGGAATGTTGTAACCGAATGTCGACCCGTCCTGCGTGGCGGAAACAAGATCGATTTTCGTCGAATGCGATCCCCCGGCGGCGCGATCGGCGTTACTGCGAATCGGCATGCTGTGGCCCGCTTGCAAGGTCGCCGCGTCGAGTTTGCCCGCGATACGATCGGGTTCGCCATTCGTATTGCCGATCGGTACGTTCGAACGAACTTCGATCGTCGTTCCCGCGTCATCACTCAGCCCGCCGGCTTCCGCCAGCACCGAGAGCAGATCGCACGCCGTTCGTGGCAATTTGACGATTCCCTGCTTGTTCACGGCACCGAGAACGCTCACGGTGTTAAGACGCCGTTCTTTCATCGTCACGCTGACCGTCGGTGAGATGTATAGTCCGCTGTGAACGCACGAGACGGCAATCAGGCGTTCGGCTTCGTCCAGTCGAAATCCCCCCACCTGAATCGGCTTGGGTATTTCGGGAAGCTGAATATTCCCGTGATCGTCGACCCCGACGGGGACGGTGATGATATCGTCTTTGGTCAAGCCGGCCGAAATGGTCACTTCCAGACGGTCGCCCGGAGTAATCTTGTCGTTGCCGAGACTCGAAGCCGCCAGCTTACTGAGATCCAGCCCGCGGGGATTGACCTGCGGATGGGCGACCAGTTCTTCGGGGAGTTGTTCGGGAGAGTAATATTTTCGGCCCGAGCAGCCCACGACCGTTAATAGTATGCTGAATAGGAGAGCACCGCGCCAGAGCGATCGGTAAAGATCGCCGGCCATCCTTGTCCGGTGTCCCTCTAGTATCCTACGCATGCTGTCCTTATCGCATCGCGAAACAATATCTTCGAACGGTGCAAAAAAGGCTGTCACGCAAGTGAAACCGCACTTTTTGCTCGGTCGACGGGTCAAGATCAAGTCAGATTTAACTTCAAGAAAGCGATCGCGTTATCTTGCGGGGAGCGAACGCATTCCTGGTTTGCGACTCATCCAGGTCGAGCGGACGCTCTCCCCTGGTAATATCGGAGAGGCTTAATAGAAAATATTTCAAAACGCGTCAACTGCGATTTGCCGGCATCGGAACGACAACGAAATGGGCCAAGACCATAAGTCCCGCCGTTTTAAGAGAATTCTCCTCATGCCCCAGAACAGCGAACGGGGCTTCCTCTCCCCCCATTCCCAAACGGGCAGGGGCGGCGGCATTGACCCTGCGAATTCCAGCACCGTACACTCGACGTCTGACCTGTTCTGCATGTGATTCCCCTGTCTTAACAGCCCGTTGAAAATGGGTGGCACTGCCGGCTTGCCCGGCAGTGTGATTGTGAGACGTCAGAAAAACACGGGTGGACAAGCCACCCGTGGCACACATAATTTGATCATCCCTCATTTTCAACGGGCTGTTAAACAACAACCGCTTAAACAACAGGCCGATACGAACGGATAAGCCTTTATGGAGACGTCAGTCACCAATCCCTCATCGTTGCCGCCGCAAATCGGACCTTATCTCATCGAGGGGAAACTCGGCGCGGGAGGTATGGGAACCGTCTACAAGGGACGCCATAAGGTCACCGGCAGTCTGGCAGCCGTGAAAGTTCTCCCCCCGACTCTCGCCCGCGAAGATGGATTTGTCGAGCGGTTCAACCGGGAAATCGAAGCGTTACGTAAACTCGAAAACCCCCATGTCGTCAAACTTTTCGACAGCGGCGTCGACGAGGAAACCTCGTATTATGCCATGGAATACGTCGAGGGCGAGACGTTGACCCAAACGTTGTATCGTGAAAAACGCCTTCCTTGGCGTCAGGTCATCGAAATTTCTCTGCAAATCTGCTCTGCCCTGAAGGCCGCTCACGATGCCGGGATCATTCACCGCGACCTGAAGCCGAGCAACTTGATGATTTCGCCCGACGGGACCGTCAAATTGACCGACTTCGGCGTGGCGCAGGTCTTTGCCGCCAGCAAATTGACGGTCACCGGGGGGATCATCGGAACCGCCGAATACATGTCGCCCGAGCAGACACAGGGACAGCGGGTCACCAAGAAAAGCGATCTCTATTCGCTGGGTGCGGTGATGTACGTGATGATCACCGGCCGCCCCCCTTTTACGGGAAAAACGACGATCGACATCATTCAAAAACATCGATTTTCACAATTCGATCATCCCCGAACGTTCGTTCCCGAAATTCCCAGCTGGCTCGATGAGATCGTCTGTACGCTGCTCGACAAGAACCCCGACAAGCGATTTCCCGATGCCTTTGTACTCTCGCGACGACTGAACGAAGTTCTGATGAAAGTCGAAATCTCATCGGGACCGCATACAGTCGAACTGACCGGGGCGGGAATCGATCTCGCTCCCACCGTCGTCGCGGGGGAAACGAAGCGGCCACGCTCCGGTCACGGTGGTGCCGGCGTCGGGACCATGATGCGAAATTTTCTGCGGGCGGAAATCGAATCCGAGCTTCGCGGAACACCCGTCTCGAATTTTTTCAGCAATACGATCGTGCTCGTCGTCTCGTTTGTGTTGCTGATCGCCGGAGGATTCTGGTGGTTTTCCCCACGACAGTTGAATTCCGAACAGCAATTCGACGCCGGTGTCGAACTCATGAAACACGAGCCGGGAACAGACTGGGTGCGTGCGAAGTCAGAATTCTTTCAGCCGTTGCTCGCCGCCGATCCCGAAACCTGGCAGGAACGGGTTGCACCGTATCTCGAACAAATCGAGTTGTACGAACTCAAATCGACGTTTACCCGAAAAACGATTCGCAAAGCGGGAGTCGCCCGCAACGAGATCGAACGCTGGCTGAAACTGGCCAAAAACTACCAGGAATTCGGCGACGATACCCGCTCGGAGGCGATCCTCACGTCGCTGCTGGTCTTACTCGACGACGAACAAAACGCAGTGCAGAAAAAACTCGTCGAAGAACTGTTGATCGAGCTGAGCAACCAACGCTCGGAGGAAAACGATCGCTACGAACTCGCTCACTCGTCACTGGCACAGGCCGACACATTCGTCGGCGAGGGGAAAGCCCAGGAAGCCGTCAGAATCTGGCAGGCGCTCATCGTGTTATACGAGGATGATCCGCAGGCAAAAGAATTCGTCGATCTCGCCCGACAAAAGCTGGTGTCACAAGAATCGTCCGAGTAAAGCTGCGCCAACTGTCTTTCGGGCTCATTGTTTGCCTTTACTCGGAGGCGAGTACGTCGCCTTGGCATCAAACGGCTGCATGATCGGTTCTCCCGCATCGTTGAACCCGGTTAGAATTTCGATGCGCTGCTCGGCATTCTGCAACAGTTGATAGCAGCGACGCAGCAGGCCGATGCCCCGTTCGTATTCGCCGAGCGAGAGTTCGAGCCCGATCTCTCCTTCTTCCAACCGTTTGACGATCAGTTGCAGTTCTTCCAGCGAATGTTCGAACGACGGCTCGTCGGCGGCAACGTCCTCTTTTTTCCTGGCCATTTGAATTCTCTTTCGTATTACGATGCACTGTTGAAAAGAAGGGGAAACAATTCTGCCGAAACGCCCGCGTCGTCGGTCACTTCACATCCTCCACGCGGCTGATGATCGTTCCTTCATGCAAACGGGTGCTGATGACATCTCCGACTTTAGATTCGGAGGCACGACGGAGATATTTTCCCGAGGCGACATTCTGTGTTGTACTGAAACCTCTTTCAAGCACGCGTAACGGGCTGAGGGCTTCGAGAGTTCCTGCTGCGTGTGTGACGTTCTGCCGAGTGTGCTGCAGCAACTGCACGACCGATCGGCTTAGTCGTGCCGACCAGTCGTCGAGCCGGCTGGCTTCCCAGCGAAGGCGATCGAGAGGACGACGAAAAACAGGCCGTTCTGCCAGGTGATCGAGCAGCAGGCGATATCGTTTTAGATGCGCCGACATGCGGGAATTCAGCGATTCCATCAGGTGTTGCAACGACTGCAACACCTCTTGCCGGTCGGGAACAACAATTTCGCCCGCTTCGCTGGGAGTGAGTGCCCGACGGTCAGCCACGAGGTCGGCGATGGTGACGTCGATCTCGTGACCGACGGCACTCACTACGGGAATCGGGGAAGCGATGATGGCTCGCGCGACGATCTCTTCGTTAAACGACCACAAATCTTCGAGACTGCCACCGCCGCGACCGGCAACGATGACATCGACCAGCGGAATCTGTGCGGCATCACGCAAACCCTGCACAATTTCCTGTGCCGCTCCACCCCCCTGCACCGCAACGGGAACGATCACCACATTGCAGGCCGGCCAGCGGCGGGTGATCACTTGCAACATGTCCCGAACGGCGGCTCCGGTCGGACTGGTGACCAGCGCGATTCGCCGTGGATATCGGGGCAAAGGACGTTTTCGTTCGGCGTCGAATAACCCTTCGGCTTCCAGCCTGGCTTGCAGCTGCCGAAACGCCAGTTCGAGAGCTCCCATCCCCTGTGGGACGACTTCCTGAACGATCAATTGATACTGCCCGCGTGGCGGATATAATTCGACCGCGCCACCGGCAATGATTTCGAGGCCGTCGTGCAGGTCGAATTTCAGACGGCCGGCGGTGGATTTCCAGATGACGGCTTTCAGCTGCGCCGTCTCGTCTTTGAGCGTGAAATACACATGTCCCGACGTCGCCCGCACCAGATTCGAAATCTCACCCGCGACGAAGACCATCGGAAACTGTTCTTCGATCACATGCTTGATGCGCAGCGTCGTCTCGGTCACCGACCAGATCGGCAAGTTGAGACGCTCGGGTATTGAAGGCTTACCGGACATTGAGGAAAACCGATTCCGATCAGGAACAGAAGGATAACGACGCTCGAACTACGTTCGTCGCCTGGAGTTGAAATTCGCACAAACGATCAACATGGCAATGAAGCGAAGAACGTGTTATACATCAACCCGCATCGGTCTGTAAAATCTTCATCTGAATAGAACCGTCAAACGTCGGTGTTTTTACCGACGCAGCGTGCGGTGAAGGATATTGCAAGATATGTTGAGCTGGCAGAATCGGGTGGGGTGCCTTTTCGTCCTGGTCGTTCTGGGGTTGGGATCTCCTTCGCCGGTTGTCGCGGCTGAAGAAGCGACGGGGCCTTCGATGGGAGAACAGATGCCGGTCTGGACGGTTCTTCCCTTCGCCGGGCTATTGTTGTCGATCGCTATTCTTCCGTTGACGGCAGGACACTGGTGGGAACACAACCGCAACCGAGCGATCGTCACCGCCGCGTTTACGATTCCCGTCGTCATCTACTTTCTCGTCGTCTGGGGTACGGCGGGCGTTTACGAACTCGAACACAAACTCAAAGAATACATTGCATTTATTGCGCTGCTGGGTTCGCTGTACGTCGTCAGCGGCGGAATTTACGTCCGCGGTTCGCTGTCGGGTACACCCCTGGTGAATACCGGGTTTCTGGCGCTGGGAGGTTCGATTGCGAGCATCATCGGGACAACCGGAGCTTCGATGCTGCTCATTCGGCCGATGTTGCGAGCCAATCAGTCGCGACAGCGGGTCACGCACATCGTCGTATTTTTCATTTTCGTCGTTTCCAACTGCGGAGGACTGCTCACCCCGCTCGGCGATCCTCCGTTGTTTCTGGGTTTTCTGGTCGGCGTACCGTTCGACTGGACATTACAGCTCTGGAAGGAATGGGCATTCGTCAACGGCGTGCTGCTGGTGATCTTTCACGTATGGGACGAAGTCGTATTCAACAAAGAGGAAGTCGAACGAGAAGGGTCGCAACTCGAAGAGGTGCAGCGTCACGCCCCGTTCGGGATCGACGGCAAATGGAATTTTCTGTTTCTGATGGGGATCGTCGTCACGATATATTGCTCGGGAAACGGTTACGGTAACGACGGCGAACCGTGGCCCTTCGGCATTCAAGAGGCGCTGATGTTCGGCCTCGGCGGACTCGCCATGGCCACCACCAAACGGGAAAATCGCGAGAAGAATCGCTTCTCATTCGAGCCGATTCTGGAGGTGGCAATTCTGTTTATCGGCATCTTCGTGACGATGACACCGGCGTTACTGATCCTCAACGAGCATGGGGCATCGCTCGGTTTCAGCCGGCCCTGGCATTATTTCTGGGGAACCGGGCTCTTATCGAGTTTTCTCGATAACGCCCCGACCTATCTCACATTTGCTGCCACCGCCGCCGGTACGTATCACGTCCCGGTCGATGGACGATATCTCGCCGAGTTTCTCAAACTGCCGGCGGAGACCAATGCCTCGGCGATTCTCGCGGCCATTTCGTGTGGAGCCGTGTTCATGGGAGCGAACACCTATATCGGTAACGGCCCGAACTTCATGGTTAAAGCGATTGCCGAACAGAACGGGGTGAAGATGCCCGGCTTCTTCGGTTTCATGATCTATTCGTTCGGCGTGCTGGTGCCGATTCTTATCGTGACGACGTTCTTGTTCTTCATCTGATCCCGTTTTCACCCGGTACAAAGACATTCTCTTCGCCGCTAATCGAAATGAACGGCAAGCCAGACGGTGTGCTCGTCGGCAGAGGTCTGAATCACACGATGACGGCAATGTGCGGGAATCAACACAGCCGTCCCCGGTTGCATTTCAACCGAAGGCTCACCCTCGAATTCGAGCACGGCGTCCCCTTTGAGCAGAAGCACCCATTCGTTCTGCGGCTGATCGTACCAGAACCCGTCGGGTGAACGATGTCCTTTCGAGACGATCCGCTCGATTCGCACATGAGGTGAATCGACAAGCGATTCGAAGAGTTCTTCGGGCAGGTCGTCGTGCAGGTTTGCCAACAGATGGGTTAATGTCGGTGTCATGAGTGCCCCTCATCAAGATACGATTTCCATATTTCCAGCGTCTTTCTCGCCGCCTGAGACGACGAAAACGATACCGAAATGCGACGTCGGGCCGCGGTTCCCAATTTCAGTCGAAGCGATTCATCGCGGATCAGTTCTGCCAGTCGATCGGCGAGTTCCTGCGCGTTATCGGGAGCGATCAGTACTGCTTCATCGTTCGGAAAAATTTCGGGAGTCCCTCCGACATGCGTGGCGATGATCGGCACGCCGGCGGCCCCCGCTTCGAGCAACACGCGCCCGAGCGGCTCTTGCCGGGCCGGGTGAACCAGCACGTCGATTTCACGCAACAGTGCGGGCATGTCGACGCGATAGCCGAGAAAATGGACACGCGATGTCAACCCGGCCTCGGCGAATAGTCGATGGAGGTTTTCCTCAAACAGCCGATTTTCAGCTTTCGTCGAATTACGCTCGCCGACGATCAGATAATGGACTAGCGGAAATCTGTCGCGGAGTCGAACGGCGGCGTCAGCGAGAATGTCCTGCCCTTTCCTCAAACCAATCTGGCCTATCGTCGCGACAAGAAACGCATCGGCGGGAAGATTTCGTTCGCGGATGAAGTCACCCGTTCGCCCCGAGGGTGAAAACTTCGCTGTATCGACTCCATTGTAGACGACCTCGATGGACTCGGATTGAACGCCTTGTGCCACATGAAAGTCCCGCGTCGCCTGCGAAACGGCGATCAGGTGGTCGAGCCTGTTAAGATCGCTCACGGCGGCTCGACTTAATCCAACGATGTCGCGAATATGTGATACACAGGGAACCTCGATCTGGTCCCGAACCGAACCGGTCAGTCGTCCCATTGACAACGAATTGGCGTGAACGAGTTGCGGTGAAAGAGACTTCAGCGTCTCGACCAGATGATGTTGAGCCTGTTCGCGCGGCAACCGTTTCCCCTGGGTATCGGTCAATCGAAACGGAACATGTTCCAGCTGTCGCGATTTCAACGCGTCGGCGAAATGACCGTCGGCAGGGGCCAGTAACGTCACTCGCGGAGTGGTTGACGACGAAGAACGAAACGATTCGTTGTCGAGCAGCGAGAGCAGCGACTGTTCTCCGCCATTGAGTGTGCCGTATTCGCACACGATGACGACGTGCGGAGGAATCATCGAACACCTTTAAGAGGAAAACCGTTGCAGGTTCGCAGGACGAACGCTTCACCCCGCTGAAAGCCGGGTTTGTAAAAACGACATTGTAAGAATGAAATCAACGACACCGACGGGGCGAAATTGACGTCGTCACCTGGTTGGTCACAAGTCGTTAATCGACAGAGGGTTTCGAAGTAATTTCACTCGAAAAACACCTGAAAAACTGTAAGAAATTCAAAATCGGCAAAATCTGCAGACGCTATTGACCCACCTTTCGGATTCGGATAAACCTCCCCCCGCACGCAACGGCAATCATACCCACGCAGTTCAAATCAAACCGTCGTTGCCGTCCTGTCCGAATCACATCTCGCTTCCCCGCAAAACCCAATTTGTCATTCGCTAGGAACAAGCCCATGAATGGTCGTGTCCGTCTCATCGTCTGTTTGTCAGGTCTGGCTGTCGCCGGGCCGTTCTCTCAAGCCCAGGCGCAGTTCTACTCGCAGAACCCGTGCAACCAATGTGCCCAGCCGGTGCCGGTTGTTCAGTCGTGCTATCAGTCTGTGCCGGTCACAGAGTATCGCACCGAAAAACAAACCGTGCAGCGTCCGGTATACGAAACCGAGTACGTCGATCAACAGGTGACAGCATATCGCCCCGTCACCGAAGTGAAAACCGCCAGCATTCCCACGACAACCTATCAGGACGTCGTCGAATGCCAGACCGTTCAGCGCGATTACAGCCGCTGGGTGACCAACTATCAGCCCCGGCAGTCTGTTTCTCCCTGTCAGTACGACAACCGACCGACGATCACAGGCTGGATCAACCGCACGGCCTATTCGATCCGGAATTCATTCACTCCCCGCTACACCGCCAGCCGGCAGTATGTGCCAAACGTGGTGGCGTACAATGTTCCGGTCACTCGTCGAATTCCTACGACGGTGATGCGACAAGTCAACTACAACGTCACCAAGATGGTTCCCTACACCGAAACGCGCAAAGTCGCCGTACAAAAGGTCCGATATGAAACCGTCCAGGTGGATGTCGTTCGCCCGGTGACCGTCATGCGAACCGTTCCCACGGGAACGACCGTCGCTTACTCGTACTCGCCGTACGGCATGCCGACGGCAACTGCGATGGCCCCCATTCCCGATCCGATCAGTGCGCAACGGGCAACGCCGTCGCGTACGGCCGATGCCTCGAATGGTACGACCATTCAGAAAAAGTTCGAACGTTCGCGAGATGACGAAGAAGGAGACGGCGACGCTCCGATCGACAACCTTCTGAATGACACGCGCACCTACTCTGAACCGATTCGCAAAGAGACCGCTTCCCCCGCGAATGCCAACGGCGGACAAAACGCCCGTCGCTATTCGTCCGACGCGGTCGAACATGAAGTTGCCTTTCGTCCCTCCGTTCCTTCCATCGTCCGCGTAAGCGGCTGGAAGGCACGCACTCAGGCCCAGATGGCCAAATCATCCGGTCCGAAACTCGCCTCTCCTCAGATTCAAGTGGTCAACAACCGTTAGACATCACAACTCTCCAAACACCCACCAGACGTTCAACACCCTTCCCTCCTGTTGAATGTAAACTCTCTCTTCCCTCCGGAGCGGCTTAACGGCAGTTCCACCAAGTCTCTCTCCCCTGGTTGATGGTTTTCTCCTCGCGGCACCGGCTTCTGTCCGGTGCCCTTTTTTTGGTCTGAAACAAAACGAGTCTGCTGATCGTCTACGACACTCAAACGTTACAAGAGAATCCGCTTGCCAACGGACGAGGCACAATAGCATCTGCGAGAAACGACCATTTCGCCGATGCCTTTGGCGAACAATGCAATTCTCCAGCACGCTTGCCTCCCCTCGTGTGATCCGTCATGCTGATGTTCATGCCTTCGGCGCGACGAGACCTTGATCACTTGGCCGTCGCGAGAACATCACTCACTCGGAGAGTTCACATGCAAAATCTTCTACGAACCGTGTTGCTGAACGCCCTGTTTTTCTCGACGATATTTTCATTCGCCCACGCCGACGAACCGATTTCGCCTTCTAAGTCAAAGAGCGAAGAGGGTGTGCAATGGTACGATGCCGCCCTGCTCGACGTCGAAGGAAGAGCATTTGCCGATTTGAAGGCACCGTACGATCGCCTTCCCGCACGGGCCGAAGGAGTCGTTCGCGACGCCGTCTGGGGATTGAGTCGGCACTCGGCAGGGGAATGCGTCCGCTTTATCACCGACGCTCCGTCGTTCTCCGCACGCTGGACTTTGATTTCTGATCGACTGGCGATGCCGCATATGCCGGCAACGGGAGTCAGCGGACTCGACTTATACGTCCGAAACGGCGAAGGCGAATGGCGCTGGCTCAGTGTGGGACAACCGACACAAACCACGAACACGGCCAAATTTACGGCGGGGAGCACCGCCGCTCCGCGCGAATTCATGCTTTATTTTCCGTTGTACAACGGAGTCTCTTCGGTCGAAATCGGATTGCCCGAAGGGGCCAAATTGTTCAAAGGCCCCGAGTATCCCGCCGATCATGCCAAACCGATTGTGTTCTACGGTACGTCGATTACGCAGGGTGGTTGTGCTTCGCGGCCCGGGATGGTGCACACCGCTATTCTTTCTCGTCGATTGAAGCGGCCGGTGATTAATCTTGGATTTTCGGGCAACGGACGGATGGAGGCCGAAGTCGCACAATTCATCGCCGAGATCGACGCGGCGGTGTATGTCATCGATTGTCTGCCGAACATGGATGCCGCGGCGGTGTCGGCGAACACGGCACCGCTGGTCAAGCAGTTGCAGGCAGCGCATCCCGAAACACCAATTCTGCTGGTGGAAGACCGCAGTTATGCGAATTCGCAGGTGCTCGACGGGCCGCGCGTCCGCAACGAAACCAACCGCGCGGCATTGCTTCAGGAATTCGAAAAACTGATCGACGGCGGCGTGCAGGGGATTTATTACCTCACCGGCGACAAACTTCTGGGTAAGGATGGTGAAGATACCGTCGACGGTTCGCACCCCACCGACTTTGGTTTCTGGCGTCATGCCAATGCGTTCGAACCGCTGTTGCGCGAGATTCTCGACGAGAACCAGTAGAAAGTTTCCATAACCCGGCCGTCTCCGCCCGGTCTCGTCGTGCCGATTGTAAGACGATCGCCATCGGCAGCGAATGTGGGGATTTTCCGAATCAGGCGAGAAACACCGCAAGAATCGAAAGATTTGCAGCGAGAACCTCTTCTCGTGGAACAAGAATCGGTTGACCTCAAAAAACGAAAGGTATGTTGTATTTGATAATGACCGGGCTTTCCCCCACATACGGGTGGCCGACAATCCGTGATCTTGCGGGATCGAGGCAATGAATACGACATCACAGTCAGACGTCGAACAATCCGAATCTCGTCGGGCGATGCGCGCTTTGGAGAGTCTCGATCGCTGGGCCGATCGACTCAAGGGGCATCAGATACAAAAACGCTCGTCACCTCGGAAGAATCTCCGCACGTCATCTTTGATTTACCCTCCCAATGGAGAAGGGGTCGTCAGACCAACCGACGATTCGAACTCCTTTCTGGTTCGAATTCGAAATATCAGCAACAACGGCGTTTCGTTTCTATACACGCGAAACATCAAACTCACCAGTTTTGTTCTCTGCCTCGAGACCGGCAAAGGACCGATCTGGCTGAATGCCGAGATCATCCGCTCCCGACAGGTTCACGAAGGGTTCTGGGAATTTGGTGCCCGTCTGACAGGCCGCGCCACGATGTGAGTGATCACGGGGCAGCGAGTTATTCCCCATCGTATTCGATCAGCGAAAAGACGTCGCAAGGAGCAAGTTTTTCGCGTCCTTTCAGCGACGTCAATTCGATGACATGCGCGCAACCGACGACCGTTGCTCCCGCTTGTTCGGCGAGGTGCACACAAGCCTTCATCGTGCCCCCCGTTGCCAGCAGATCGTCGACCAACAGTACCCGCTCCCCCGCTTCGATGGCATCGATATGCATTTCAAGCGAATCGGTGCCGTATTCCAACTCGTAGTGAAACGCCTGAGTATCAAACGGCAGTTTCCCCGGCTTACGAATCGGTATGAATGCCGTTTGCAGCGCGAGCGCCAGGGGAGCCGCAAATATGAAGCCGCGCGCCTCGGCGGCAAGTACCGCGTCGATCTGTTGCCCGCGATATCGATCGGCCAGGGTATCGATCACCTTCCCGAATGCCTCGGGAGACGCCAGCAATGGTGTGATGTCGCGAAACATAATTCCCGGTTTGGGAAAATCGGGAATCGTGCGGATGAAGGACTTCAAATCGGAAATTTCAACCATGAAGGACAGACTCCTGGAACGGATTAGTGTTCGTCGAATATGAAGGGTTCAACATAAGAAGCGGCTCGGGTCGAAGTTCAGACATTCACTTCGCGCAGCCAGCGCTCCGTCAGTTCATACGGTTTCTCCGGAGCGACATTGTAATTCATGTCGGCGTCGGCGACGACTTGAACCGTGAAATTGTAACTGTTGGGAATGATCTGTTCGAGTTGGCTGTCGATTTCGAAAAATGCAGGCGATGTCGCCACGGTTTGCGAGCCGACGATGTATTGCACCGGGCAGTTAACGTCTGGAATCCACCGCACGAGATCGTAAGGGTCGTCGGGACCGTATTTCGCCAAGAATCCCTCGGCGGTCATCCAGAGGGGAAGCGGTTGCATGACGTGGATCAATTCCCCGCCGTTTCCCTGTTCGACACGTGTGATGGCACGTTGCCAATCGTCGCGAAACCGCTTTGTCTGAGGATACGACATCAACAGGCGATGACAAAAGCGTGGAGACGATACGGCAACAACAGCTTCGACGAGTCGATGATGATCGTGAGCCTGCGCAAAGATCGACTTCACCCCGCCCATGCTGTGACCGACCAGACAGACATGGCGATATCCGCGCGATTCCAGCCCGGAGAGCCAGGCTGAGAGATCGTGTCGGCAATCGGAGACGACTTCGAACGCCGCCCCACCAAAGCGTCGTTTTCCCGGTCCGGAAAGAGCACAGATTCCGTCGTGGCCACGGGTATTAACCCGCAGCACGTCGGTTCCCCCGACGAGTGCATCGGCAGCGAAACGTTCGAGAACCCCGGCTGCATAGTAGTTGCTTCCCGTTCCATGAACGAGGAGAAACACGTCAACCGGAATGCAATCGGCGTTCGCATTCGCCGGGGCGCGCTGCAACACCCCATCGAGGCGCACGCCATCCTCGGTGATCACGTAACAGACATGATCGACGACGAGAGTACGGTCCGAGTCAGAATGCAGATTCATCGGGACAACGAACTCCTCAGATTCCGGAACGACCAACATACCGCGATACGGGGATTGACAAATCTTATCACGATGGTCATCGTCAAGTGTCGAGAGACGGGAGTCAAGCGCAAGAGCGTTCCTGAGAATCATTTCGACGAACGGCATTCTCCCGACACGAAACAAAAAGCACGAGAAAGACGTCCTTAACAGGAATACGAAGATGAGCGAAGACGAGGCACGTCCGACGATTGGATTTATCGGAACGGGACGTATGGCCGTGGCGTTGGCCCGCGGAATTCTGCATTCGAAGGTGTGTGCTCCCGAGCAGATTATCGGCAGCGATGTCTCGCCCCAGTTCTTGCAGCATTTTGCCAAAACGTGCAACGTCCGCACTGTTTCCGACAATACAGCGGTGATGGATCAGGCAAAGACCGTGTTTTTGTCGGTCAAGCCGCAAAACATGACCGAGGTTCTTAAAGAAATTCACCATCAGGTCAAACCCGATCATTTACTCGTTTCGATCGCCGCCGGCGTTCCGATTCGACGATTCACCGAAGTGCTGGGGAATCACTGCCGCATCATCCGTGTGATGCCGAACACCCCCTGCCTCGTCGGAGAGTCGGCGTCGGCTTTCTGTCTGGGAGGCGGAGCAACTGAAGCCGACGGAAAATGGGTCGAACAACTGCTGACGGCGGTCGGTATCGCCGTCCGTGTTCCGGAAAGTTTACTCGACGCCGTGACGGGGTTATCCGGCAGCGGCCCGGCGTACGCCTATCAGTTCATCGAAGCACTTAGCGACGGCGGAGTGAACATGGGACTTCCTCGCGATATCGCCACACGACTCGCCGCCCAGACGCTGCTCGGGGCCGCGAAAATGGTTCTCGAAACGGGCGATCATCCCGGGCAATTGAAAGACGCCGTCACCAGTCCTGGGGGAACGACGATCGCCGGACTGCACGCCCTTGAGGCCGGCGGACTGCGCGGCACGGTGATGGAGGCCGTCAAAGCGGCGACGCTGCGATCGCAGGAACTCGGGAAACCGTCATAATCGCGACGATCATCTTCTTCTGACGCCCCTTCTCTTCCCTGCAAACGCATCCAGTCACGATGATTTGCGAAATTCGCCGTTCTCGGAGGTTGAAAATTTGACACGTCGGCGACGTGTCATACATTTTCAACATCAGAACTTATCGTCATTTTCCATTCTTTGGAATCGATTGACTGACACCGAAAGCCGTTGTCGCTTGTCCTCTTCGCGTACAAAGCGAATCGAACGACGATCTGCGGATTCGAGATGTAACACACCATTCGCAACAGGGTTGGACTATGGTCGACAGTATCGCGTTACCCGAACGTCCTACGCCGGCGGAAGTCTCCAGCGGACAGCGGGTTCCTCAGATGGAATCGTCGCGCGTCTTGCTCGAACTGCTGATGCTGGGGCATCACGTTCAAAACGTCGGACCGGCGTCGAAATCGCAGACCGATCTCGACGGGATTATCGCCCCCGATGTATTTCGCCGGCTGTTGACGTCGCTTCAATACCGCGATTCCGAGACGGTACGCCATGTCCGCCGCGTGGCGCTGATGTGTGTGGCGATGGCGAAGCATCTGGGCTGGGAAGACCGTTCGCTGAAAATCCTTGAAGTCGCAGCGCTGCTGCATGACATCGGTAAGATCGGCGTTCCCGACAACATTCTTTTCAAACCGGGAAAGCTGAACCCCAACGAAGCCCACCTGATGACGCTGCATTACAACATCACCCAGTCGGTGTTGCAGGCCTGCCGCGTCGACCACAACGTGATCAATATCATCAGCAACCTGCAAAGCCGTTATCACGATACCTGCAACGGCTGCTGCACCGAGACCCCTCTGGGAGCACGCTTGCTGTCGGTTGCCGATGCCTACGACTCGATGTCGCACGATCAGGTCTATCGACCGAAGATGCGCCACGACGAAATTATGGCGACGTTAAACAATGCCACGGGAACTCAATTCGACGGCAACGTCGTCGACGCATTGTCGCGCTGGCTCGATACCGTGGGACATCAGTTTTTCGAGCAGACCAGACATCAACTCGACAAGTCCCCCTCCCGTGATTTCAGCCTGACAATACAGCCCGACGGAACCCTGGGTGACGAACGCAATACCCGGTCGTCACAACGTCAGGCGACCGAATCGGCCGATACCGCAAGTCTCTGTCGCATCTTTTCGTATCTGCATCAGCTCGAAAGCATGTACGACGGTTTCTACGTCGTCGATCCCAAGATGAAAACTCGCATCTGGAATCACGGCATGGAACAACTGCTAGGACACGCTTCAAGCGATGTCCTGGGGCAGAGTTGGGCCGACAACGCCATCCGCTACGCCGACGATTACGGCACCTCGCTCCCTCACAGCGAGATACCCATTCAACGCGTGCTTCGCGACGGTCGCAGTTTTACTGGAGAATGTTCGGTGCAACACGTCGACGGACAATGGGTTCGCGTCGAAGTGCAGTCGATTCCTATCTGGGATGAAAAAGGACACTTGCACGGCGTTGCGGAAATCTTCCGCAATCTATCGCGCAGCAACAGTCATCCTATCGAATTTCGCGAACTCAAACTGGCGGCGACGCGCGATCCCCTGACCTCCCTCAACAACCGCGGTGAAATCGAAACTCAACTGGCCCGCCATGTGAATCATTTCAACTCCTCACGTGCGCCTCAGCCGTTGAGCCTTATTTTCCTCGATATCGATTTGTTCAAATCGATCAACGACACGTACGGGCACGATGTCGGCGACGCCGTATTGATCGAAACCGCCCGGTTGCTGCAGATGGAACTCTATTCGGGTGAAATTATCGGACGCTTCGGTGGCGAAGAATTCGTGATCGTCAATCCCGAAACCAATCTCGAACAGACTGTTCTCAAAGCCGAACGGCTCCGCACAGCTCTCTCTCGCTTGTCGATCCCGCAACTCGAAGGGCGACAGGTCACGGCGTCGTTCGGAGTCACCGAGGCGGAGTTCGGCGATTCGATCGAAAGCATTCTCAAAAGGGCCGACACGGCACTGTATCGCGCCAAAAATGCCGGCCGTAACTGCACAAAATCGCTCACTCAGGATCAACTCTATAAGGACGAAGAGATCGACGAAGCGGCGGAAGAGGGAATCGAAGATTTATCGTTCGTGGCTAAAGGTTCGTTCGAATCGTGCATTGCCGCCAACATTATCGTTTATAAATTGTCGGGATTCGTCAACGAGTTCAACGCGAAAGTTGTTTCGGCTTCGCCCGAGCGAGCCGTGATCCGACTCGGCCGCAAAGGACTGTTTCCGTACTGGAGTGCAGCGGACGATGGTAAACCGGTAGAACTTGAACTGGTCTTTGGCGAGACGTACAACAAAGTGGTTAACGGCCGCAAGTCGAGCGTTTCACGCGTGCAAATTCATTATCAGATCAAACCTCTGGGCAGGGTCCGCAAGGCGTCGGTGTTCCAGTCCCGTGCCAAACAGGTACTCAAAGACCTCCGCGCGTTCTTTGCCGCCGAGTAATTGAGAGCGCGCTCCGCGTTGCGTGGCGGCTAAACGTTTTTGAGTCCCCACGCGTTTATCTCACCGTCTCCCCCTCTCCCCCTCTCCCCCTTTCCCACTCTCTCGGCTCTGTTCCGTTGTCCGCATGGTCGACGCTCTCTCTCTGCGGCGATACAATCGGTAGCTCGTCGTTTGTAGCGGCACCGTGTGCTGCGCAATTCATCCCGGAACTCCGTTGACCGGCACTCTTGCCCGGTCATCCCACGACTACCAACATCGCCGAGATATCCATGAGCAAACACGCATTGACTTCCTCGACAGACCGTCGCTTCATTCTCGTTCCCGCCGTTTTGTCCATGACGCTCGCCGCAGCAGCGTTCAGTTTCTCGCCGGAGTCGGTACCAACGGAACCCGCAGACGGTGGCCAGTTCGCCGTCGAAACCGGTAACGTCGCGAACCTTCCCCTCGCACTGGATGACGACGATTCTGCACTCTGTGGCACGCAGCTACCCGTCGCCCCCCCGCAGGAACAACTCGCACTCGCCGACGAAAAACCCAATGCCGCTGCCGTGAAAAAACCGCGGCCGAAACCGACACCGTTCGTCCTGAACGAAGGGGACCACATCTGCTTCGTGGGCAACACGCTCGCCGATCGCATGCAGCACGACGGTTGGCTCGAGGCGATGCTTTATCAGCGTTATCCGAAACACAAACTCGCCTTTCGCGACCTCGGCTTCTCGGGAGACGAACTCACGCTTCGCCTCCGCTCGATGGGCTTCGGCACTCCGGATGAACATCTCACCAAACAAGAGACCGACGTCGTCTTCGCCTTTTTCGGCTATGGCGAATCGTTCGCCGGCGAAGCGGGGCTCGATCAATTTCGTCAGGATCTCACCGATTACATTCAGCACCTACTTTCCCAGCAATACAACGGCGAATCGGCCCCGCGTGTGGTGATTTTCTCTCCCATCGCGCACGAAGATCTCAATACGCCGAACCTTCCCGACGGAAAAGAAAACAACGCCCGCCTCGAAATGTATACGCAGGCGATGGCCGACGTCGCCGCCGATAATGGCGTGACGTTCGTCGATATTTTTCATCCCACGCAACAGTTGTACGACGCCGTCAAGCAACCGCAGACGATCAACGGCATCCACCTGACCGATGACGGCAACAAACACCTCGCCGAAATCATCGATCAGCTTCTCATTAAGCCGACGGCGAAGCCGCAAATTCCGCTGAAGCTCACCGACGACAAACAAAAAACACTCGACAAAACGCGGCAGGCGGTTCTCGAAAAGAACTTCTACTGGTTCAACCGTTACCGCACCGTCGACGGATACTCGATGTTCGGCGCGCGGGCCGATCTCGCCTTCACCGACGGCCAGACCAATCGCGTCGTGATGCAGCGCGAACTCGAAGTTCTCGACGTGATGACCGCCAACCGCGACGAACGCATCTGGGCCGTCGTCAACGGCGACGATCTCGTCGTCAACGATTACAACACCCCCGAATTCATTCCTGTCGTCACCAACAAACCGGGGCCGCTCGCCGACGGAGCACACCTCTTCTACACCGGAGACGAAGCGATCGAAAAGATGACGATCGCCGACGGCCTCGAAGTCAATCTTTTTGCTTCTGAAAAAGAGTTTCCCGAACTCGCGAAGCCGGTGCAGATGGCGTTCGATCCGCAGGGTCGCTTGTGGGCCGCGTCGTGGCCGACTTACCCCCACTGGAAACCCAAAGAACCGATGAACGACAAACTCCTCATCTTCGAGGACACCGACGGCGACGGCAAAGCCGACAACTGCATCACCTGGGCCGACAATCTGCACTGCCCGACCGGTTTCGAGTTCTACAACGGCGGCGTGCTCATCGCGCAGGCTCCCGACGTCTGGTTCCTCAAAGATACCGACGGCGACGACCACGCCGATCTGCGCATTCGCGTCGTGAATGGGATCGACTCGGCCGATACGCATCACACGGCGAACAGCTTCGTGCTCGACCCGGGCGGAGCCCTCTATTTTCAGGAAGGAACGTTCCATCATACACAGGTCGAAACCCCCTGGGGGCCGAACGTCCGTTGCGTCAACGCCGGAGTCTTTCGTTACGAACCGCGTGCGCAAAAGTTTGATGTTTACGTGACGTACGGGTTCGCCAATCCGCACGGACACGTCTTCGACCGCTGGGGACAAGACATCGTCGTCGACGGCACCGGTTCGCGGCCGTTTCATGCCGCGCTCTTTTCCGGACATCTCGATTATCCCGAAAAACATCGCAACCCGCCGCAGGTTTATATGCAGAGGACGCGGCCTTGCCCGGGTATGGAATACCTTTCGAGCCGGCATTTCCCCGAAGAAATGCAAGGAAATCTGCTCGTCGCCAACGTGATCGGCTTCCAGGGAATTTTGCAATACAAGATCACCGATCAAGATTCGAGTTTCGCAGGGACCGAAGTCGAACCGCTGCTTTCGTCGAGCGACCCGAACTTTCGGCCTTCCGATCTCAAAGTCGGAGCCGACGGCGCACTCTACTTTCTCGACTGGCAGAACCCGATCATCGGGCACATGCAGCACAATCTCCGCGACCCCAGCCGCGATCGCGCCCACGGCCGCATTTATCGCGTAACGTACAAAGGCCGCGAACTGTTGAAGCCGGTCGCCGTCGTCGGTGAACCGATCGAACATCTGCTCGATCTGCTGAAAGAACCCGAAGACCGCGTTCGCTACCGCGCGAAAATCGAACTCGGCGGGAGGCCGACCGATGACGTGGTCGCCGGCGTGCAGAAATGGATCGGCACCCTCGACAAGAACGATCCCGATTACGAACACCAGATGCTCGAAGCGCTCTGGGTGCATCAGTATCACAACGTCGTTAATGAAAAACTGCTGAATCGTATGTTGAAATCGCCCGACTTCCGCGCCCGCGCGGCGGCGACGCGAATCCTCTGCTACTGGCGCGACCGCATTCCCTCGGCACTCGATATGATGCGCGATCAGGCCAACGACGAACACCCGCGCGTCCGTCTCGAAGCCGTTCGTGCCGCCAGTTTCTTCAACGACCCAACCGCGATCGAAATCGTCCTCGTGGCGATGGAACACCCCACCGATCAGTACATCGATTTCGTGCGTAGCGAGACGCTGCGTGCTCTCGACCCAGTGATCACCAGAGCACTCGCTGCGAAGACGCCGATCGACTTCAAAACGCCGCAGGGCCTTCGCTATTTCGTGAAGGTGATCAACGTCGACGATTTGTTGTCGCTCGACCGCAACGTCGTTGTGAATACCGAAATTCTGATGCGACCGGGGTTGCGCGATGAAGTCCGTCAATCTGCCGTCGCCGGGTTAGCCGATTCTGAAAACCGATCTGAACTCGCCGTGATGCTCGATTTCATTCACCGTCAAGACGACCCGCAGACGCAAACCGATCAGAGTATTCTCTTCGACCTCGTCCGCATGTTGACGGCTCGCGATGCCGACGAACTGCAATCGATCCGCGACGATCTCGTCGATCTCGCTCTCAAAGCGAATCTGGCCGTCACCCGGCAACTCGGCTTCGTCTCGCTCGTCGCCGTCGACGGCGACGTCGCGCCGGCATGGGAACTCGCGACGCAAACCTTACCGTCGCTGCGCGATCTCGTCTCGGCGATGCCGAATGTCCGCGACCCGAATCAAAAAGCGGCGATGTATCCGCTCGTTGCGCCGCTGCTCGATACATTGCCCGAGAATCTGCAATCTCCCGAAACCGAAAACGATGCCGTCATCGGGCAATTCGTGCGCATTACAATCCCCGGCGATCAGAAAGTGCTCACGCTCGCCGAGGTCGAAGTGATGAGCGGCGGACAAAACATCGCGCGCGAAGGCAAAGCGACGCAAAGTACGACGGCACACGAGGGTAAACCCGAACGCGCCATCGACGGCAACACCAGCGGCAATTACGGCGACAACTCTCAAACCCATACCGACCAGTCGAAAGACCCCTGGTGGGAACTCGATCTCGGCGGCGCACGCCCGATTGAATCGATCGTTATCTACAACCGCAACGAAGGGGAACTCGGCAAACGGCTCGAAGGCTATTCGCTGGAAGTCCTCGATGCGAATCGCAATGCCGTCGTCTCGCTCACGGGGCAACCCGCTCCGCAGACCTTGGCGACGTTTAACGTCGGCAACGGGTCGCCACGACATCAAATCCGCCGGGCGGCGATGCTCGGTTTGACGTCGGTCCGCGGCAAAGAGACCGATACGTTTAAATCGCTGTTGCCGTTTCTCGATTCCGATATCAATCGGCAAAGTGCGGTGCAGGCGATGCTAAGAATTCCAGTCACGTTCTGGCCGCCGGAAGTCGCCGGACCGACGCTCGAAACGCTGCTCGCACGGATCGAAGCGATCCCCGTCGACCAGCGGACGACCCCCGCGTCGCTCGACATCATGCAGTTCGCCGATAACCTCGCCAGTCTGCTCCCGGCTGAAGAGGCCGTTCCGATCCGCCAGCAACTCGGCGAACTCGCCGTCCGCGTGTTGCGGTTGTCGACCGTTCCCGAGCAGATGGTTTACGACAAAGAACGGCTTGTGGTGCAAGCGGGCAAGCCGGTCGAGATTTTCTTTGAGAACATCGACATCATGCCGCACAATTTTGTGATCATTCAGCCCGGCAGCCTCGTCGAAGTCGGCCTTCTGGGCGAAGCGACCGCGACGCAACCTGGTGCGCTCGAACGGCAGTATATTCCCGAGAGCGATAACGTGATCTTCGCGAGCAAACTGCTGCCGCCGCGACAAGCGCAGCGACTCAGCGTTACCGCACCGACCGAGCCTGGGGTTTATCCATACGTCTGCACGTACCCCGGCCACTGGCGGCGGATGTACGGTGCGCTGTACGTCGTCGACAACCTCATCGACTACCAGACCGACCCCGAAGCGTACATGGCGGCGCATCCGTTAGAAATTCACGACGAGATGCTCAAGTTCAACCGCCCGCGCAAGGAATGGAAGTACGAAGAACTCGCCGGCGCCGTCGCCGAATTAAAGGAAGGCCGCAGCTTCGCCACCGCCAAGCAGATGTTTACGGTCGCGAACTGCGTCGCCTGCCATAAGCTGAACAACATCGGCCAACAAATCGGCCCCGACCTGGCGAAGCTCGATCCGAAACTCAAACGGCTCGACATCCTGAAAGAACTCCTCGACCCGTCGGCGAGAATCAACGAGAAGTTCCAGACCTACATCTTCGAAATGGAATCGGGCAAAGTCCACACCGGCATGATCCTCAAAGAAACGCCAACAACGCTCACCGTCATCGAAAACCCATTGGCAAAGACCGAGCCGGTCGAGTTAAAAGTCGCCGACATCGTCGCGAAAGAAAAATCCCCGACATCGATCATGCCGAAGGGCCTGCTCGATAAAATGACGCGCGAAGAGATTCTGGATTTGATCTCGTACGTAATCGCGATGGGAGATGAGCACCACGAGCTGTTTCATGGGGGGCATCATGGGCACAAGTAAGAGCTGTGGTGCTTCGCGCCAAATCACATGCCTGATTTTATGATTGCAAATGATCACACCTGTTTTTATAATCAGTTGTGATGACGTTTTGGGGGTACTGGAGCGAGATATGCTAACCCAAGTTAAGATAGTCGAACTCTTGCGGATGCCAAAAAAACTCGTGGATTCGTCAACCATTTCTTTTCCCGACTCAAACGAGTCCATTCAACTCAATGCGAGGTCGACCGATGGACGCGAGGCTTTTATTTTCGACGTTAATCGAAAAGGTAGGATTAAGCTGAAGAAGTGCACGTACATGAATCGATATGCGGTGACGGAGATTCTTTTACGTCTCGATATTGATGGCCCGCCGCATACGAACCCTGATGGTATCGAAATCCCTTGTCCCCACCTTCACACTTACCGTGAGGGCTTTGGGGATAAGTGGGCCGCGTCTCTCCCACCTCAATTCACCGCACCTCACGATCTCGAAAAAACAATGAGGCTCCGTCAAAACCTCTTAAGAATAGTGAATAGGCAGGCGAGTTGAGTCCACCCCAGGAAA